>NC_014217.1:3494350-3812018 GCF_000092925.1 Ancylobacter novellus DSM 506 | reverse complement strand
ATGGTCGCGGCGCTGAAGAAGGGCGCGCGGGTGGTAGGCGCGGCGCCCTACACCGACAGCAGCCCGCACGGCCAGATCGACCGGGTGTTCGAGATGGCGCGCGAGTTCGACGTCGACATCGACATGCATCTCGATTTCGGCCCGACCGCCGACAGCCTCGACCTCGACTATGTCTGCGAGCTGGCGGAGCGCTATCGCTGGGGCGGACGCACCGCCATCGGCCATGTCACCAAGCTGGCGGCGGCGAGCCCGACCCGCTTCGACGCGGCGGCACGGCGCATGCGCGATGCCGGCGTGGCGCTGACCTGCCTGCCCTCGACCGATTTGTTCCTGATGGGCCGCGACTGCGACTGCAACCAGCCGCGCGGCGTCACCCATACGCACAAGCTGCTCCACCATGGCGTGAATTGCTCGCTGTCGACCAACAACGTGCTGAACCCGTTCACGCCCTTCGGCGACTGCTCGCTGGCGCGCATGGCGAACCTCAACGCCAACATCTGCCATATCGGCGCCACCGACGACATCCGCGAATGCTTCAACATGATCACCGAGCGTTCCGCCCGGCTGATCAACGCCCGCGACTACGGGCTCGCCGCCGGCAAGTCGGCTGACTTCGTCGTGCTCGACTGCCTGACCAGCGAGGCGGCGGTCGCCGAGCTCGCCCCGGTCCTGTTCGCCTACAAGCGCGGACGACGCACCCTGACGCGGCCCGCCGCGACGCTGCATCGCCCGCCGCTCAACTGAGTTCCCCGCATGCCCGCAGACAATTACGACCGGCCACCGGCCGACCCCTTCGGCGCCTTCTGCCACGAGAACCATGTCGCCGGCCCGGCTATCGGCGACGGCCCGCTTTCGGGGCTGTCCTTCGCGATCAAGGACGTGTTCGACGTCGCCGGCAGCTGCACCGGCTTCGGGCACCCGACCTGGCTCGCTACGCATACGGCGGCGACGCAGACGGCTGCGGCGGTGACGCGCCTGCTCTCCACGGGCGCCGCGCTGCGCGGCCGCACGATCAGCGACGAGCTCTGCTACTCGCTGTCGGGCGAGAACTTCCACTACGGCATGCCGGTCAATCCGGCCGCGCGCGAGCGGCTGCCGGGCGGCTCGTCCAGTGGCTCGGCCGTGGCGGTCGCCGCCGGTCAGGTGGATTTCGCCATCGGCACGGATTGCGGCGGCTCCGTGCGCGTGCCGGCGTCCTATTGCGGGCTGTTCGGCCTGCGCCCGACCCATGGCCGGGTGTCGCTGGAGGGCGTCTCGCGCTTCGCGCCGCGCTTCGACACGGTCGGCTGGTTCGCCCGCGATGCCGCGCTGCTGAAGCGCGTGGGCGAGGTGCTGCTGGGCTCGACGGCGCCGCAGGGCTTCGACCGCGTGCTCGTCGCCACCGATGCCTTCGAGCAGTGCGATCCGCAAGCGCGCGCGTTGCTGGAGAAGGCGGTGGAGCGGCTCGGCTCGCCGTCACCGCTCCACCTGAGCCCGATCGGGCTCGATCGCTGGCTCGACACCTTCCGCACCTTGCAGGCGTGGGAGGTCTGGCAATCGCTTGGCGGCTGGATCAACCAGACGCGCCCGAGCTTCGGCGACGGTGTCGGCCAGCGGCTGGCGGCGGCCGAGCAGGTCGGCAGGGCCGATGCCGAGGCCGCCCGGCAGCGTGCCGACGCCATTGCTTTGGAACTGGACGAGGCCATCGGCGACGGACTGGTCCTCCTGCCGACGACGCCGGGTGCGCCGCCGCTGCGCGCCACCGCCTCCACCGAGATCGAGAACGCCTATCGCTACCGCGCCATGCAGCTTCTCTGCCCGGCCGGGCTCGGCGGCCTGCCGCAGCTCACCATTCCCGTGGGAACGGTGGACGGCGCGCCGGTAGGATTGTCGATCATGGCGCGACGCGGCAAGGATATGGACCTGATGGATCTGGCGGCGAAAGCCTTCGCCGACCTGCCGACCGCGCCGGGCACATGATGAGAGCGACGAAATCAGGGGCCGAGGCGCCAGAGGACGAAGCCGGCGCCTCGCCCGCGCCGGCGCCCGCGAAGCGCCGCGGGGCGGGCAAGCGCAATGCCGCCGTCACGCGCCAGCGCATCCTCGAGGTCGCCATGGCGGAGTTCGCCGAGCACGGCTTCAGCGGCAGCCGGATCGAGCGCATCTGCGCCGGCGCCGACATCAATGTCGGCATGATCTACCACTATTTCGGCAACAAGGATGACCTCTACCTCGCGGCGCTGGAAGCCTCCTACAAGGTCATCCGCGACCGCGAGCAGACGCTCGACGTCGACGCGGCCGAGCCAATGCTGGCGCTGAAGGCGCTGGTCGAGCTGACCTTCGACTTCCTCAGCACCGACCCGCATTTCGTCCGGCTGATCATGAACGAGAACCTGATGATGGGCCGCACCGCGCGGCGCTCGTCCACCATCCCGCACATGACGCGCCCGCTGCTGGATTCGCTGCGCACCATCCTCACGCGCGGCCAGAAGGAGAAGGTATTCCGCAGGAACATCGACGCCGAGAACCTCTATGTCTCGATCCTCGGCCTGTGCTTCATCCACGTCTCGAACCGCTACACGCTCAGCAGCATGTTCCAGCACGATTTCTCCGAGGCGGACTGGCTGGCCAAGCGCAAGCTCACCGTCGTCGACGTGGTGACGAGCTACATCGCCGACCGGAGCGGCGGGTGAGCGCCGCCCCGCTCCGCCGGCGTCACGATGTCGGCGCCTCGAACGCCTTGATGAGCGCGTCGGCGATATCGGGCACCACCTGCGCCAGCACTGCCTCGCCCTTCGCCGCCGAGGCGGCCTTCGCCGAGGAGAGCACGCCCGTCGGCGGGATCGGCCGCGTGTCGAAGGGGTAGATGTCGTAGGGCGGGAAATCCGCCGCCGGATCGTCGGGGATCAGCTCTTCCCGCACGAGGTCGGGGCGGATGTGCAGCATGACGGAGGTCTCCATCACCGCCGCATGCTCCAGCTCCCAGCTCGGGAAGCCGTCCGGGAACAGCACCTTCTCGGTCGCCTTGGTGATGAATTCCCAATAGCCGAGCTTGACGATCCGCACATCCGTGCGCCCCAGCATCGCCTGGTCGCGCAAGGCGAGGTCGGCGGCCTCGACGAGGAACCACTGGTTCTCCATGTGGCCGTCGAACAGCACGATGCGGCGCACGCCGTGCCGCACCAGCTCGTTGACGATGTTGCGCACCAGCCCGATCAGCACGCCCGCGTCGAGGCTCAGCGTGCCGGGGAAATGGTTGCCGCCGCCGGATTTCGGCTGCGACTTGTAGCCATAGGCCACCGGCGGCGCGACGAGGCCGCCGACGCGATCGGCCACCTGCTGGGCGACCGCGAGCGGCAGCAGCGTGTCGGTCGCCAGCGGCAGATGCGGGCCGTGCTGCTCGACCGAGCCGATCGGCAGGAAGACGATGGGGTCTTCCTTCACGCGCTCGGCGAAGTCGTACCAGGTGAGGTCGGCGATGAGGGTGCTGGCCATCTCAGTAGTTCCCCGCCGGAGTGGACGGCCACATGTCGCTATTGCCGACGAGACGGTGCACGCCGATGTCGATCTGGTTGCAGCGGCGGTGGATGGCGTCGAAATACGGCTCGAACGCCTGGTTCGCCCGCTCCACGCCCGAATGATACTCGTTGAAGCCCGGCATCGCCGCCCGCAGCTCGGCGAGCAGCGCGGCCTCGTCGATCTTGGTCAGGCGGCCGTTCTCGACCACGATCTCCCCGTTCACCATCACCTTCTCGATGGAGGAGCCGTTCTCGCTGTAGACGAGGTGGTTGAGGATGTCGTGGCGCGGGGTGAAGCACACCGTGTCGAGATTGATGATCAGCAGGTCGGCCTTCTTGCCGGCCTCCAGCGAGCCGGTCTCGTGGCCGATCAGCGCGCTGCGAGCGCCGGCGAGGGTGCAGGCGTGCAGCACCTCGGCGGAGCTCAGCCACTGCTTGTAGTCGGGCGTGGTGACCTTGTGGATCAGTCCGCAGGCATGCATCACGTCGAACATGCGCGGCGTGTCGTTGGTGGAGATGCCGTCCGAGCCGAGCGCGACGTTGACGCCGGCGTCGAGCAGCTGGCGCACCGGGGCGACGCCGGCACCGAGCTTCTGGTTGGAGATGGTGTTGTGGACGATGGAGACGCCCGCCTCGCCCATCAGCGCGATGTCGTCGGGCGTCACCCAGATGGAATGGGCGATGGTGGTGCCGGAATGCATGAGGCCGAGATCGGCCATGTAGCGCATCAGCGTCTTGCCATACATGGCCGGTCCGGTGACGCCCTGCACCTTGGTCTCGACGATGTGGGTGTGGAACGGCACCTTCCATTCCAGCGCCAGCTCGTTCACCGCCTGCATCAATTCGGCCGTGCAGCGCTGCGGCGCGGACGGGGCGAGCATGAAGCGGATGCGGCCGGAGCGGCCATGGAAGGCGGCATAGGCTTCCCTCGCGAAGGCGATGTATTCGTCCGTGGTCGGCGGGGTGAGCTTGGCGACCTCGGCCTGCAGCTCGGCCGGCACGTGCTCGCGCGAGAAGGGGATGGAATCGAGGAAGTCCTTGTCCATCACATGGCCGGAGACGGTGGCGCGGATGCCGGCATCGTCATAGGCCTGTACGGCGGCGCCGAGCTGCGACAGCGACTGGCGCGGCGCCTCGAAGATGTCGTCGGTCAGGCAGGTGACGCCGGTCTTCAGCGACTCGATGGCGACCACCATGGAGCGCAGATAGATCATGCGCTCGGACAGCCCCTTGGCGCCGAGGATCGGATAGGCGTAGAGCATCCACAGTTCGAGTGGCAGGTTATCGTAGCGGCCCTTGAACAGCGCCTCGCCGGAATGAAGGTGCGAGTTGATCAGGCCGGGCATCACCAGCTTGCCGGCGCCGTCGATGATGGTCGCGCCCTCCGGCACGGCGAGGCCGGTGCCGATCTCCCTGATGCGGTCGCCCTCGACGAGCACGTCGCCGACGAAAGGTGTGCTGCCTGTTGCGCCGCCCATGGCCAGCACGGTGGCGCCGCGGATGAAGGTCGACATCGGGTCACTCCATAGTAAGGCTGAAAGGGTGGTCAGGCCGGCAGGAAGAAGCCCTCGGCCTGCGGCCAGCGGGCGAAGACGGCCTGCCCCGGGCTGAGCGGCGTGTTCTCGATCTGGTGCAGCGAGCGCTGGACGCGCAGCTCGGCGCCGCCGGCGGTCTCCAGGAAGACGGTGACGGAGGAGCCGACGAATTCGAGCGTGACGACGCGCGCCTCGACCTCGTTCCCCGTCCCGGAAGGCGCCGGCGCGAGGTCGATGCGGTCGGCGGCCACGACCAGCGTCACCGCCTGCCCGTCGAGGATTTCGAAATCGCTCGGGCGCGGGGCGAGGGCGCTGCCGAAGGCGCCTTCCACCCGCACCACACCCTCGCCGGCATCGGACGCCGTGCCGGAGAACAAATTGTTGCCGCCGACGAACTCGGCGACGAAGCGGTTGGATGCGCGGCGGTAGATCTCGCGCGGCGCGCCGATCTGCTGCACCCGCCCCTCGCTCATGATCACCACGCGGTCGGCCATGGCGAAGGCTTCCGAATGGCTGTGGGTGACGCAGACGAAGGTGATGCCGAGCTCGCGGTGCAGGCGCACCAGCTCCGCCTGCATGCGCACCCGCAAATGCGGGTCGAGCGCGGAGAGCGGCTCGTCGAGCAGCAGCATCTCCGGCTCCAGCGCGAGGGCACGGGCCAGCGCCACGCGCTGGCGCTGGCCGCCGGAAAGCTGGTCGACGCCGCGATCGGCGAAGCCGGCGATGCCGAGCCGCTCCATCCATTCCATCGCCTTGCGGCGACGGTCGGCCGCCGGCAGGCCGCGCTGCTTGAGGCCGAACTCGACGTTCTTCACCACCGAGAGGAAGGGGAATAGCGCGTAGTTCTGCCAGACGAGCGGCGCCTCGCGCTCCCAGGGGGCGTCCTCATTGATGCGCCGGCCCCACAGGCGGATCTCGCCCTCGCTCGGCGTATCGAGGCCGGCGATCATGCGCAGCGTCGTGGTCTTGCCGCAGCCGGAAGGGCCCATCAGCGCGATGAACTCGCCCTTCTCGATGGTGAAGGAGACGTCGGCGACCGCGACGGTCTCGCCATAGCGCTTGGCGACGCGGTCGATCTCCAGCATCGGCGCGGCGGTGGCTCCCGTCATGGTTCAGGCTTCCTTGGCGTTGCGGCGGCCGCTCCGCCCCAGAAGCATCTGGGCGGCGACGACCAGGGTCATCGAGACGGCGAAGACGAGGGCGCCGATGGCGTTGATGCGCGGGCTCACTTGCCCCTGCAGCATGGCGAGCACGCGCACGGGGAGGGTCTCGTTCACGCCTGAGACGAACCAGGCGATCATGAACTCGTCGAAGGAGACCGCCGCGGTCAGGAACACCGAGGCTAGGATCGCCGGCAGGCAGAACGGGATGACGACGCCGGTGATGGTCGCCCAGGGCGTGGCGCCGAGATTCCACGCCGCGCGCTCGATGTCGGGATCGAGGTCGGCGAGGCGCATGCGCACCAGCGCCATGGCGAAGGGCGCAGCCAACACCACATGGCCGACGGTGATGCCGGTGAGCGTGCCGGAGAGGCCGATGCGCCCCTCGAAGGTCAGCATGGCCACCCCGAGTATGACCACCGGCACGGTCGGCGGCAGGGCGACGATGGAGATGTAGGCCATCTTGCCGAAGAAGCGGTAGCGGTAGTCGACATAGGCCGCGGCGAAGCCGAGGAAGGTGGCGATGGCCGAGGTCGCCACCGCCACGATCAGGCTGTTCATCAGCCCGCGCTGGATGGAGGCATCGGCGAAGATCGCCTCGTACCATTGCAGGCTGAAGCCACCCCAGGGCAGGCTGGGGAAGCGGTCGGCGTTGAAGGAGAACACCACCGTCGAGACGATGGGCGCGAAGATGAAGACGAAGACCAGCGCGGTGTAGAGCACCAGCAGCGCGCGGCGGGAGGTCGAGGCGTTCATCGCCGTGCTCCCTTGCGGCCATAGGCGAGCGCCAGCATCGCCGTCATCACGATGATCAGCGTGACGATCATCACCACCGCGACCACCGAGGCGCGCGGCCAGTTGTTGCCGGACTTCACCTGGTCGGCGATGAGGATGGAGAGCGTCGGCGGCTTGGAGCCGCCGAGATAGACCGGCGCGACGTAGTCGCCGAAGGCCAGCACGAAGGCGAAGGTGGCGGCGACGATCAGCCCGACGCGTGCGGACGGCACGATGACGGTGAGGATGGTCCGCAGCCGCCCGCAGCCGAGATTGTGCGCCGCCTCGACGAGCGTGCGCGGCACGTTGCCGAGCGCGAAGGTCTGGAGCAGCACGACCAGCGGCAGGGTGAGCACGAGATAGCCGACCACCGTGCCCGTCGGGCTGTTCAGCACCGAGACCGGGCCGAGGCCGAGCGGCTCGATCACCGCATTGATGATCCCCTGCGGGCTGAAGAAGATCTGCGTCGAGTAGATGCGGACGGGATAGGAGGTGAAGAACGGCACCACCAGCATGAAGACGAGGAAGCGCCGCGTCGCCGGCTTCAACAGGAACGCCATGGCGTAGGAGGCCGGGAAGGCGACGAAGCTGGCGAGCAGCGCCGTCAGCCCGGCGAGCCAGAAGGTGTAGATGTAGGCGTTGCGGAAGAAGCCGGCGTTGAGGATGAAGATCCAGTTGGCCAGCGTCGCGTCCGGGGTGAGCCGGAAGCTCTTCACCGACCAGAAGGTCATGGCGACGAGGAAGCCGAGCGGCACGACGAAGAACGCCAGCTGCCAGAGAAGCGGCGGCAGGCTCCAGAACGCGGCGAAGCGTAGCCGGCTCGCCTTCGCCGAGGCGGAGGGCGGCAGCGTCGGGACGGGGGAGGCGTCGGACATGGCCGGCTCGCAGGCTGATTCGGGTCAGGCAAGGACCGGGCGGAGGCAGCGCCCCCACCCGGCCGCTTCTCACATCGACTTGAATTCGGACCAGGCGTCGTTCCAGGTCTCGATGCTCTGCTTCACCGGCGTCTGGCGGATGAAGATCTTGCCGTCCTTGTATTCGTCCATGACGTTGCGCGCGTCATAGGTGTGGCGCAGCGCCTTGGCCTCGGCGGCGTGGTCCTTGATGAGGATGTCCCAGCCCTTCTTGTTGGGGATGGACGCCCAGTAGGAGGGCAGCAGCGCCGAGCGCGCCTGGCCTTCCGGCGAGGAGGCGTACTGGATGAAGGCCTTGGCGAGGTCCTTCTTGGTCGAGGACGAGACGATGGACATCGATTCCGTCCACTGGATGCCGCCCTCGTCCGGCACGGTGGCGGAAACCGGCACGCCGTTCTTCTGCAGCAGCAGCACGACCCAGTCGCCGACGCCGGGGATCGCCGCGGCGGTGCCGTTGGTCAGCATGGAGAACTGGTCGGCCATGGAATAGAAGCCCGAGGCCTGCGGCTTCAGCGAGAACATCGTCTCCTTCAGCTTGTCGAAGGCGGCGTCGGAGATGTCGAAGGGCGGCTTGTTGCCGTTGTAGAGGCTGAGGCAGCCCATGGTCGGCAGGTACCAGTCGAAGAAGCCGACCTTGCCCTTGATCTTCGGATCCCAGAGCACCTTGTAAGACTTCACGTCGGCTTCCGAGAGCATGTCGGTGCGGTAGGCGATGCCGAGATAGCCGAAGCGGATGAGCACCGAATAGAGGTCCTCGCCCACCCAGTGCGGGGCGAACTTCTGGAAGTCCGGCCAGTAGTCGGCGAGCGGGTAGTCGGCCGGGTCCATCTTGTCGATGAAGCCGCCTTCCTTGAGCATGTGGATGTATTCGGCGTCGGCCAGCACCACGTCGAAGGAGCCGGGAGGCGACTGGTTCATCAGCGCCAGCATCGGCTCGCCGCCGACATATTCCTTGGCGACGACCTTGCAGCCGTACTTCTCCTCGAACGGCTTCACGAAGGCCGGGTCGCCATGGCCGGGCCAGCTCAAGAGGTTCAGTACCTTATCCTGCGCATAGGCGGGCTCCGGGGCGCTGGAGGCGCCGACGGCGGCCGCGCCGGCGAGCGCGCTGGCGCCCTGCAGGAAGCGGCGGCGGTTGAGCATGGGAAGCAGCGCGCGGAAGTCCGTTATCTTTCCGTCGAACTCGTTCATTGACGATGGCTCCATCTGGAAGGTTCTTATTGGGGGGTCTTGCCAGCCTTCTCAGCCGGCGCGGCGAAGCGTCGGCACGTCACTGGAAGGCGTTGAAGGAGGGCGAGGCTGCCCATTCGTCGAGCACTTCGCGCGCTTCGGAGGCGAGAAGACGTTCGGCAGGAAGCGTGCGCTGCTCCACCTCGGACCGAACCATCTGCTTCAGCGGCTCGAGGTCGAAGCCGATCTCGGTGCAGTCCTTCAGCGTGTTCGCGTAGTACATCCGCGAAATCTTCGCCCAGAACATCGAGGCGACGCACATCTCGCAGGGCTCGCAGGTGGTGTAGAGCTCGCAGCCGGAGAGGTCCCAGCTCTTGAGCCGGCGGCCGGCGTCGCGGATCGCCTCGACCTCGCCATGCGAGGTGGCGTCGTGGTTGTTGACGACATTGTTGACGCCCTCGCCGACGATCACCCCGTCCTTGACGATGACGCAGCCGAAGGGCGCCGAGCCGTCGGAACGCATCTTCTCGCGGCTGATCTCGATGGCGCGGCGCATGAAGGCTTCGGGCGTGCTCATTGGAGAACCTCGCTCTGGGTTTGGCGCGGGAAGGGCGGGATGAGATCGATTTCGGGCCGCATCCGCTCGACGGCGGCGGCGACGCGCACCACGTCGGCCTCGCCGAGGGAGCGGCCGACGACCTGCAGGCCGACCGGCATGCCGTCCGCGTCGAGGCCGGCGCAGACGGCGGCGGCGGGCTGGCCGGTGAGGTTGAACGGGTAGGTGTAGAACACCCAGCTCACCAGGTTGCGGTCGGAGAGGTGCGCGGGCATGTCGAGCCCGGCGTCGAGCGAGGAGACCGGCAGCACCGGAGAGACGAGCGCGTCATAGCGCTCGAAGAAACGGCGCATCTCCTCGCGCAGCGCGTAGCGAGCGAAGACGGTCTCGTAATAGGCGCGCATCTCCTGCCCGAGCGCGGCTTCCAGCACTACGGCGACGGACGGATCGAGCAGGTCGCGCTGGTTCTCGACCACGCTGCGCAGGCGGGTGCCGACGCCGGCATAGAATTCGGCGATCCAGAGTTCGGCGGGGTCGGTCTCGAAGACGGTCTCGACCTCCTCCACCACGGCGCCGAGATCGGACAGGCGCTCCACCGCCGCCTTGGTGACGCGCAGCACCTCGGGCGAGGGGCGGGCATAGCCGAGCGTCGGGCTCCAGGCGATGCGCATGCCCTCGATGGGCTGCGTCACCGCCGCCTCGACATCGGGCACCGGGCCGGCGACGCTGAACGGGTCGCGCGCGTCATGGCCGGCGATGGCCGAGAACAGCAGCGCGGCGTCGTCCATATCGCGGGCGATGGGCCCGACATGGGCGAGCGTCGGCGTCGCCGAGGTAGGCCAGACCGGCACGCGGCCGAACTGCCCCTTCAGCCCGGCGAGGCCGGAGAAGGCGCAGGGGATGCGGATCGAGCCGCCGCCATCGGTGCCGAGCGCGAAGGGCGTGATGCCGGCGGCGACCGAGGCCGCCGCGCCGGCGCTGGAGCCGCCGGGGGTCTTGGCGAGGTTCCAGGGATTGCGGGTGATGCCGGTGAGCGGGCTGTCGCCGACCGGCTTGCAGCCGAACTCGCTGGTCGTGGTCTTGCCGATGAGGATGGCGCCCGCCGCCTTCGCCCGCTCCACCGCCGGCGCATCGACGCTGGCGACATTGTCGGCCATGGCGCGCGAGCCGGAAGCGTAGCGCGCGCCCCTCACCGCCATCAAATCCTTGGCGGAGAAGGGGATTCCGTGCAGCGGGCCGAGGGTCTCGCCGCGCATCACCGTCGCTTCGGCCTCGCGCGCGGCCGCCATCGCCTCTTCCTCGAAGATGAGGAAGAAGGCGTTGAGGCTCGCCTGCGTGGCGGCGGCCGTATCGAGGGCGGCGCGGGTGAGCTCGACCGGGGAAAGCTCCCGGCGCGCGACGCGGTCACGCGCCTCGCGGGCACCCATGCGGACAAAGGGGGTTCTCATGGCCGCGGCTCCTCAGCAAGAAGCGGGCCGGGCGGCGAGGCCTCCCGGCCGCCTTGCGTCAATCGACGAGGGCGAAGGCACGCACCGGGGAGCCGGAGCCGCCCTTGAATTTCAGCGGCACGCCGAAGAACTGGACCTCGCCCTTGCCGACCAGCTCCTCCAGATTGACCAGCCATTCCCAGTGGCTGATACCGAGGTCGCGGCACAGGCGATGCTGGGCGAAGATGTTGTCGGTCGGCTTGTCGGTGGACGGTCCCTCGACGCCGTGCATCTTCGATCCGCGCTCATGGAGCCAACGCGTCGCCTCGGCGGTCAGCAGCGGGTTCTTCCAGACGGAATCGAGGCCGGGATAGTTGCGCTGGTGGAAGCCGGTGCAGAGCAGGACGATGTGGCCGTCGATCTTCACGCCGGCCTTCTTCTCCGCTTCCTCCATGTCGGCGACGGTGATCTCGCCGAGGTCCGGGATATGGCGCAGGTCGAAGCACACGGCCTTGCCCATGAACATCTCCAGCGGCATCTCGTCGACCGGCGCCCCGTCCGGGTTCACGTGGCGATAGGCGTCCACATGGGTGCCGACATGGTCGATCATGGCGATGAAGTTGGTCTGGAAGGTCATGGCGTCGCCGGGCACGCCCAGGCCGAACGCCTTGGAGCTCTCATGGCTCAGATGGGTGGTGATGACCGGCCGCTGGAAGAGCTTGTGGGCCGGCATGTTGTCTTCGATGAGCAAGCTCAGGTCGACGACGCGAGACATGGTCACTCCTTGCACGTTGATGGCACGATGGGATGAGGGCGCGCCGCAGGGCGCGCTCAGGAAGCGGCTTTCTTCTTTCCGAGGAACGACTCCATCACCTCGGGGTCGCGCGCGATCTCTGTGCTCGGCCCCTGCCGCACGACGCGGCCATTGGCGATGACGTAGGCGTGGTCGGCGATGGCGAGCGCGTGCGCCGCCAACTGCTCGACCAGCAGGATGGCGAGGCCGCCTTCATTGAGCTCGGCGAGCACGCCCATCAGCTGGTCGACGATCTTCGGCGCCAGGCCGAGCGAGAGCTCGTCGATGACGAGAAGCTCCGGCTCGGCCATCAGCGCGCGGGCGATGGCGAGCATCTGCTGCTCGCCGCCGGACATGGAGCCGGCCTGCTGGGCGAGGCGCTCCTTCAGGCGCGGGAACAGCGTCAGCACGCGCTCGAAGGTCTGCCGCGCGCGGGCGCCCTTCAGTCCGCCATGCGCATAGGCGCCGAGGATCAGATTGTCCTCGACGCTCTGGTCGGGGAACAGCAGCCGGCCCTCCGGCACCATGACCAGCCCCTGCCGCACCTTGCGGTGGGCCGGCATCAGCGTCGTGTCGGCACCGCGGAAGAACACCTGCCCGCCGGCCGGGCGGACCAGCCCGGTGGCGCCGCGCAGCAGCGAGGACTTGCCCGCGCCGTTATTGCCGATGACGGCGACGAGCTGGCCCGGCTTCACGCTGAGCGAGATGTCGCGCACTGCCACGGCGGCGCCGTAGCGCAGCTCGAGGCTGCGGATGTCGAGGAGGATTGCGCCCGTCGCGCTCATGCCGGCACCTCCACAGGCGCATGGGTCGCGCCGGACGTGCCGAAATAGGCCTCGATGACGCGCGGATCGGCCTGCACCGCTGCGGGCGTGGCGCTGGCGATGACCTGCCCGTAGTCGAGCACGGTCACGGTGTCGGCCACCGCCATGATCAGCTCGACATGGTGCTCGATGAGCAGGACGCTGATGCCGAGATCGGCGATGCGGCGGATCATCGCCTCGAGATCGTCGATCTCCTGCGTCGTCAGTCCCGCGGCCGGCTCGTCGAGCAGCAGCAGGCGGGGATTGGCGGCCAGCGCGCGGGCGATCTCCAGCCGGCGCTGCAGGCCGAAGGGCAGGAAGCGCGCCTCCTCGTAGGCGTAGTCTTCGAGGCCGACGAAGGCGAGCAGGCCGATCGCCGCCTGCCGGCAATGCGTCTCCTCGCGGCGCATGGCCGGCGTGCGCAGGATCGAGGCGAGGACGCCGTAGCGCAGGCGCTGCTGGCCGCCGACCATGACGTTCTCCAGAACCGTCATCTCGCCGAACAGCTCGGTGTTCTGGAAGGTGCGGGCGAGGCCGGCGCGGGCGATCTCGTGCGAGGCCATGCCGGTGAGCTGGAGGCCGTCGAGCTCGAAGGCACCGGCGGTCGGGCGGTAGAAGCCGGAGATGGTGTTGATGAAGGTGGACTTGCCGGCGCCGTTCGGGCCGATCAGCGCGTGCACCTCGCCCGGCTTCACCCGCAGCGAGGCCTCGGAGAGCGCGGTCAGGCCGCCGAAGCGCACGGTGAGGTCGCGGGCGACCAGTTCGGCGCGCTGCTCGCTTGCCTCCCGCGCCAGCGTCGTCCGCGCGTCGGTGGCGGCGATGGCGCGCGCGGCGGGGCGCAGGCCGCTCCACAGCGCGCCGAGCGAGCCCATGATGCCGCGCGGCAGCACGAACATGACGATCAGCAGCAGCGCGCCATAGGCGAATTTCTGCCAGACGGCGAATTCCTGAAGATATTCGGGAAGATAGGTGAGGATGTAGGCGCCGATGACCGGCCCGAAGGTCGAGGCCGCGCCGCCGAGGATCACCATCAGCAGGAAGCGTATGCTGTCGGTGAAGGTGAAGATGTCCGGCGAGATGTAGGAATTGAGGAAGGCATAATAGGTGCCGGCGACGCCCGCCGTGACCGCGGCGATGACGAAGGCGAGGGTGCGCAGGGCCGTCGGGTCGAGGCCGAGCGCGCGCGCCGCCGTCTCGCTCTGCGCGACCGCCATGAGGCCGCGGCCGTAGCGCGAACCCTTGAGATTGTGCGCCGCCGCCACCAGCAGGAACAGCGACACCGCCAGTACGCCGTAATAGGCATAGCCCGACAGCCGCAGGCCGAAGACGTTTGGCGAGGGGATCGAGGTGATCCCGGTGGTGCCGCCGGTCAGCGACTGCCATTCGATGGCGACGTTCTCGACGATCAGTCCGAAGGCGATGGTGACGACCGCCAGATAGACGCCGCGCACCCGCACGGTCGGATAGGCCAGCAGCACCCCGAACAGGCCGGCGACGACCGCGGCGGTGAGGCCGGCGCCGACCATGTCGAAGCCGAGCCGCGTCGCGGTGATCGCGCCGGTGTAGGAGCCGAGCGCGAACAGCCCGGCCTGGCCGAGCGAGACGAGGCCGGCGAGGCCGATCAGCACGTTCAGCCCGACCGCGATGATCGCGTAGATCAGGAACAGCATGAACAGCCGCAGCTCGTACTCGTTGTCCGAGGCGAGCGGCACGGCGGTGAGCACCGCCGCGAGGGCGAGGAAGCCGAGGGCGTAGAGGCGGCTCATACCTTGGCCACCTCGCGCTTGCCGAACAGGCCCTGCGGGAAGGCGAGCAGCACCACGATCATCAGCGAGAAGCCGACGATCTCGCGCGCCGCGGTGGAGACGTAGCCCTCGACGAACTTCTCGATGACGCCATAGGCGAGGCCGGTGATCACCACGCCCGGTGCGGAGGTGATGCCGCCCATGATCGCGACGGCGAAGCCCTTGAGGCCCGGCAGCAGGCCCATGGTCGCCGAAGCCTGCACCACGGGGGCGATCAGCACGCCGGCGGCCGCGCCGAGCAGACTGGCGAGGGAGAAGGAGAAGGCGACGACGAGATCGACATTGATGCCCATCAGCGCCGCGGCGTTCTTGTTGTGGGCGACCGCCTGCATGGCGCGCCCGATCAGCGTGTGGCGCTGCAGCGCCTGCAGGCCGAGCATGGCGGCGAGGGCGATGACGGGGATCGCCAGCTCCTGCGGATAGAGCCCCGCGCCGAGGACCTGCACCGAGCCGGCGACGCCGGGCGAGGGCAGCGGCAGCGCGTAGCCCTGCGTCTCGATGGTGGCGTAGCTCTCCACCATGATGCCGACGGCGATGGTGGTGAGCATCCAGCCGATGGAATTGGGCTGGTGCGCGAAGGGGCGCACGGCGAGGCGTTCGAGCACGAAGCCGAACAGGCCGCCGACGAGGATCGCCAGCGCGCAGGCGAGGGCCAGCGGCCAGCCGCTCGCCACCAGATAGGCGGCGAGCAGGCCGCCGATCATCAGCGTGTCGCCATGGGCGAAGTTCACGGCGCGGGCGGCCGACCACATGATGTGGAAGCCGAGCGCCACCAGGGCGTAGATGCCGCCGATGGCCAGGCCGGAGAGAACATACTGCGCCACCGTCGACATCGGGTCGCCTCCTCGCTTGGCGAACGGAAGGGGCGCGGCCGGAGGCTGTCCGGCCGCGGCCGCGTCACTTGTCGTAGGGCGAGCCCTTGAAGGGGATCAGCTTGCCGTCGTGCCAGACCGCGAGCAGGTAGTGCTCGGGCAGGAGGGCGTCGTTGCGCTCGGGATCGGATTTGAGGAAGGCCGGGCGATAGGGCGCCACCAGCCCGTCGCGGTTCACCTCGTAGAGCGCCTTCTGCACCTTCGGCCAGTCATAGGAGCCGGCGATCTTGATGGCGTCGGCGAGGATGTAGACGGCGTCATAGGCGTCGGCGATGCCGGAGGCCGCCTTGATCGAGGCCGGGTCCTTCAGCCCGTATTGCGCGGCCAGCGCCGCCAGCACCTTCTTGCCGGTGTCGCCCTGCGGCGTGAGGAAGGAATAGGTCTGCATCACGCGCACGCCGTTGGCGAGCGGGCCGGCGAGCTCGCCGAGATTGCCGCTGATGCCCCAGGCGCCGATGACCGACGGCTTGTAGCCGATCTTGTCCATGGCCCGCAGGATCTGGTTGCCCTCGCGGTCCAGCGACCAGACGATCACCACCTCCGCTCCCGCGTCGCGGGCACGGATCGCCTGGGGCGACATGTCCTGGTCGTTCCAGTTGAAGGTCTCGGCGGCGACGAGCTCCTTGCCGCGCGCGGCCAGCGCCGCCTTCACGTCCGGCAGCGCGCCGTTGCCCCAGCCGGTGTTCTCGTAGAAGAAGGCGATCTTGCCGTCCTTCGCCAGCTTCAGCGCCTCGTCGACCAGGAAGCGGGCGACCCACTTGTCCTTGGCCGAGACGCGGAACATGAAGTTCGGGTCGCGCCCGTTCTCGATCGCCTTGGTGTTGGCGGCCCAGACGCCGACATAGGGGATGCCGATCTCGTGCACCGGCTCGACCTGCGCCACCGCGACGGTGGAATGGAAGCCGCCGAGTATGGCGATGCACTTGTCGGCGAGGGCGATGCGGCGGGTGTTGTCGACGCCGCGCGGCGGGGCGCCAGCGTCGTCATACTGCACCAGCCGCAGCTTCTTTCCGAGAACGCCGCCGGCGGCGTTGATCTCGTCGATGGCGATCTGCGCGCCCATCTTGATCGCCTGGCCGGAAAAGGCCGCCGGGCCTGTCACCGCCGCCGAATTGCCGATGCAGGGCTGCTGCTCCGCCTGGGCGGCCGAACCCACAAGGGCGAACGCCACCGTCGCCGCCAGCATCTGGCTGCGCGTAAGTCCTCTGAAAGACATGTTTAATTCTCCTGTCGGGACCAGGATGAACGTCTTGGATGGGCGTCGGAGCCCGTCTTTGTCGGATGCAGGGACAGGCTACGTATAAGTAGGGCCTATGGACAAAGATGATTTTCCAATCAGTGATATAGTCATATCCTATCGTATCGAATTATAGGCACACATGATTGAAGTTGAATGCATGCAACTCATTGATACCAAATTGCTAAATGAATCGATATGTCGATAGTTTGTGCATATGGCTGTTTTTTAGTCGTTTGACATTTGCTTGCGTGGCGACAGACTTGAGGCTCCGAAAGGTCACCCCATGGATCTGCGCCAGCTCAAATATTTCGTTCAGATCGCCGAAAGCGGTAATTTCTCACGCGCCGCCGAGGTGCTGCGCATCGCCCAGCCTTCGCTGAGCCAGCAGATGAAGAACCTCGAGGAGGAACTCGGCGTCGAGCTGCTGCTACGCCATGCGCGCGGCGTGACCCCGACCGAGATCGGGCAGCAGCTCTACGACCATGCGCGGCGTATCCTTGAGGAGGTCGAGCGCACCCGCGACGTGCTGCGCTCGCAGTCGCTCACCCCCTCGGGCCGCGTCTCGGTGGGGCTGCCCACTTCCGCCTGCCGCGGCCTGTCGCTGCCGCTGCTCGCCGCCATGGCCGAGCGCCAGCCCAACATCACCCTGCACATCGTCGAGGCGATGACCGGCTATCTCGACGACTTCATCCAGATGGGCCGGCTCGACGTCGCCCTGCTCTACGACCACAAGGCCTTCAAGCATGTGGCCTGGACCGAGATGATGGTCGAGGACCTCATGCTGTTCGCGCCGCCGGACCATCCGGTCGTGGCGCAGGGCAGCATCTCCTTCCGCGAGATGTTCGCGCTGCCGATCGTGCTTCCGGGCGCGCCCAATGTGATGCGCACAGTGATCGAGCAGTTCGCCGCCCGCCACGACGTGGTGCCGAACGCCATGGCCTGCGACAGCCTGCCGACCATCGCGCGCATGGTGTGCTCGCGCCGGGCGCTGGCGGTGATGCCGCATTTCGCCTTCTCCGACGAGATGGCGCGCGGCGAGATGGTGGCCGTTCCCATCGTCGATCCCACGCCCTCCTGGCGCCTGTCGGTGGTGGTCTCGCAGCGCACGATGAATGCGCGCGGCAGCGAGGCGGTGGCGAAGGTCATGGCCGACGTCATCGCCGAGATGGTGAGCGCCGGCGTCTGGCAGGCGAAGCTGCGCGGCGACCGCGCGCGCCCCGAGGCTGCGCGCGTGCCGATACGCTGACGCGCTCCTCACCCGTTCGTGCGGACGGATAGCCGTGGCTTCGCGGTTCGGGGCGTTGTCATGGGCGGGCCCGGCCGGGACAATGGCCGTGACTGGAGGGAGGAATGGATGGCCGATATTCGCGCCATGTGCGCCGTCGGGCTGAGCGGCCAGCTCGGCCTGCGCGGCAGCTTGCCCTGGGAGGGGCGGACGGAGCCGGAATTCGTGGCGGACGTCGCCCGGTTCTTCGACGCCACGCGCGGCCATGTGCTGCTGGCCGGCCCCGCCACCAAGGCCTCCATTCCGGATTTCGCCTATCGGGACCGCACCATCGTCGAGATCCGCTCCACCGAAGATCCGGAGGCGATGATCGCCGCCTTCCCCGGACGGGTGATCTATATCGGCGGTGGGCCGGCGGTGTGGGCGAGCTATGCGCACCTGATCCGGCATTGGGACGTCACGCGCCTGCCCTATGACGGCGAGGCCGATCGCTGGTTCGACCCGGCCTGGTTGACCACGGGCATGGGCAACGGCTGACGTCTCACCATCTTTTCAGTGAATTCCGGGGGGCGATGCCGATTACCGGCCGATGAAGGAATGCGCCCGTGGCAGGCATTCGAGGCCCGGCTCACTATCAAAGGCGCAGATTGTTTCAAAAAATTAACTAAAACGCTCCGACCATGACGCTATGCGCTGCCGATCTTGCCTTCGGTTATAATTGCTATTTCTTTGCCATTTTGCGGACATATTTCGCTCGATTGAAATAATAACTGAATGCATATTATAAGATGTAGGAATTATACTGAAGAATATATCCGAATTTTATTGATTATGATGGAATGTGAACAACAGAGCACACGCAAAGTAGCAGGAATTCCTTGTGCGGTTCTCTGTGGATTGCTACGAATTTCATGCCGCGTATCGAAGCCCAATCGGAGGAATGCGCGGAGCGGGCGCCGACCTTGCGGCGTGCACCCGCTGGTTGCTTGGGGGGACGAATGGCGGTTGCGGGTGGCCCGGGCGGGCAGGGACGGCGCGTTTTCGGCACGGGCGGGCAGCGGCGGACATATCTTCTCGGCACCACGGCGATGGCGACGCTGGCTACGGTGCTTCTGGCGGGAACGCCGGACGCACGCGCCGGCACGACCTACAGCGCCAATACCGTCACCACGATCGGCGACCGCTTGACGGAGCCGGCCGGCGGCCTGTCGCTGGAGAACGCCGTCGTCACCGTGAATAGCGGTGTCGTGGTCAGCGGCGCCGGCGCCGGCGTGCGCGGCAATCTGAACCTCAACCCCTTCGCCGTCGACGCCTCCTTCCACAATAACGGCCTCGTCATCAGCACGGTGCCGGGTGTGGACGGTGTCAACGTCGATGGCTATGCGCCGCTCGGCATCCCCGTGGGCAACGCCACCTATGTCGGCGGCGTCAATTCAGGCGTGGTCGGCGCCAGGCACGGCATCATGGCCACCGGCGTGAACGCCTATGTCACCATTCATGGCGGCAGCGTCATCGGCAATGATGGCGACGGCCTGCTGATCAAAGCCATCGGCGACCCGCTGATGGGCGGCGAGGCCGAGGTCACGCTCGGCCCCGGCACGGACGAGATCCGCGGCACGGTGGACGCCATCGACGTGCTCTCGACCGGCATCGGCACCGATGCGCGCAACGTGATCGACGTCCAGGGCGGTACCGTCACCGGCGACACCGACGATGACGGCGACGGCGACGGCATCGTCGCCACCGCGCTCGCCGGCGGCCTCGTCGTCCCGCGCGCGGCCTCCAACGAGATCACCACGGCCGGCGACGTCACCGGCGCCAACGGCATCACCGCGGTGGCGATGAGCGCCAACGGCCATGCCAGCAACACCATCGTCGCCAATGGCGACGTCACCGGCACCTATGGCGACGGCATCGTCGCGGTCTCCGCCAGCGCCGACGTAGAGGGTCTCGACGATCTCGACGGCGTCGAGCTGCCCGACCTGATGGATATCGGCAGCCTCGATCCGGACGCGCTCGACGACCTCCCGGTCGGGGCGGGCACGGCGAATGTCAGCATCACCGCCACCGGCAATGTCACCGGCGCCGGCAACGGCGTCACCGCCCTCGCCATGGGCCAGAGCGGCGTGGTGGACATCGACACCAGCGCCGGCTCGGTCACCGGGCAGGACGGTTTCGGCGTGATCGGCGCCGCCATCGGCCCGGGCGGCTCCGTCGACATCACCACCGGCAACGTCTCGGGCGCGCTGGGCGGCGTGCTCGGCCTCAACACGTCCGGCGATACGAATGTCACGGTGAACGGCCTCGTCACCGTCGAATCCGGTGGCCTCATCGGCGTCGGGGCCATCGCCGCGGGCGGCGGCGACGCCACGGTCGACTTCACCGGCATCATCGATCCGCCGATCATCGGCGCCGGCGCGCTGACGCTGGGCAGCGGCACCGCCACCGTCAACACGGCGGGCCTCATCGATGCCGACGTGATCGGCGTCATCGCGCTCAATATCGGCACCGGCCATGCGGCGGTGAACAACCGCGCCGACGTGTTCTCCAGCAGCGGCACGACACCGATCCTCGGCGTCGGCGGCGGCAAGATCGGCAATAACAGCGCCACCGGTGCTGAGGACGTGATCGTCAGCAACAGTGGCGACATCTCCGACTTCGCCATCGGCATGGGCGGCCTCGCCATCGGCAACGGCAACGACGTGCTGGTGCAGAACAGCGGCACCATCGAGGACGGCTATGTCGGTATCGCCGGCGCGGTGATCGGCAACGGCGCCGGCGGCTCGCTGGTGATCAGCAACACCGGCACGATCCAGAACAATCTCGGCGTCGGCGTCATCGGCCTCGGGATCGGCGACAGCCACACGGTCTCGGTCGGCAATGCCGGCACCGTCGACGCGGCCTATGTCGGCGTCGCCGGCGGCATTATCGGCAATAACGGGGCGCTCAACGTCGCCAGCACGGGACCGGTCACGGCCGACTATGTCGGCGTCGCGGGCCTCGTCATCGGCAACGGCAACAGCCTCGGCATCTCCGCCTCCAATGCCACCGGCACGGCCGGCGTCGGCGTCGTCGGCGCGCTGATCGGCGACGGCAATAGCGGGGCGATCAACACCACGGGGAGCATCACCGGCGCCTATCTCGGCGTCGGGGCGCTCGCCATCGGCGACGGCAACCAGTTCGGCGTGACCACCGGCGGGACGGTGACCGGCGACTATGTCGGCGTCGCCGGCGCCGCGATCGGCAACGGCAACCAGCTCTCCATCGACGCCAGCGGGACGGCGACCGGCCAATATCTCGGTGTCGGCGGCCTCGCCATCGGCGACAATAACCGCCTCTCCGTCGCGGCCGGCACGGCGAGCGGCACCGAGGGGCTGGGCGTGCTCGGGCTGAGCATCGGCAATGACAGCGTGCTCGACGTCACCACCCAGGGCGTGGTGACCGGGCGCTATGCCGGCGTCGGCGCTCTCAGCATCGGTAATCGCAACAGCACCAACATCGTCACCAACGGCCCGGTCACCTCGACCGACGGCGTCGGCGTGGCGGGTGCGGCCATCGGCACCTATACGGCGCTCAACATCACCACCGGCGACGTCAGCGCGCCGCTGATGGGCGTCGTCGGCGCCAGCATCGGCAACGGTTTCGTCACGATCGACGTCAACGGCACGGTGGAGGCCGACGCAGCCGGCGTGCTCGCCACCAAGCTCGGCGACGGCGATGTCAGCGTGAATGTCGACGGCTCGATCGGCGGCCTCACCAGCGCCGGGACGAATTTCGAAGGCGTTTTCGTGTCCAACAGCGTCGGCGACGGCCTCGCCAGCGTCAGCACCGGCGCCTCGGCCTCGATCGTCAGCGACCTCGACGCCATCGCCATACGCAAGCAGGACAGCGACAGCTTCGACGGCACCGCGATCAGCGTGTCCTCCTATGGCAGCCTGACCGCCGGCGAGCACGGCATCGACGTGCAGCACGTCGACGGCGACGGCACCGTCAATGTCGCCACCTACGGCACCATCAATGCCGGCCATGCGGGCATCTACCTGATCAAGGACCACGGTGCGGGCGACGTGAACATCGTCGCCGGCGGCATCATCAACGCCGAGGACGGCGTGCTCGCCTATGGCGACGGCCAGGACGGCGACCTCAATGTGAGCACCGGGGCGGGCGGGCAGATCAACGCCTCCTATGTCGGCATCCTCGCCGGCAAGGATTTCGGCGGCTCGGGCTCGGTGTCCATCGCCACCGGCGCCTTGAGCCTCGTGAATGCTGCCGACACCGGCCTCGTCGCCTATTCCCATCTCGGCGGCGGCGGCAATGACGTCTCCGTCTCCACCGGCCAGTTCAGCACGGTGACCGCCGGCGTCGACGCGATCTATGTCGAGAGCTGGGACAACGCCACGGTCAGCGTCGGCGACGGCGCCACGGTGCGCGGCGACGTGAACGGCGCCGGGCTCGGCAACGCCATCCACATCGTCAATGCCGACCTCGCCACGGTGAATGTCGGCGCCGGCGCTTTCGTGTTCTCGACGGCGGAGGGCTGGGCCGACGCGGTGATCTCGGTCACCAGCGACGACGGCGCCACCATCAATGTCGGCAGCGGCGCGCTGGTCTCGGCCTGGTCCTATAACGGCACCACGCAGCTCGATCTCGCCGACGCGGCGAGCCGCATCGTCATCGACGTCGACGGCGCGGCCGGCACGATCAACAATTACGGCACCATCGTCGGCCTGGTCGGGCTGACCGACTTCGCCGACACCTTCAACAATCTGAGCTCCGACACCTGGATCACCGTCGGCGACAATAATTTCGGCACCGGCACCGACGTGGTGAACAATACCGGCGTCATCGTGACCGCGGTGCAGGCCGGCGTCGCCGGGCAGACCAGTTTCCTGTCGCTGGAAAGCTTCGTGAACGGCAATCCGGCCGGCACCAGCGGCGGCGTGCTCTCCTCGATCGACGAGACGCCCGGCACGCTCGGCCGCACGGCGACGCGCGACGTGACCTATGTCAGCGGCATCTTCACCAGCGTCGGCAACAGCGCGGTCGGGCTCGACACCTATCTCGGCGGCCCCGGCTCGACTTCGGACCAGCTGGTCATCGGCGGCCTCGACGCCTCGGGCGTGCCGCTCACCGGCACCACTCTGAGCGGCACGACCTACCTCCTGATCCACGACGTCAATCCCGGCGCGGCGGCCTACAACATCGAGGGCATCCAGCTCCTCGAGGTCGAGAACGGCTCGGCGGCGGGCGCGGGCTTCGCCCTCGACCCGCGCTCCAGCTACTACTCGCCGCGCTTCGGCGGCGTGCTCGACAAGGGCCTGTTCATCTACGACCTCGTTACCGAGGTGAATGCGGACGGCCAGCCGGAAGTCCGGCTCGTCAGCGCGCCGGACGAGGAGGTGTTCGAGTTCCCCTCCTTCATCTCCGCCGCCCAGCAGATCTGGTACGAGACCTCCGGCGTGTGGCTGGACCGGCAGGCGGACCTGCGCGCCTATGTCGTCGATCCGGCGCTGTCGCGCGGGCCGGGCGGCGCGCCGGCCGAGGTCACGCCCGGCATATGGGGCAAGGTGATCGGCAACTGGGCGACCCGTGACGAGAGCGTGACCCATGTCGGGCGCGCCGGCACCTACCAGCACGACACCGGCTACAGCCAGGACACCTACGGCCTCATCGCCGGCGCCGACTTCGGCAAGACGTCGGGCGATACCACCTGGATCTTCGGCGTGCTCGGCGGCTACCTGTCGTCCTCGGTCGACATGGAGAAGTCGCTGAATTCCGGCTCCTTCACCGGCGGCACGGTCGGCGCCTATGCGACCTATCTGAATGGCAGCTTCTTCGTCGACGCCCTGTTCAAGGCGGACATCCTGACCTTCGACTACGACGCCATCGGGCTCTATCTCGACATCAACAAGCAATCGTCGGATGTCAACTCGCTCGGCTTCACCATCGACACCGGCTATCGCTTCAACTGGACCGAGACGCTGTTCGTCGAGCCGGTCGCGACGCTCTCCTATGTTGAGACCAATATCGACGACATCTGGCTGCCGCCGTCGGCCGCGGTCGACTTCCACGACGGCGAGAGCCTGCGCGCCAGCGTCGGTGCGCGCGTCGGCGGGCGGGTGCACGAGACGGAGAACTACGTCTTCGAGGGCTCGGTGACCGGCCGCTTCTGGTACGAGTTCAAGGGCGACAACTACGCCACCTTCACCTCGCCCGGCATCGAGGTGGTGGCGAACGACTCGCTCGAAGGCGCCTTCGGCGAGGTCGGCGCGGCGCTGAACTGGTTCGGCAAGGAGTCGGGCTGGAACGGCTTCGTCAACGCCAACATCAAGTTCAACGGCGACTACACCTCCGGCACGGCCAATGCCGGCATACGCTACCAGTTCTAGGATGTCGGGACGGAGGCGGGCGCCGGCGGCGATAGCAGGCGGGCAAGCGCCAGCAGGACGCCGATGGCGGCCACGGCGAGCGGCAGCCAGGCCTGGGCGTCGTCCATCGCCCACAGGGTGAGCCCGCTCACGAGGCACCAGAGCAGAGGGATCGGCAGCAGCACCGCGAGCCACGCGCCGCGGGCCGCCATGAGCAGGCCGAGCGTCACGATCGCCGTGGGATCGGGCGCGATGCCGAAGACCTCCGCGCTGGTCCACGGGCGGGAAAAGACGAGCGGCAGCGCCGGATAGAGCAGCAGTCCGACGAGGGCCAGCAGCAGGCCCGCCCAGCTAGTGGCGTCGTGCCGGGCGAAGGCGAGGCCGCGCGGCAGGAGCGCGGCGAGCAGCAGAAGGCCGGCCTGCAGGAAGAAGGCGGACGCCACATAGGCGACCGCCCAGTTGATGGCGGCGTAGCGGTTCATGAGGAACGACCAGCCGACGAAGGCCCAGAGGGCGGCGAGGACGAGCCCCGTCCAGAATCTTGCTCTATCGGGGCGCGACGCGATCAGCAGGAGGAGCGCCAGCCCGGCGGCCACGGTGACCGGATGCAGCGGCCACAGCGCCGCGTTCTGCGCCTCGAACAGCCGCCAATAGGTCCGCGGCGCGAACAGCAGGAAGTCGTCCAGCCTATAGGTCCACCATTCGGACATCAGAGCCCGCCGATGTGAGCGGCGATGCGCTCCCGCAGTTCCTTGTCCGGCAGCGCGCCGCCCGCCGCGGTGAGGTTCTCGCGCACATGATCGACCTGCGTGGTGGCGGGGATGGCGACGGTCACGGTGGGATGCGACAGGATGAATTTCAGGATCAGCTGCGCCCAGCTCGTCGCCCCCGCCTCGCTCGCCCAGCCGGGGAGCGGCTCGCCTTCGAGCCGGCGGGTCAGCGCCCCCTGCTGGAACGGCCGGTTGACGATGACGGCGATGCCGCGCTCGCCGGCGAGCGGCAGCAGGCGCTGCTCCGCCTCGCGGTCGACGGGGTTGTAGGTGAACTGCACGAAGTCGAGCGGATGGCGGCGCATGATCTCCTCGACGAGATCGTGCCGGCGGCCCTCAGAGGTGGTGATGCCGACATAGCGCAGCCGGCCCGCCGCCTTCATCGCCATGAGCGTGTCGAGATGCGCCTCCCAGGCGAGGAGATTGTGCACCTGCAGGAGGTCGAAGCGCTCCACGCCCCAGAAGCGGCGCGACTGCTCGATCTGCGCGGGTCCGTTCGTGCCGGAGGAGGTCCAGACCTTCTCGGCGGCGAACAGCGCCTGCGGCCGGCCGAGCTTTTCCAGCCCGCGTCCCACCACGGCCTGCGACGAGCTGTACATGGGCGAGGAATCGATCATGCGTCCGCCGCCGGCGAAGAAGGCGGACATGACCTGTGTCGACTCGTCCTGCAGCACCGGGTCGTCGCCGACATTGAAGGTGATCCAGGTGCCGAGCCCGACCGCGGGAATCCTCTCGCCGGAGGACGGGATCGTCCGCATCAGCGGCGCTGCTGGCTGCGCGGCCAGGCGGCCCGGCAGCAGGGCCGCGGCTGCACCGAGCGCGCTCGTGCGGATGAGATTCCTGCGGGTGATCCTCACCGGCTCTCCCTCTCCCTAGCCTTTCTTGCCCTCGACCATGCTGCGCACCGCCTCGCGCAGCTCGACCCGCGAGCCGTCGCGCCAGTAGAACATGTGGCCGCCGGGGAAGACCTCCAGCTTCACGCGGGAGGGATCGCCCAGCGCCGGCAACTGGTCGAGCAGGAGCTTGGATTCGAAATAGGGCGTGACCAGATCGGTGAAGCCGTGCGTCACCATCACCTTGAGGCGCGGATTGAGCGCCATCACGTTGCGCAATTCGCTCATGGATTCGCGGTCCCCGCGGCCCTCGCCATAGTCCCAGCGCCGGCTGACCTCGTCATTGAGCAGGAAGTAGCGCCCGTCGGGCCGCCATTTCAGCTCGTTGGCGTAGTAGTCGAGCATGGCGCTGGTCAGCGGTGCGGTGAGCGCCTCCAGCACCGCGTCCGGCGCGCGGTTGCGGGCGGAATCCGGGTCCGGGTCGAGGCCGGCGACGTTGGCGTCGTAGGGGCTGCCGACCATCCCCTTGTCGCGGTCGAGCGCGCGCAGGAAGGTGCCGTTGTCGAGCTTGCCGCCGCGGCGCTCCACCAACTTGGGGTCGATGCCGGTCAGCGCGGCGACCTTGCCGGCCATGCGGTTCACCGCCTCGCGGTCGCGCGGCCCCTTGATGAGGTCGGAGAGATATTCGCCCGTGGCGTAGCCCTCGGCCTCGGCGAGCGCCGCGCGCGACAGCTTGCCCTCCCGCTCCAGTTTCGTCGCCGCCATGGTCGGCAGCGCCACCACCCATTTGAACGGCGAGGTCCGGGCGTCGCGCTGATAGGTGAAGTCGAGCACGGGCGAGAGCATGACGATGCCGGAGACGCCGATGCCGTCGCTGGTCTGCAGCTCATGGGCGATCTTCGGCGCGCGGAAGCCGCCATAGCTCTCGCCGACCAGGAATTTCGGCGAGGTCAGCCGGTCGTTCTGCTTGAGCCAGTTGGTGACGAAGCGCGACAGCGACTTGTAGTCGCCTTCGACCGACCAGAACAGTTTGCGGGCGTCGTCGCCGCCCGAGGCGAAGCGGCTGAAGCCGGTACCGACCGGGTCGACGAAGACGAGGTCGGTGAAGCCGAGCCAGGTTTCGGCATTGTCGACGAGGATGGGCGGAGCCGAGGGGGTGTCGCCCTGCCGGCCGACGGGCAGCCGCTTCGGTCCCATCACGCCGAGATTGAGATAGGCCGACGCCGCGCCCGGCCCGCCGTTGAAGGCGAAGGTGACGGGCCGCGTGGCGACGCCGGCGCCGGGCTCGCGGTCCAGCACATAGGCGACATAGGCGATCTCGGCGAGCGTGCGCCCTTCTGTGTCGCGCACCGGCAGCGCGCCTGCCGTCGCCGTGTAGTGCAGCGTCCGGCCGTCGAGGGTCAGCTCGTGCCGGGTGACGGAGGCTGCCGGCAGCTCGCGGGAGGCGGACCGCCCCTCCCGCCCCTCCGGCTTCTTCTCTCCGTCCGCGGCATGCGCGGCAGGTCCGACATCCTGCGACCAGGCGCGGTCGGGCAGGACCAGCGGTGCCGTCAGGAGAAGCGTGGCGAAGGCGAAGACCGGGAGCGCGCGCAGCCGCATGACCTACCTCGTATCGGATCGAACCCGACACATAACGGGTCAAGGCGGCGAATGTGATGGCCCGGCGCCGCGTTCACGCGATCGGGATGAAGCCGCGCCGCTCATCGCGTCCGCCACATCAGCCACAGGAAATAGGGCCCGCCGATGAAGGCGGCGATCAGGCCGGCGGGAATCTGCCAGGGGAAGAACAGCACCCGGCCGCACCAGTCGGCCGCCATCAGCACGGCGCCGCCCAGGAGGCCGGAGGCGAGGAGGTGCGGCAGCGCGCGGCGGAAGCCGATGAGGCGCGCCATGTGCGGGCCCACCAGCCCGACGAAGGAGAGCGGCCCCATCGCCAGCGTCGCCGCCGCTATCGGCAGGGCGATGAGGGCGACGAGCTTCACCCGCTCGCGGCGCGGATCGATGCCGAGCGCGCGGGCGACCGCGCCGAGCGGCAGGATCTCCAACTGCCGCGCCGGCCGCGGCTTATGTTCAACGACGAGCGGCTGATGACCTTCGCCAACCTCATCGCCAGCGAGTGCCAGAGCCCGAACGCCTTCCACGAGCTCTACGGCGACAGCCTGACCACGGCGCTGTTCATCGACTTCCTGCGCTCGGCCGAGCGCCGCGACCGCAAGCGCAGCGCGCTCGCGACATGGCAGCTCCGGCGCGTGGTCGACTACATCGAGGATAATTGCCTGCGGGCGATCCGGCTGCAGGAGTTGGCGGAGCTGGTGAACCTGTCGCCGAGCTATTTCAGCCATGCCTTCAAGGCCGCCACCGGCGTACCGCCGCACCAGTGGCAGACCAATGCGCGGCTGAAGCGGGCGCAGGACCTGCTGCTCTCCACCGAGATGTCGCTGACCGAGGTGGCGGCGGCGACCGGCTTCTTCGACCAGGCGCACCTGACCCGGCTGTTCCGCAAACAGCTCGGCGCCACCCCCGCCGCCTGGCGCCGCGAGCGGCGCGGCTGACGCCGTTCCTCGCCGCCCGCCGCGGGTGCGGCATTCGCGCCGGCCCGGGAACCCCTCCCGCTCTGATCGCTTGTTGTGTTGCGCCGCACCCCTGCGGCCCTTTCACATGGCGAGAGGTGGCAATGCGGCGTCGAGAGGTCCTGCTGGGGGCGAGCGTATTGGCGGCCTCCCCCTTCCTTTCAATATTGGCGGGCGCCGCCCGCGCGCAGGGCGACAAGCCGGTGCCCTTCGACGCCCAGACCGTCCGCCAGATGGCAAAGGAACTGGCGGCCGCCCGCTTCGCACCGCTGGATTCCTCGCTGCCGCCTGAGCTCGACAAGCTGAGCTATGACGACTACCGCAACATCCGCTTCAACACCGACCGCTCGCTCTGGCGCGGCCAGGGCAGCGCCTTCGAGGCGCAGCTCCTGCATCGCGGCTTCCTGTTCCGCGACAAGGTGGACATCTACCTTGTCGCTGAGGGCCAGGCGCGCAAGCTCAACTACGACCAGAGCCTGTTCCGCTTCGAGCACGGGCTGAAGCCGCCCGACCCGAAGATCGATCTCGGCTTCTCCGGCTTCCGCCTGCACAGCCCGATCAACCGGCCGGACTATTTCGACGAGATCGCGGTCTTCCAGGGCGCGAGCTATTTCCGCGCCATCGGCAAGGGCCAGGTCTATGGGTCCTCGGCGCGCGGCCTGTCGATCAAGACCGGCGAGGCGGAGGGCGAGGAATTCCCGGTCTTCAAGGCGTTCTGGCTGGAGCAGCCGCGCGCCGGCGTCGATTCCGTGGTGATCCACGCACTGCTCGACAGCCCAAGCGCGGCGGCGGTGCACCGCTTCACCATCCGGCCTGGCACGTCGACGGTGATGGCGGTGGAGATGACGCTCTATCCGCGCGTCGATCTGGACAAGGCGGGGCTCGCCTCGCTCACCAGCATGTTCATGTTCGGCCCGAACGACCGCAACGACATCGACGATTTCCGCTCCATGGTGTGCGACGCCGACGGGCTCGCCATCCTCACCGGCACCGGCGAGCGGCTCTGGCGCCCGCTCACCAATCCGCTGCGGCTGCAGATCTCCGCCTTCGGCAGCACCAATGTGCGTGGCTTCGGCCTGATGCAGCGCCAGCGCTCCTTCTTCGACTATCAGGACCTCGAGGCGCGCTATGAGCGCCGGCCGAGCGTATGGGTCGAGCCGATCGGCGACTGGGGCGACGGCGCGGTCCATCTCGTGGAGATCCCGACGCCCGAGGAGGTGCATGACAACATCGTCGCCTTCTGGCGGCCGAAGGAGCCGATGCGCAAGGGCCGCGAATACGCCTTCACCTACCGCCTGCACTGGTGCTGGGACGGGCCGGACAATGCCCCCATCGGCCGCTTCGGCCTGACGCGGGTCGGCGGCACCGACGAGCGCCGGCAATTCGTGCTCGACCTCGCCGGCGACGCGATCAAGAGCCTTCCGCCGGAAGGGCTCGCCGCCCGCGTCACCGCCAGCGAGGGCGAGGTCTCCAACATCGTCCTGCAGCGGCATCCGGACATTGAGGGCTGGCGCATCGCCTTCGCCTTCGCGCCGAAGGGGGCGGAAGTCGCCGAGCTGCGCGCCGAGATGGTGCGCGGCGAGGAGCGCCTCAGCGAGAGCTGGGTCTACCGATGGACGGCGTAGCGCCATTGGCGGCGCGTGCGGCCGAGGTGGAGCGGCCGAGCTTTCCGCCGGCCCTGCCCGCGGAGGCGCCGCTGGCCATGCCGGTGCAGTCGCTGCGCGAGGCCCCGGCCGCCGAGCGCCTGCCGGGACGGGCGCGGCTGCTCGCCCGGCGCATTTTCGTCATCGGCGGGGCGGGGTTGCTGACGCTGTTCGCGGCGCATGAGATGTTTCTCGTGCTCAATGTCGGCGGACTGACGCTGCTGGAAGACGTCGTCCTCGCGCTCTTCGTCGTTCTTTTCGCCTGGATCGGCTTCTCCTTCACCAATGCGCTCGGCGGCGCCGTTGCCATGATCGGCCGGCGCGAGGACCCGCTCGGCATCGGTGCCGAACCGCCCACGGCGCTGACGCAGCGCACCGCCATCCTCATGCCGACCTATAACGAGGCGCCGGCCCGCATCTTCGCCGGGCTTCAGGCGACCTATGAATCGGTGGAGGCAACCGGCGCGATTGAGGCCTTCGACTTCTTCATCCTCAGCGACACCACCGACGCCGACACCTGGATCGCCGAGGAAGCCGAGTTCCTTGCCCTGCGCGCGCGCACCGGTGGGCAGGAGCGCATCTTCTACCGCCGCCGCCCGCGCAACATCGACCGCAAGGCCGGCAATATCGGCGAGTGGGTGACGCGCTTCGGCGGCGCCTATGAGAACATGCTGGTGCTCGACGCCGACAGCGTGATGACCGGCGACTGCGTCCTGCGCATCGCTGCCGCCATGGAACGCCATCCGCGCGTCGGGCTGATCCAGACGCTGCCGGTGATCGTCGGCGGCCGCACGCTGTTCTCCCGCATGCAGCAATTCGCCGGCCGGCTCTACGGGCCGCTGATCGCGCAGGGGCTCGCCTGGTGGCACGGGCCGGACAGCAATTACTGGGGCCACAACGCGATCATCCGCACCCGCGCCTTCGCCGGCTGCGCCGGGCTGCCGCATCTCTCCGGCCGCAAGCCGTTCGGCGGCCACATCCTCAGCCACGACTTCGTCGAGGCGGCGCTGATAAGGCGCGGCGGCTGGGCGGTGCACATGGTGCCGTGGCTGGAGGGTTCCTATGAGGAAGGCCCGCCCTCGCTCACCGACCTCGCCGTGCGCGACCGCCGCTGGTGCCAGGGCAACCTGCAGCACGCCGCCGTGCTGCCCTCGCGCGGCCTCCATCCCGTGAGCCGGCTGCACCTTCTCACCGGCATCGGCTCCTACATCACCGCGCCGCTCTGGCTGATCATGCTGATCGCCGGCCTGCTCACCGCCTTGCAGGCGCGCTTCGTGCCGCCGGACTACTTCCCTTCCGAGTTCTCGCTGTTCCCGAGCTGGCCGGCGCAGGACCCGGTGCGCGCCGCCTGGGTGTTCGTCGGCACCATGTCGGTGCTGCTCCTGCCCAAGTTCATCGCCCATGCGCTGATGCTGCCGAGAGGCGCGCTACGCCGCGGCTTCGGTGGTGGGTCGCGCGCCTTCCTCGGCCTGATCGTCGAGACGCTGATCGCCGGCCTCGCCGCGCCGGTGACGATGGTGGCGCAGTCGGCGGCGGTGGCGACCATCCTCGCCGGGCGGGACGGCGGCTGGCAGCCGCAGCGGCGCGACGACGGCAGCGTGCCGCTCTGGGCGACGGTGAGGCACTACATGCCGCACACGCTGTTCGGCGTGCTGCTGGGCGGGGCGGCGATCGCGATCTCCCTTCCGCTGTTCTTCTGGATGCTGCCCGTGGTGCTGGGGCTGGTGCTTGCCGCGCCGCTGGTGCTGTGGACCAGCCGGGCGCGCCATGCGCTGGCCGGCCTGCTGCGCACGCCGGAGGAAGCCTCCCCGCCGCCGGTGCTGGCGCGGGCGCTAAGCCTCACGCGCGAGATCGGCGGCCGTAATGGGACCGACGAGGCGGTGGAGCGGCTTCAGGCCGATCCGGCGCTGCTCGACGCCCACCGCGCCATGCTGCCTGATTACGGCGAGCGAATGCCCGGCGATTATGCGCCCGAGCGCCTCGTCGCCCGCGCCAAGGCGCATGACGCCCCGGACCTTGCCGCTGCCCTCGCCTTGCTCACCCCGCGCGAGAAGAGCGCGGCGCTCGGCGACGGCGAGGCGCTGGAGCGTCTGCTCGCCCTCGCCGCGCGCTAGGCTCCGGCCGCCGGCTGAAGGTGCGAAGATCGGCCGGCTTCACGTCATGCCGCGCTGGCGCAGCAGATGTTCGAGCCGCGAGGTCACCGCCTCGATCACGGCGGGCTCGCCGCTGCTGGCTGCCGCCATGAGCTGGTCCAGGGTGGAATCGATCTCCGCGCGGTCGGGGCAGGTGCCGGCATTGAGGAACTCGACGGCGGACAGAAGCGTGTCCAGCGTCCGCGGCGGGTTCGACTTCAGCACGATCGGCCGTGCCAGCGGCTTTTCCAGCTTCCCCGGCATGATGCTTCGCCCCGCATGGAGGAGGCTAGCCTAACCAGCGGGAAGGCCTGACGGCAAGCGCCTGAAGCGTCAGTTCGGCACCAGCGAGCGGAAGGGCGGCAGCAGCGCGATCTCGGCCGCCGTTCCCGAGCGCCGCACCAGCAGCACCGGGTAGGAGGTGCCGTCCTCGAGCGTCAGCAGACCGCGTCCGCCCGGCACGTCGGCGAGCACCCAGCTGTCGGATTCTATATGGCCCGACACCAGCGTCTCGCCGGCGGCGGGACCGCTGTCGCGCCGCTGCACGAGAAGCTCGTAGGTCGCGGTGGCTGACGTGAAACCCGTCGTTCGGAGCCAGCCATGCCCTGTAAGGCGACGCAGCGTCTCCATTTCCATCCCCAAGCACGCACGGCGGATAATTGGCGTGCAACGCACAATGGCGCGCAAAAGTTCCCCAGAGTCAGACGCCGATGTTCAGCTTGCCGCGCCGCACGGCCATGCATCGCGTGGCGTTGACCTACCGGCTGGAGCACCCATGTCTGGGAAGCGCCTCCTTCGGCCGCCCGGCCGGAGGACGGCGCGGTAGAGGACCGTGAGGCGACATGAGCGAAGATGCACCTTCTCTAAGGCCCCGCGTCGTCATCGTTGGCGCCGGTTTCGGCGGGCTGCAGGTGGCGCGCGGGCTTGCCGACGCTCCGGTCGACATCATCCTCGTCGACAAGCACAATTACCATTGTTTCCAGCCGCTGCTCTATCAGGTGGCGACCGCGGTGCTGTCGCCGGCCGATGTCGCCTGGCCGGTGCGCCACATCCTCTCCCGCCAGGACAACGTCACCATGCTGATGGCACAGGTGACCGGCGTCGACCGCGCCGCGCAGGCGCTCATCACCAGCGAGGGGCCGATCCCCTACGACTTCCTCGTCCTCGCCACCGGTGCCACCCATTCCTATTTCGGCCATGAGGAATGGGCGCCCTTCGCGCCGGGGCTGAAGGACATCCAGGACGCCACCCATCTGCGCCGGCGTATCCTCGTCGCCTTCGAGCGGGCGGAGGCGAGCGACGACGAGGCGGCGCGCCGGCGCCTGCTGACCTTCGTCATCATTGGCGGTGGCCCGACCGGCGTGGAGATGGCCGGCTCCATCGCCGAGATCGCCCGCCACGCGCTGGCGCCCGACTTCAAGCGGGTCGATCCGCGCACCGCGCGCATCCTCCTGATCGAGGCCGGCCCCCGGCTGTTGCCGGTTCTCACCGAGCCGCTCTCGGCCTATGCGCGCCGGCGGCTGGAGGCGATGGGGGTGGAGGTGCTGACCGGGCGGCCTGTCGTCGACATCGGTGCCGACCATGTCGAGCTTGCCGGCGGCGAGATCATTCCGGCCTCGACCAAGATCTGGGCGGCCGGTGTGCGCGCCTCGCCGGCGGCGCAATGGCTCGGTGTCGAGACCGACCGTGCCGGGCGCTGCCTCGTCGGCCCGGATCTGAGCGTGCCCGATGCGCCGGAGATCTTCGTCATCGGCGACACCGCGGCGGTCTCCGATCCGGCGGGCAAGCCGGTGCCGGGCATCGCGCCCGCGGCCAAGCAGATGGGCGACCATGTGGCAAAGGCCATCGAGGCGCGGCTCGCCGGCAGCACGGCGCCCGCCTTCCGCTACCGCCATGACGGCGACCTCGCCACCATCGGCCGCAATTCCGCGGTGGTGAAGCTCGGCCGGCTGGAACTGACCGGCTTCCTCGGCTGGATGTTCTGGGGCTTCATCCACGTCTATTTCCTGATCGGCACGCGGAACCGCATCGCCGTGGCGCTGGCCTGGCTGTGGAACTACGTCACGCACCAGCGCGCGGCCCGCCTGATCACCGGCGAGCCGGAGGTGTCGGAAGCGGAGTCGAAGAAGCCGCCGTTGCGGCAAGCTTCGTAAGCAGCGCGCTGCCGCGCGGAACACGGAACGGGGCCGGTGCGTTTTATACCGCTGCCAACGGGGCAGGGGTTAATGGGGAAGCACCATGGAAGACGCGCAGATCGGCTGGATCGCGGCCATCATCATCGGCGGGCTGGCGGGGTGGATCGCCTCCGCCATCATGAAGACCGGCACCGGCATCTTCATGAACATCATTCTCGGCATCATCGGAGCGGCGATCGCCAGCTTCCTGTTCAGCTTCATCGGCATCGGCTTCGGCGGCTGGCTCGGCTATCTCGTCGCCGGCATACTCGGCGCCTGCATCCTCATCTGGCTGGTGCGGGCGATAAGAAGCTGACGCCCGCCGGCGGGGTAAGGTCGCCGGCATCAGCTTTCACACTTCCGCGCTAGAACGGGGCGCCCGCGGCGAAGCCCTCGGGCGCCCATCCGCGCGAGCGCGCCCCGAACCGACCGTCCGCCACGACAGGAGGAGCCGCATGATCGACACCCGATGGTGGCAGCGAGGCATTTTCTACCAGGTCTATCCCCGCTCCTTCCAGGACACCGACGGCGACGGCATCGGCGATCTCGACGGCATCCGCCGGCGGCTCGACTACCTCGCCGGGCTCGGCGTCGACGCCATCTGGGTCTCGCCGATCTATCCCTCGCCCATGGCCGATTTCGGCTACGACGTGGCGGATTACTGCGGCATCCACCCGATGTTCGGCGACCTCGAAGCCTTCGACCGCCTGGTCGCCGACGTGCATGCGCGCGGATTGAAGCTGGTGCTCGACTTCGTGCCCAACCACACCTCCGACCAGCATCTCTGGTTCAGGGAGAGCCGCGCCTCGCGCGATAATCCCAAGCGCGACTGGTACATCTGGCGCGATCCCGCCCCGGATGGCGGGCCGCCGAACAACTGGATCAGCAATTTCGGCGGGCCGGCTTGGACCTTGGACGCGGCGAGCGGCCAGTACTACTACCACGCCTTCCTCAAGGAGCAGCCGGACCTCAACTGGCGCAACCCTGAAGTCCGCGCGGCCATGCACGACGTGCTGCGCTTCTGGATGGCGCGCGGCGTCGACGGCTTCCGCGTCGACGTCATCTGGCACCTGATGAAGGACGCCGATTTCCGCGACAACCCGCCCAATCCCGGCTACCGCCCGGAGGAGGGCGATATCGGCCGCTTCCTGCAGACCCATTCCGCCGACCAGCCGGAGGTGCACGACATCATCGCCGAGCTGCGGCGCGTGGTCGACGAGTTCCCGGATCGGGTGCTGATCGGCGAGATCTACCTGCCGATCGACCGGCTGGTCGCCTATTACGGCGAGGACCTCGCCGGCGCGCATCTGCCGTTCAATTTCCAGCTGATCTATGCCAGCTGGAACGCCGAGAGCCTTGCCGCCCTCATCGAGGAATATGAGGGATCGCTGCCGCGCGGCGGATGGCCCAACTGGGTGCTCGGCAATCACGACCGGCCGCGCATCGCCAGCCGCGTCGGCCACGACCGCGCCCGCGCCGCCGCCGTGCTGCTGCTCACCCTGCGCGGCACGCCGACCATGTATTACGGCGACGAGATCGGCATGGAGAACGTGCCGATCTCGCCGGAGGACGTGCACGACCCCTGGGAGAAGAACGAGCCCGGCCTCGGGCTCGGCCGCGACCCCGAGCGCACGCCCATGCAGTGGGATGCCTCGCCCAACGCCGGCTTCACCGCCGGCCGGCCCTGGTTGCCGGTGGCGGCGAACTTTGCCCATTGCAACGTGGCGGCGATGCTGGACGACCCGTTCTCCATCCTCGCGCTCTACCGCCGGCTGATCGCGTTGCGGCGTGTGCATCCCGCGCTCCAGACCGGCAGCTACCGGCCGGTGACGGCGCACGGCGACGTGCTGGCCTATCAGCGCGAACTCGGCGGCGAGAGCCTGTTCGTGGTGCTCAATCTCGGCGGCGAGACGCAGCGCGGCATCGCCTTGCCCGACGGGGTTGCGGAAGGCCATGTGCTGCTCTCCACCCGCCTCGATCGCGAGGAGAAGGTGACGAGCGGCTTTTCGCTCCGCGCCCATGAAGGGCTGGTCATCGCGCTGTCCGCGGCTACCTGAGCGGGCCTTCTACTCCGAGCGGCGGATGGCGTAGTCGAGGCTGCCGACGCGGAACCAGCGATAGCCATAGGGCTCCAGCGTGATGTGGTGGCGGCCCTTGCCGTCAGCCTCGCTGTGGTCGTCGGACAGCAGGTTGACCAGCTGGTCCGGCTCGCCATTGGGCGGGCGGGCCCGGAAGCTGATGCTCGCCCCTTCGGGGTGGAAGTTGTGCAGCAGCACCACGACGTTGTTGCGCCATGTGTAGCGCAGGCACAGCACCGCCTTGTTGCCGACGTCGACGATGTCGAAATCGCCCCAGCCGATCTCCGGCGTCTCCTGGCGGGTACGGATCATCCGCTCCATCCAGTTGAGCAGCGAGTCCGGGTCGCGCCGCTGCTCGGCGACGTTCACCTCCTGATAGCCGTAGCTGCCCTCGGAGATCACCGGCAGGATCGTCTTCCTGGCCTGGCTGAAGCCGCCATGCTTCTCGTTCGACCATTGCATCGGCGTGCGCGCGCAGTAGCGCTCGGGCAAATCGAGATCGTCGCCCATGCCGATCTCGTCGCCATAGCGCAGCACCGGCGTGCCGGGCAGCGACAGCATCAGGCTGTAGGCGACCTCCAGCCGGCGGCGGTCGTTCTGCAGCATCGGCGCCAGCCGCCTTCGTATGCCGCGGTCATAGAGCTGCATCGACTTCTCCGGCCCGAAGGCGTCGAACGCCTGCTGCCGTTGGCGCTCGGACAGCCGGCCGAGGTCGAGCTCGTCGTGGTTGCGCAGGAAGATGCCCCACTGCGCCGTGGCATAGTCCGGCCGCGTCGCCTTCAGGGCCTTCGTCAGCGGCCGTGTATCGGCGCTGGCCAGCGCGTAGAACAGCGTCTGGTTGACCTGGAAGTTGAACATCATGTGCATCCGGTCGCCGTCGACGCCGAAATATTTCTTGTCGTCGGCGGGCAGGATGTTCGCCTCGGCGAGAATGATGCTGTCGCCGCAGCGCCACTGCAGGAACTCGCGGAAGACCCTGAGCATGTTGAAGTGCTCGATCGGCTTGCCGTCGACATGCGGGCCCTTCTCGGCGATCACGAAGGGCGCGGCGTCCATGCGGAAGCCCGACACGCCGAGCTGCAGCCAGAACCCCATGATGCGCAGGATCTCCGACTGCACCTCCGGATTGGCGGTGTTGAGGTCGGGCTGGAATTCATAGAAGCGGTGGAAGTAGTAGGCCTTGGCGACGCTGTCATAGGTCCAGGTCGCCTTCTGCACGCCGGGGAAGACCATGCCCTCATGCGCGTTCTTGGGCTTCTTCTTCGACCAGACATACCAGTCGCGATAGGGCGAGCTGGGGTCGGAGCGGGCGGATTTGAACCAGGGATGCTGGTCGGAGGTGTGGTTGATCACGAGGTCGATCAGCACCCGCATGCCGCGCTGCTTGGCGGCATGGGTGAATTCGACGAAATCGCCGAGCGTGCCGTAGCGCGGGTCGACGCCGTAATAGTCGGCGACGTCGTAGCCGTCGTCGTGCCCGGGCGAGACCTGGAACGGCATCAGCCAGATGGCGGTGACGCCCAGGCCGTGCAGATAGTCGAGCCGGCGCATCAGGCCGCGGAAATCGCCGACCCCGTCGCCGTTCGAATCCATGAAGCTCTCGACCGAGAGGCAGTAGACGATCGCGTTCTTGTACCAGAGGTCGGGGATCACGCAGGAGGCTCTCGCTGGAAGGAACGAGAGCGCAACGCGCTCGGCGTGAGGGCGTTCCAGCGAGAAGCGGCTTTGCGCGTCGTTCCCGGCTAGAATTCGGCGCGCTCGCGCGAGCGCCCGACCCCGGCGACGATGGCGGCGTAGTCGAGCGCCTCGCCGTCGCGCTGCATGGCGTGGCGCAGGAAGCGGATGGGGAAGCGGATCGCTTCCACATTGGCCTCGCTCAGGCCGGAGGAGCGCGCGGAGGCGCCCTTCTCGGCGCAAACGAGCGCCTCGGCGATCTCCTCGCCGTTCAGCATGCCCTTGCGCTTGAGCGCCTCGCACAGCGCCGCGAGCGCGAGCAGCGTGCCTTCCATCTGCAGATTGGCGGTGTTCATCGGCTCCCCTCCGCACCATGGGCAGCCCGGCGCTGCCCAGATGAGAAAACCGGAGCGTACCCGCTTGGGTTCCCTCCGGGGAGCCTCAGTTGCGCAGGCCCGGCGCCTCCTGGCCGGTGCGGGCGACATATTCGGTGTAACCGCCGCCATATTGGTGGATGCCGTCCGGGGTCAGCTCCAGCACCCGGTTCGACAGCGCGGCGAGGAAATGCCGGTCGTGGCTGACGAACAGCATGGTGCCCTCATAGCTCGCCAGCGCGGCGATCAGCATCTCCTTGGTGGTGATGTCGAGATGGTTGGTCGGCTCGTCCAGCACCAGGAAGTTCGGTGGGTCGTAGAGCATCTTCGCCATGACGAGCCGCGCCTTCTCGCCGCCCGAGAGCACGCGGCACCTCTTCTCGACGTCGTCGCCGGAGAAGCCGAAGCAGCCGGCGAGCGATCGGAGCGAACCCTGCGCCGCCTGCGGAAAGACGTCCTCCAGCGTCTCGAACACGGTGCGCTCGCCCTCCAGCACCTCCATGGCGTGCTGGGCGAAATAGGCCATCTTCACGCTGCCGCCGAGCGCCACCGTGCCGTCGTCGGGCTCGGTGGAGCCGGTCACCAGCTTGAGCAGGGTCGACTTGCCGGCGCCGTTCACCCCCATCACGCACCAGCGCTCGCGCCGGCGCACATGGAAGTCGAGCCCCTCATAGATGCGGCGGGCGCCATAGCTTTTGTGCACGCCCTTGAGGCTGACCACGTCCTCGCCCGAGCGCGGCGCCGGCTGGAATTCGAACGCCACCGTCTGGCGCCGGCGCGGCGGCTCGACTCGCTCGATCTTGTCGAGCTTCTTCACCCGGCTCTGCACCTGCGCGGCGTGGGAGGCGCGCGCCTTGAAGCGCTCGATGAAGGCGATCTCCTTGGCCAGCATGGCCTGCTGACGCTCGAACTGCGCCTGCTGCTGCTTGTCGGCCAGCGCCCGCTGCTGCGCATAGAACTCGTAGTCGCCGGAATAGGAGGTGAGCGCGCCGGCGTCGATCTCCACCACCTTGTTGACGATGCGGTTCATGAAGGCGCGGTCGTGCGAGGTCATCATCAGCGCGCCGTCGAAATTCTTCAGGAACGCCTCGAGCCAGATCAGGCTCTCGATGTCGAGATGGTTCGACGGCTCGTCGAGCAGCATCACGTCCGGGCGCATCAGCAGGATGCGGGCAAGCGCCACGCGCATCTTCCAGCCGCCGGAGAGCTTGCCGACGTCGCCGTCGATCATTTCCTGGCTGAAGCCGAGGCCGGCGAGCACCTCGGCGGCGCGGCCCTCCAGCGAGTAGCCGTCGAGCTCCTCGAAGCGGCCCTGCACCTCGCCATAGCGCTCGATGATGGCGTCCATCTCGTCCATGCGGTCGGGGTCGACCATGGCGGCTTCGAGTTCGCGCAGCTCGGCGGCGATGGTGCTGACCGGGCCGGCGCCGTCCATCACGGCGGCGAGCACCGACTGGCCGGACATCTCGCCGACATCCTGGCTGAAATAGCCGATGGTGATGCCGCGATCGACCGAGACCTGTCCCTCGTCGGGCGCCTCCTCGCCGGTGATCAGCCGGAACAGCGTGGTCTTGCCGGCGCCGTTGGGGCCGACAAGGCCGATCTTCTCGCCCTTGAGGAGGGTGGCAGAGGCTTCGATGAAGACGATCTGCTTGCCGTTCTGCTTGCCGATGGAGTCGAGACGGATCATGCGCGCGAGAATTCCGAGAGGGAGTTGCCGCGCGCTTAGGCCATTTGGCGGCCGGAGGGAAGGGCGACGGCCTGCGGCGTGAGCGCCGTGCCGGCCGGCAAAGGCGATCAGGTCGCTTTGCTTATCCGGCTACGAATTGCGGTAACGGCCGAGGTGGGGCTGGTCAGCACCTCCCAGCCGAGCGCGTCCTCGACCGCCGCCTTGGCGCGGGAGGTGGAGAAATGCGCGAGCAGCACCGCATCGCAATGGCGCAGCTTCGGCGCGGCCTCGGCCACCAGCCGATTATGCGTCTCCGCGTCGCCGCCCTTCAGCGCGTCCATGGCGCCTGCGACCAGCACCGTCTCCAGCTCCGCATCCGAGCGGGCGGCCTGCGCCGCCTCGCGGAACTCGGCCTCCATGGTCGCCACCGCCGGGCCGAAGGTGGCGAGCATGCCGATGCGCCTTCCGGCGGCGAGGGCCTGGTCGAACATCGCCTCGTTCGGCTTCAGCACGGGGATGGGCAGGCGGCGCGCCGCCTCCTCGATCGCCGGCCCGAAGGCCGAGCAGGTGAAGAGAATGCCGTCCGCGCCCGTGAGCGCGGCATAGTCCGCCAGCATGTTGATGCGCTTCGTCATGCGCGGGGTGAGATCGCCCTCGCCCTCGGCGGCGCGGTCGGGCGAGAGGCTGTCGTCGAACAGATTGGTGCAGCGGGCCTCCGGCCAGAGCCGGGCGAAGGCGGAGGTGATCGGCGCGATGGCGACTTCCACAGCGTGGATCAGGGCAATTCTCGGCGCCATGGTGTTCCCCAGTCTATGGCCGTCGGAGCGCGGCGTCGGCGATGGCGGCCGCACGGTGCAGCATGCGCAGCCCACCGGCAATGGCGAGTTCCGGCGTCTCGCCTTCCGGCGTCTTCATCTCGATGCTGATCAGCGGCAGGCTCGTGGGCAGCGTGCGGGTGCCATAGCCGTTGCGCACCAGCGCGTCGAGGAAGGTCACGACGTCGTCGACGCCGACCGCGCCGCCCGGCGCGCCGAAGCGGCAATGGGAATCGCCGAAGGTTGCCGGCACCGCGCGGTCGAGGCCGCAATTGGCGACATGGGCATGGATCGTCACCTCGCGCGCCGCCGCCACCGCCCCGGCAATGTCCTCGCCGAGCTGCACGATGTGGCTGAGGTCGAGGGTGAGGCCGATATTGGCGTGCGTGCGGCGCACGCGCTTGACCAGCGCGGTGGCTTCGACCGTCGGGCCGAGCAGGCGCTTCTGATCGAGCTCGCGGTCGAAATGCTCGAAGGTCAGCCAGAGCGGATCGTGCGGCCGCACCGCGACCGCATGGGCGCACAATTCCTCCAGCACGCCGGCGAGCCGGTCGATGGCGGCGGCGCGCTCCTCCGGCGCCGTGTCCGGGCCGGAGCAGAGCAGCATCATCCGGCAACCGAGGCCGGCGGCGGTCTCCACGAGCGTCTTCAGCTCCGCCACGGCGGCGGCGCGCGTCGCCGGATCGTCCGCGCTGGGGTCGATGCCCTTGCGGCGCATGACGCCGCCGACCACCATCACCGCGTCGACGCCGGACCAGGCGAAACTGTCGCGCAGGGCGGCCATGCCGTCGGCATCCAGCGCCCAGGCGCCCTCGACGCCCTGCAGGTTCGCATCCCGCAGTAGCCGCTCGGTGGTTACCAGCGGGTCGTGCGGGGTGGTGGCGTAGGCCGCCACATGCACGACGCCGGCGCCGAAGATACGCTCTCCTATGCGCAGCATCGGCTCACAGCGCCCGCATGCTCTTGGCCGCCGCGATAATCGACAGCTCCATATTGGTGGAGCCGGCGATGCCCTTGCCGGCGATGTCGAAGGCGGTGCCGTGCGAGACGGTGAAGACCGGGATCGGCAGGCCGCCGATGAAGTTCACGAGATGGCCGAACTCCAGGATCTTGATGCCGGAATTGCCGTGGTCGTGATACATCGACAGCACGATGTCGAGGCCGAGCTTGTCGATGTCGACGAACACCGTGTCGGCCGGGATCGGGCCGATCACCTTGATGCCCTCGGCGCGGGCATCGTCGCAGGCCGGGCCGATATCGGTCATCTCCTCGGTGCCCATCAGCCCGTGCTCGCCATTATGCGGGTTGAGGCCGGACACGCCGATCACCGGATCGGGCAGGCCGACCATGGCGAGGCTGTCCTTCAGCACCCTGATCTGCGTGAGCACGCGCTCGCGGGTGCAGATATCGGCGACCTGGCGCAGCGGTACATGGTTGGTGACGCGGGCGAGGTTGTATTTCCGGCCCATGAGGATCTGGATCGAGCGCCCGGCGCCGGTGTAGTGGCGCGAGATCTCCTCGAAGCCGGTGTGCTCGTGGCCGCCGTCCTTCATCGCCCGCTTGTTGTTCGGCGAGACGACGACGGCGTGGGCCTCGCCGGCCATGCCCAAGCTGATGGCGTGGGCGATGCTGGCGCCGCTGTAGCGGCCGGCCTCGGCCGAGACCTCGCCGCGCGGGCACTGCGACAGGTCGAGCCTGTCGAAGGGCAGGATCTCCACCGTGCCCGGCGCGCCGGTGGCCTCGGAAGGGCTGGCGAGCAGCCGGATCTCCAGCGGCGCGCCCGCCAGCTTCAGGTCGCGCTCATACACCTCGGGGCTGCCAACGATGATCGGCGCGGCGGCCCGCCGGACTTCCTCGCTGGCCATCGCCTTGAGGGCGATCTCCGGGCCGATGCCGCTCGGGTCGCCGTTCGAGATCGCGACGATGGGCTTGCCGTCCTGGGTACGCATGTTCCGACTCTTTCCTTGGATGTTTTCCTGTCGAGGCAGCGACGCCGATGACACGGCACCAATCCTCGCGACGTCAGTCCTCGTGGTCCCAGACGCCCTCGAAGCGGGCGATCTGCTCCGGCATGGTGCGCAGCAGCCGGTTGCGCCCGGCGAGGCTGTGGTCGCGCAGCACCTCGGCGATGCGCGAGGGATTGCCGTTCCTCAACACTTCGAGGATCAGCGCGTGCTCGGCCGACGACGCCCGCACATTGCCGTCGAGGATGAGGGCGCGCTTGCGCCAGATGTGCAGCTCGCGGTCGAGGCTCTCATAGATGCTGGCGAGGTGCTTGTTGCGGGTGAACGCCATGATGCGCGAGTGGAAGCGCCGGTTCAGCACGTAGAACTGATCCGCCTCGCCCGCCGCCACCGCGGCCTCCATCTGCACATGCATGTCCGCCAGCTCGGCGATCTGCTCGCGGTTTATGCGCCGCGCCAGGATGCGCCCGGCATGGGAGAACAGCGCGGCGCGGACGTCGTAGATCTCCAGCACGTCCTGCAGGTCGAGCACGCGCACGAAGAAGCCGCGATTGGCCTTGAATTCGACGAGTCCGGCTTCCTCCAGCCGGCGGCAGGCCTCGCGCACCGGGCCGCGGCTGATGCCGCGCTGGTCGGCGAGCGCCTTCTCGTTGATGCGGTCGCCCGGCTCCAGCCCGCCGTCGATGATCGTGTTCTCGAGCTCGCGATAGATCTTGTCCGCGATCGACGAGGCGGTGGCGGCTTCGGCGTCATAGAGCATCTGGGGATTGGGCATGTGTCGCTCCTCGGCCGCCAAACTTGCCCAAGCGGACCTCAGTGTCAACAATAATGCCAAGATGTCGGCAATTGGATGCGGAAGCGCGTCATCTCGCGTCTGAATTCGGTCCTGCGAAGAATCCGTGACAGCGCGACAAGAGCGTAAAATCCAGTATTTTCAACGTGTATAGGGTCATTTACCGACAGGGTTAGCCGAAAATTATGTGTTGACAATATGACTGGCCGGCGTTTGGTTAGCGCCCGGAGAGCGCGTTGGCGCATCCCAATAAGGCCCCGGTTGCGGGCTCCTGAGCGGCACCGGCGGCCAGTTTGATTCAAAGGGAGGAGAGAATGCCGACAATTCGATCGACAAGGACCCGTCGTTCCGCGCCGGTTCGCGCCGGCCTGGTGGCCTCGCTGGCGCTTCTGGCTGCCACCGTTGGCTGGAGTCCTGCCGCCAAGGCCTTCGAGCCCGAGCGCGACGTCACCATCGTCGTTACCAGCTCGGCCGGCGGCGGCAGCGACATCATCACCCGCGTGCTTGCCGACACCATCACCAAGCTGAAGCTGACCAAGTCCAACTTCCTGGTCGAGAACCGCACCGGCGGCAGCGGCGCCGTCGGCTACACCTATGCCGCCAAGCGCACCGAAGACCCCTATCTCTGGGCCAATATCGGCGTGAGCTTCTTCACCACGCCGCTGCTCGGCCAGAGCCCGGTCACCTACAAGGACTTCAAGCCGCTCGCGGCGGTCTCCGAAGACCCGTACATCATGGTGGTGAAGGCGGATTCGCCCTTCAAGACGCTCGCGGACGTGAAGAAGGCCCGCCGCATCGTCTCTGGCACCACCGGTATCGTCTCCGACCCGGCGCTGCTGGCGAAGAGCCTGGAGACCGCGATGGGCATCAAGGCCGACATCGTGCCCTTCGGCGGCGACGGCGAGGTGGTCACCGCGCTGCTCGGCGGCCACATCCAGGTGCAGTTCGGCAATCCCAGCGAAGTGCTGCCGATGATCAAGGACGGCAAGGTGCGCGCCATCGGGGTGAGCACCAAGGAGCGCATCCCGGCGCTGCCGGACGTGCCGACCTTCCGCGAGAGCGGCTATGACGTGACCATCACCCAGCTGCGCGGCTTCGTCATGCCGAAGGACGTGCCGGACGAGGTGGTGGCCTACTGGGCCGGCATCATCAAGCAGGCGCTCGACAGCGACCTCTGGAAGACCAACTATCTCCAGCGCTTCGACGCGGTGCCGCTCTATCTCGCCGGCAAGGACTTCCAGGCCGAGATGGACAAGCGCAACGCCGACTACAAGACGCTCATGACCTCCCTCGGGCTGATCAAGTAGCCCTGTCCCGACACAGCGGGCCGGCACCAAATGCCGGCCCCGCCCTGCCAAAAGGAGGGATGGCATGGGAACCGCCCTGCTCGACCGCGCCTTCACCCTGGTGCTGCTCGGCCTCGGCCTGTTCATCACCTGGGGCGCGTGGAACTACGGCCTCTACCAGAATGGCATTCCCGGTCCCGGCTTCTTCCCGATCCTCGCCGGGCTGATGATGACGATCCTCGCGGCGGCGCTGCTGCTGCGCGACCTTTCCGGCCGCATGCGGCTCGCCGGACGGATCGATCCGGTGGTCATGCTGGCGATTGCCGCGGTGACCGGCGCCATCGTGCTGTTCGTCTATCTCGCGCCGCTGACCGGCATGGGGCTCGCCGCCTTCGCCGTCATGGTCGGCATCGGCTACGTCACCGAGGAATCCCACCGCCGCGGCCGCTTCTTCCTGCTGCGGCTGGTGCTGGTCTCGGCCGGCACGGTCGTCCTCTGCCACTTCTTCTTCGCCAAGGTGATCGGCACGCCGCTCGTCACCGGCCCGCTCGGATTCTGAAGGCGGCGCGCCGCCTTCGTCCGGAGACTGTTCCATGGAAACGCTCGCACTTCTCGGCCATGGCATCGCCAATGCCGCGACCGACCCGGCCATGCTGCTGGCCATCACGCTCGGCGCCTTCGTCGGCCTCCTGATCGGCGCCCTGCCGGGCCTCGGCCCGACGGCGGGCGTCGCCATCATGCTGCCCGTCGCGGTCGGCTTCGAGCCGACGGTGGCGCTCGCCATGCTGGCCGGCGTCTATTACGGGGCGATGTTCGGCGGCGCGGTGACGTCGATCCTGCTCGGCATACCCGGCGACGCGCCCTCGGTGATGACCGTGCTCGACGGCTATCCGCTGGCCAAGCAGGGACAGGCGGGCCGCGCGCTCGGCCTTGCCACCTACGCCTCCTTCATCGGCGGCCTCATCGGCCTGCTCGGCCTGACGCTGATGGCTCAGCTCGTCTCCAGCTACGCGCTGATGTTCGGCCCGACCGAGATGACAGCGCTGATGGTGCTCTCGCTGTCGCTGGTCACCGTGCTCGGCACCGAGGACCATCTGAAGAGCTTCCTCTCGCTCGCACTCGGCCTGTGGATCGGCATGATCGGGCTCGACCAGATCATGGGCGGGCCGCGCTTCACCTTCGGCTCCATGTTCCTGCTCGACGGCCTCGACTTCTCGCTCATCGCGGTCGGCATGTTCGGCCTCGGACAGATGTTCATGGCGCTGGAGGAGCAGACCCCCGACGCGATCGGCGCCGCCTCCTATTCCTACCGCTCGATGATGCCGAAATGGCGCGACCTGATCGCCACCCGCGGCTCGCTCGGCATCGGCTCGCTGATCGGCTTCCTCGTCGGCGTGCTGCCGGGCGCCGGCGCCACCGCCGCCACCATGATGGCCTATGGCGCGGCGAAGAAGATGTCCAAGGAGCCCGAGAAATTCGGCAAGGGCGCGCTCGACGGCGTCGCCGCGCCGGAGGCGGCCAATAACAGCGCCTCCTACGGCGCCATGGTGACGCTGTTCACCCTCGGCGTGCCGGGCTCGGCCACCACCGCCGTGCTGCTCGCCGGCCTCCTGATGGTCGGGCTGCAGCCGGGCCCGCGGCTGTTCGAGGAGCAGGGCGATTTCGTGTGGAACCTGTTCGGCACCTTCTACATCGGCAACCTCGTGCTGGTGTTCATGACCATCCTGCTCACGCCGATCCTGGCGGCGGCGATCTTCGTGCAGCGCGGCCTGCTCTTCGCCGGCGTCATCGGCATCGTCATCTACGGCATTTACGGCATCGACCTCGACCTCTCGGCGATTGCGGTGATGGCCGGCTTCGGCGTGCTCGGCTACGTCATGGAGAAGCTGAAATACCCCGCCGTGCCGCTGATCATGGGCGTGGTGCTCGGCCCGCTGCTGGAGCTCGGCGTGCGCCGCGCGCTCATCGCCTCGGGCGGCGACGTCGCGGTGTTCTACCAGCACCCGATCTCCGCCACTCTGCTGGTGGCGAGCGTCGTCGCGGTGGTGCTGCCTTATGTCGGGCCGCTGCTCTCCGGCCGGCTGCGGGCGGCGAAGATCTAAGTCGCGCTAATGTCTATACATATCCGGCGGCTTCGCTAGACTACGCGAGCCGCCGGCGCTGTCGCGGGCGGGCAGGAGGGCACGCCGGCGTGACAGTCCAGTCCCAGATCGTCGAGCCGGCCGCGAGCCTGCACCAGCGCATCCGCGCCGATATCGAGGCGCGGATCCTCTCGGGCGAATGGCCGCCGGGCCACCGCATCCCCTTCGAGCACGAGCTGATGGCGCAGTATGGCTGCGCCCGCATGACGGTCAACAAGGCGATCGCCGGGCTGGTCGCGGCCGGGCTGGTGGAGCGCCGCCGGCGCGCCGGCTCCTTCGTGGCGCAGCCGCGGCTGCACTCGGCCATGCTGCACATCCCGGACATCCCGGTCGAGGTGGCCGCGCGCGGCGAGGCCTATTCCTATGTGCTGCTCGGGCGCCGCCGCCGGCTGGCGAACGAGAAGGACCCGGTCGACTTCTCGGCGCAGAGCGAGACGCGGGAAGTGCTGGAGCTGTCCTGCCTGCATTCGGCCAATGGCCGCCCGCTCGGGCTGGAGGAGCGGCTCATCAGCCTCGCCAGCGTGCCCGAGGCGGCGGAGGCCGATTTCGCGGTGACGCCGCCCGGCTCCTGGCTGTTGCACCATGTGCCGTGGACCGAGGCCGAGCACCGCATCCGTGCCGTCAGCGCCAATGCCCGCGCCGCCGAGGCGCTGCATGTGCCGCGCGGCGCGGCCTGCCTGAGCCTGGAGCGCCGCACCTGGCGCGGCGGCGAGACCGTCACCTATGTGCGCCAGCTCTTCCGCGGCGACGCCTACGACCTCGTCGCGCGGTTTTCGCCGCAGGGGTAGCTGGAAAACGGCGTCATCCCGGACGCCGCGAAGCGGCGAGCCGGGATCGCTCGCCATTCTGGTGACGATCCCGGATACGGCCTTGCGGCCGTTCCGGGATGACGATGACGGGAAAGGCCGGAAAGCGCGCTCAGAAGCTCGCTTCGGTCACCTGGTCCGGCGTCTCCATCTCGGTGCCGAACCACTTCTTCTGCAGCGCCGCGAGGCGACCGTCATGCTTCATCTTGATGATGATCGCATCGACCGCGTCCATCAGCGACTTGGCGTCCTCGGCCTTGGTGCCGATATAGCCGAAATAGACCGGCTTGCCGAAAGGCGGCTGCACCACCTCGAACACGTCGGGCTTGGTCTTGGCGAGGAAGGCGATGTTCGGCAGCGAGTTGGCCACCGCCACGATGCGCCCGGCGCCGAGATCGGCATAGGACTGGCTGAAGTCGACATACTCCTGGATCGCCGAGGGCGGCGGGTTCAGCGTCTTGGCGAATTCCTGCAGCTGCGCGAGCTGGGCGGTCGCCTTGGCGCTGCCGACCTTCTTGCCGGCGATGTCCTCGGGCTTGGTGATCGAGGTGTCGCCCTTCTTCTTCAGGATCGCGACCGTCGCATTGGCGATCGGCGAGGAGAAGCGGTAGCGCTCCATGCGCGCCTTGGTGATGGTGGCGGGGCCGGCCACCATGTCGAACTTGCCGGCCTCGAGGCCCGGCAGCACGCTCGGCCAGGGCAGGTCGAGGAAGGTGATCTTGACGCCGAGCTCCTTGCCGATCTCGGCGAAGATCTCCTTGTTCATGCCGGCCTGCTTGCCGTCCTCGACGAAGTCGAAGGGCGCGAACTGAAGCTCGGTGCCGACCGTGAGCTCGCCCTTGGCCTTGGCCTTGGCGAGCACGTCCTCGGCCTTGGCGAGGCCGCTGAAGCTCATGGTGGCCGCGACGCCAAGCGCGGCAAGGCCGGCAAGGCGGGTCACGGCGGACCGCCGGGTAAGCTGCATCATCTGTCTCTCCTGTTCCCTTGGAAGCTTGGGGTGACGCGCTCGGTCCCCGGCTTGCCTTATGCGGTTAAGTATAGACATAAGCGTTTTCGCGCCGCAACAGCGCGCGCGGCCGCCTCACGGCGCCGGCACCTCGTCCGCGGTCTGCCAGAAGACGTTACGCTCGAAGTAGTTCTGCAGGAACTGGCGCAGGCGCGGGTTCTCATCGCGGCGGAACACCTGCTCGGGCGAGCCGGAGGCGCCGATCACGCCGTGGTCGATGAACACCACCGTGTCCGCCACCTGCGCGGCGAAGCCCATCTCATGCGTCACCACCGCCATTGTCATGCCCTCGGCTGCGAGGTCGCGCATCACCTGCAGCACCTCGCCGACCAGCTCGGGGTCGAGCGCCGAGGTCGGCTCGTCGAACAGCATGATGTGCGGCTCCATGGCGAGCGCACGGGCGATGCCGACGCGCTGCTGCTGGCCGCCGGAAAGCTGGCTCGGATAGGCCTCGGCGCGATTGGTGAGCCCGACCTTGTCCAGCATGGCGCGGGCGCGCTTCGTCGCGTCCTCGCGGGGGATGCCGCGCGCGAGCTTCAGCGGCATGGCGACGTTCTCCAGGGCCGTCATGTGCGGCCACAAATTGAACTGCTGGAACACGAAGCCGATGTTCCGCCGCACCCGCGCCACCTCGGCGTCGGAGACGCGCCGGCGCCGGCCGCCTTCCAGCGCGAAGCCGAGCAGCTCGCCCTCGATATAGATCTCGCCCTCGCTGTACTCCTCTAGGAAGGCGATGCAGCGCAGCAGCGTCGACTTGCCCGAGCCGGACGGGCCGATGATGCAGGTCACCTCGGACTTGCGGATGGCGAGGTCGATGCCGCGCAGCACCTCGGCCGGGCCGAAGCGCTTCCACACGCCGCGCACATCGATGATCGGGCGGGCATCCAGGCTTGTTTTCACGTTCATGTCCGCCCTTTCAGCCCTGGGTGCGCAGCATGAAGCGGCCGACCCGCTTCTCCAGCCGCCGCGCCGCGGCGGTGACGATTTCGAGGAACGCCCAGTAGACGAGCGCGAGGAACAGGAGCGTCTCGGCGAAGGCGAAGGTGGTGGAGCCGATCGACTGTATCACCGAGGTCAGCTCGTTCACCGTGATGACGGAGAGCACCGCCGTCTCCTTCGACAGCAACACCGTCATGTTGGCGAGCGCGGGGAGGATGATCACCAGCATCTGCGGCAGTTGCACATGGCGCACGATGGAAAGCCGGGAGATGCCCATTATCCGCGCCGCCTCGATCTGGCCGACAGGGACAGAGAGGAAGCCGGCGCGAAAAATCTCGGAGAAATAGGCGCCGCCATAGAGCGCGAGACCCGCCATGCCCGCCACCAGCGGCGTCAGGTCGAGGCCGAAGAATGGCCCGCCATAATAGATGACGAAGAGCTGGATCAGGAACGGCGTGCCGCGCATCAGCGCGACGTAGAAGGTCAGCGGCGCGGCGACCCAGCGATTGGTGAAAAGCTGGACGATGGCGACGACGAGGCCGATGACGAGGCCAAGTACGGTGCCGGCCACCCAGATGAGGATGGTCAGCAGCATCCCGTCGAGGATCTCGCGCCAATTGTCGGTGAGGATGGCGGGGTTGAAGGTCATGGGGCGACGCTCCAGCCAATGACCATCCTTCGAGGCTCGCTGCGCTCGCACCTCAGGATGACGGCGCACTTTACGAACGACGTCATCCTGAGGTGCCGGGCAAAGCCCGGCCTCGAAGGATCGTCGAAGAAGAGCGGGATATCGAAACGAGCAAGGCTCATCGCGCCTTCTCCACCCGGAAGCGGCTCTCGGCGAAGTCGCCGGCCAGCGTGATGGCGCCGTTGATGAGGAAATAGATCGCGCCCGCGGTCAGGTAGATCTCCAGCGGCTGGAAGGTCGAGGTGGCGATGTTCTGGGCGAGGCGGGTCAGCTCCAGCACGCCGACCACCGAGATCAGCGAGGAGGCCTTCACCATCATCGTGGTCTCGTTGACCAGCGAGGGGAGGGTGAAGCGCACCGCCATCGGCACCTCGATGCGGGTGAGGATCTGCACCCGGTTGAGGCCGACCATGCGCGCGGCCTCGATCAGGCCGGCAGGGATGCCGAGGAAGCCGCCGCGCAATATCTCGGCGATATAGGCGCCGGTGCACAAGGCGAGCGTGCCGACCGCCGCCACCGAGGAGGGCACGTTCACCCCGATCAGCGGCAGGCAGTAATAGGAGATGAGCAGCTGCACCAGGAGGGGCACGCCGCGGAAGAAGCTGACATAGAAGGCGGCAATGGCGCGCATCGGCTTCGATTGCGACAGGCCGGCCGCGCACATCAGCGTGCCGATGCAGAAGCCGATCGCCACCGAGGTCAGGGAATAGACCACGGTCCAGACCGACGCCTCCAGCAGCATCGGCAGGGATTTGACGATGATCGCGGTGTTGAACATCAAGGCACTCTCGCGGGGCGCGTATTCACGCTAGCCCGCCGGGGACGACGATAGGAAGCGATCCGAAGCAAATTTCCCGCCAGCCGGCGGTCAGGAGGCGTCCGCCAGCGCGCCCTTCTGCCGGCGCGCGCGGGCATAGCGGTTCTCCGGCGTCGGCAGGCCGAGATTGGCGCGCAGCGTCGTGCCCTCATATTCCTCGCGGAACAGCCCGCGCCGGCGCAGTTCCGGCACCACCAGCTCGACGAAATCCTCCAGCGCCGAGGGCAGGGTCGGGAACATCAGGATGAAGCCGTCGGCCGCAAAGCCCTCGAACCACTCTTCCATGAAGTCGGCGACCATTGCCGGCGTGCCGGTGATGCCGTTGCCGGTGTGCTTCTCGCTGAACAGGCGGATCAATTCGCCGACCGTGTGGCCCTTCATGACGAAGTCGGTCAGTTCGTCGAACAGCGCCTTCGAGCCCTTCGGCGCGGCCGGCAGCCGGTCCTTCGGGAAGGGCTCGTCGAGCGGCACGCCGGAGAGGTCGGCTTCGAGGAACTCGGCGAGCATCTGCCGGCCGACATCGGGGTGCAGCTTGTCGGCGAGGAAGGCGACTTTCTCGCGTGCCTCGGCCTCGGTGCGGCCGACATTGAGCACCACGCCGGGCATGACCTTCAATTCGTCCGGAGCGCGGCCGAACTTGCCCATTCGCTCCTTCAGCGTGGCGTAGAAATCCTGGCTGCGCTTGAGGTTGGAGGCGAGCGAGAACACCACCTCCGCCGTCTCCGCCGCCAATTCGATGCCGGCCTCCGAGCCGCCGGCCTGCGCGATCACCGGCCGGCCCTGCGGCGAGGCGGCGATGTTGAGCGGGCCGCGCACCTGGAAGTGCTTGCCCTTGTGATGGAGCGTGTGGAGCTTGTCCTTGTCGTAATAGACCCCGCTCTCGCGGTCGAGCTTCAGCGCATCGGCTTCGAACGAATCCCAGAGCCCGAAGACGACGTCGACGAACTCCTTGCCGCGCTCGTAGCGCAGCGCGTGCGGGTCCAGCCCCTCGCGGTTGAAGTTGTAGCCGGTCTCGTCATGGTCGGACGTGACGACGTTCCAGCAGGCCCGCCCGCCCGACAGATGGTCGATGGAGGCGAAGATGCGGGCGAGGTTGAACGGCTCGTAATAGGAGGTGGAGGCGGTCGCCACCAGGCCGAGATTCGCGGTCGAGACCGCGAGCGCGGAGAGCAGGGAGAGCGGCTCGAAGCGGTTCATCTTGGTCGGCAGGCGGCACAGCGCCTCGGGGTCGCCGATGGCGGCGGCGGGGGAATCCGCCATGAACATGAAGTCGAACTTCGCGGCTTCCGAAATCTGCGCGACTTTCAGCAGATGGCGGAAATCGTTGGCGCCATTGACGTCGCTCGCCGGGTGCAGCCAGCCGGCCGGGTTGTAGCCGAAAGTGTAGACGAAGGTTCCGAGCTTCAGCTTGTCCGCACGGCGCATGGCGGCCTCTCCTGTTCGCTCAACGAGCATCTTATGTATAGACCTAATTGTCGAGCCGCTCAGCCTTCGGCCCACAGCTCGACGAGGAAAACCTCGCCTTTCCCGACGATATTGAGCCGCGCCGGCGCGTCGAAAAGCAGGGCGTCGTCCACCCCCAGCCGCACATCGGCAGCGGTCAGCCCATCCACGCGGGCGAGCAGCAGGTTCGTGTCGCCCGTCGCCTCCAGCGCTGCCTTCCCGTCCACTACGTAGCGGGCCAGCCGGTGGGTGAAACGACCGCGCCGGCTCATCGCGTTGAGGTCGAGGATCGGCCCGCCGAGCAGCCGGCCGAAGGTCGGCGCGCCGCCGGGGAAGGACGCCGGTTCACCATCGCGCGTCACGCGGAGCGTCCCGCGCCCCTCGACGTCAAGCGCAATCCCCTCGCCCTCCAGCACCGCGAGCGTGCGGTCGATATCGGAGAAAGCCGAGAACGGCCCGTCCGCCGTCACGCCCGCCATGCTCAGGCGCCAGCCGAACGCCTCCAGCCCCGCGCCTTCGGGGAAGACCGCCACTTCGGTGGTCGAGCCGCCGCCATTCTTCCACGGCATGACCTTGTGGTCGGCCGTGCGGAGAACCCGCATCAGCCGAGAATCCCCGGCAGGTTGAGCTGGTGCTCCCTGGCGCATTCTATGGCGATCTCGTAGCCGGCATCGGCATGGCGCATCACGCCGGTCGCCGGGTCGTTCCACAGCACGCGGGCGATGCGGGCATCCGCTTCCGGCGTACCGTCGCAGCAGATCACCATGCCGGCATGCTGGGAGAAGCCCATGCCGACGCCGCCGCCATGGTGCAGCGACACCCACGTTGCGCCCGAGGCGGTGTTGAGCAGCGCGTTGAGCAGCGGCCAGTCGGACACCGCGTCCGAGCCGTCGCGCATCGCCTCGGTCTCGCGGTTGGGCGAGGCGACGGAGCCGGAATCCAGATGGTCGCGGCCGATGACGATGGGTGCCTTGAGCTCACCCGTGCGCACCATCTCGTTGAAGGCGAGGCCGAGCCGATGGCGGTCGCCGAGGCCGACCCAGCAGATGCGCGCCGGCAGGCCCTGGAAGTGGATGCGCTCGCGGGCCATGTCGAGCCAGTTGTGCAGGTGCGGATTGTCGGGGATCAGCTCCTTCACCTTGGCGTCGGTCTTGGCGATGTCCTCGGGGTCGCCGGACAGCGCCGCCCAGCGGAACGGGCCGATGCCGCGGCAGAACAGCGGGCGGATATAGGCCGGCACGAAGCCGGGGAAGTCGAAGGCGTTCTCGACGCCTTCTTCCAGCGCCATCTGGCGGATGTTGTTTCCATAGTCGACGGTCGGGATGCCGGCATGGAAGAAGTCGAGCATCGCCTTCACATGCACGGCCATCGACGCCTTCGCCGCCTTGGCGACACTCTTCGGGTCGACCGCACGGCGGTCCTCCCATTCGGCCAGCGTCCAGCCGAGCGGCAGGTAGCCGTTGATCGGGTCATGCGCCGAGGTCTGGTCCGTCACCATGTCCGGCCGCACGCCGCGCTTCACCAGCTCGGGCAGCACCTGCGCGGCATTGCCGAGCAGGCCGACCGAGAGCGGCTTACCCTCTTCGCAGGAGCGCTCGATCATCAAGAGCGCCTCGTCGACGCTGGTGGTCGAGGTGTCGAGATAGCCGGTGCGCAGGCGGAACTCGATGGAGGAGGGCCGGCATTCGACCGCGAGGCAGCTCGCCCCGGCCATGGTGGCGGCGAGCGGCTGCGCCCCGCCCATGCCGCCAAGGCCGCCGGTGAGGATCCACTTGCCCTTCAGCGAGCCGCCGAAATGCTGGCGGCCCATCTCGACAAATGTTTCGTACGTGCCCTGCACGATGCCTTGCGCGCCGATATAGATCCACGATCCCGCGGTCATCTGGCCGTACATGGCGAGCCCCTTGCGGTCGAGCTCGTTGAAGTGCTCCCAGGTCGCCCAGCGCGGCACGAGGTTGGAATTGGCGATCAGCACGCGCGGCGCGTCCTTGTGGGTGCGGAACACGCCGACCGGCTTGCCGGACTGCACCAGCAGCGTCTCGTCCTCGCCGAGCTTGCGCAACGCGCTAACGATGCGGTCGAAGCTCTCCCAGTCGCGCGCGGCGCGGCCGATGCCGCCATAGACCACCAGCTCGCCCGGCTTCTCGGCGACGTCGGGGTCGAGATTGTTCATCAGCATGCGCAGCGGCGCCTCGGTGAGCCAGCTTTTCGCCGAGAGCTCCGGGCCGCGTGGGGCGCGGATGGTGCGGCTGTTGTCGATGCGGGTCATGAGCGGGCTCCTTGCGAGCGGGCGAAGGCGATGCACGCCTCGAGGATGCGGATCAGCGCCGCGCGGCAGGGCGCGGCAAAGGCGGGGTCGTATTGCGTCGGCCAGTTCGCCGCGTCGACCGGGCCGAGCGGCTCGGCCATATAGGCACGGCAGGCGAGCTCCATCTGTACGGCATGGACGCCGCGTTCCGGCTGGCCGTAATGGCGGGTGATGTAGCCACCCTTGAAGCGGCCATTGCTGACGCGGTTGAGGTCGGTGGCGTCGCAGATCACTTCGATCTCCGCCTGCAGTTCGGGTGCGCAGCTCGCGCCGGAATTGGTGCCAATATTGAAGTGCGGCAGCGTGCCCTCGAACAGGCGCGGGATCACCGAGCGGATCGAGTGGCAGTCATAGAGCACGATCGTGCCGTGCGTGGCGCGGGCATGCTCGATCTCGGCCGACAGCGCCGCGTGATAGGGCTCGAAATACGCCGCCTTGCGCGTCGCGACGTCCGGCCCCTTGCCGGGCCTGTAGAGCGGCTCGCCGTCGAAGGTGGTGGTCGGGCACAGCTCCGTCGTCGCCTGCCCCGGATAGAGCGAGACGCCGGAGGGATCGCGGTTCACGTCGATGGCGGTGCGGGAGATCGAGGTGCGCACCACGCTCGCGCCGAGCCCGGCGGCGAAATCGTAGAGCTTTTCGATCCACCAGTCGCAGTCCTTGCGGGCGATCCACTCGGAGACGAGGTCGCCGGCGATCTCGTCGGGGATGTCGGTGCCGGTATGCGGCAGCGAGACCACGAGCGGCGCGGTGCCGCGGTGGACGGAGATGAAGGAGGGGGTCATCGCCTCACGCCCCGCTGATCGCCGGCAGCATGTCGCCCGCCAGCGCGGCGATCGCGCCCGAGCGCACCAGCGCGTTGGCGGCTTCCATGTCCGGGGCGAAATGGCGGTCGTCGTCGAGATGCGGCACCGCGGTCCTCAGCGTCTCCCGCACCTTCTCCAGCGCCGCCGAGGAGGCGAGGGGTGCGTGGAAGTCGCAGCCCTGTGCCGCCGCGAGCAATTCGATGCCGACGACGCAGACCGCGTTCTCCACCATCCCCGCCAGCCGGCGCGCGCCATGCGCGGCCATGGAGACGTGGTCTTCCTGATTGGCCGAAGTGGGGATGGAATCGACGCTCGCGGGATAGGCGCGCTGCTTGTTCTCCGAGACCAGCGCGGCGGCGGTGACCTGCGGGATCATGAAGCCGGAATTCAGCCCCGGCTTCGGAGTCAGGAAGGCCGGCATGCCCGACAGCGCCGGGTCGACCAGCATGGCGATGCGCCGCTCGGCGAGCGAGCCGATCTCGCAGACGGCCAGCGCGATCATGTCGGCGGCGAAGGCCACCGGCTCGGCGTGGAAATTGCCGCCCGATAGTGCCACCCCGTCCTCGGCGAAGATCAGCGGATTGTCGGAGACGCCGTTGGCCTCGGTCTCCAGCGTCGACGCGGCCTGCCGCAGCACGTCGAGGCAGGCGCCCATCACCTGAGGCTGGCAGCGCAGGCAATAGGGGTCCTGCACCCGCTCGTCGCCGACGAGGTGCGAGGCGCGGATCGCCGAGCCCGCCATCAGCCTGCGCAGCGCCTCGGCGGTCTCGATCTGGCCGCCATGCTTGCGCAGCGCGTGGATGCGCGGATCGAAAGGCGCGTCCGAGCCGCGCGCCGCATCGGTCGACAGCGCGCCGGTGACGAGCGCCGAGCGGAACAGGTTCTCGGCCTCGAACAGGCCGGCCAACGCATTGGCAGTGGAGAATTGCGTGCCGTTGAGCAGCGCCAGCCCTTCCTTCGGGCCGAGCTCGACCGGCGCGAGGCCAGCGTCGGCCAGTGCCGTCGCGGCGGGCAGGCGGGCGCCGCCGACGAAGATGTCGCCAACGCCGATCATGGTCGCGGTCATGTGCGACAGCGGCGCGAGGTCGCCGGACGCGCCGACCGAGCCCTGGCAGGGCACGACGGGGGTGAGGCCCCTGGCCAGCATGGTTTCCAAGAGTGCCAGCGTCGCCGGCTGGATGCCGGAGGCGCCCTGCGCGAGGCTGGCGAGCTTCAGCGCCATCATCAGCCGGGCGATGGGCACCGGCATGGGGTCACCGACGCCGGCGGCGTGGGAGAGCACGATGTTGCGCTGGAGCGTGGCGAGGTCCTCATCGCCGATGCGCACGGTCGCGAGCTTCCCGAAGCCGGTATTGATGCCGTAGACCGGCTCGCCCTTGGCCAGGATGTCCCGCACCGCCTTGGCCGAGCGCTCCACTGCCGGCAGGCAGGCGGGGTCGAGCCCGACCGGGGCACCGCGATAGACCGCGCGCCACTCGCCGAGCGAGACGGCGCCGGGTTTCAGGACGATCTCGCTCATTTCCCCCTCCAGACGCGAGCATGCAGCGGGTTGAACCCCATGCGGTAGACCAGCTCGGCCGGCCGCTCGATGTCCCATATGGCGAGGTCGCAGCTCTTGCCCGCCTCCAGCGTGCCGACATCGGCGAGACGGCCGAGTGCTCGGGCGGGTTCGCGGGTGACGCCCGCGATGCATTCCTCGACGGTGAGCCGGAACAGCGTCGCGCCCATGTTCATGGTGAGCAGCAGGGAGGTGAGCGGCGAGGTGCCCGGATTGCAATCCGTCGCCAGCGCGATCTTCGTGCCGTGCCGGCGGAAGAGGTCGACCGGCGGCAGCTTGGTCTCGCGGATGAAGTAGAAGGCGCCCGGCAGCAGCACGGCGACGGTGCCGGCAGCGCTCATGGCCGCCGTGCCTTCCTCGTCCGTATGCTCCAGATGATCGGCCGAGAGCGCGCCGAAATCCGCCGCCAGTTTCGCCCCGTGCAGATTGGAGAGCTGGTCGGCATGCAGCTTCACCGGCAGGCCGAGCGCCTTCGCCGCGGTGAAGACGCGCGCAACCTGCTCCGGCGAGAAGGCGATGCCTTCGCAGAAGGCGTCGACCGCGTCGGCGAGCCCCGCCTGCGCGATTTCCGGCAGCATCTCGATGACCTGGCCGATGTAGGCGTCCTTGTCGCCATTCGCCTCCGGCGGCAGAGCATGGGCGCCGAGGAAGGTGGTGGCGACCGAGACGGGCCGGGCCTCGCTCAGCGCGCGGGCGGCGCGCAAGCTCTTCAGCTCCGCCTCGCGCGAGAGGCCGTAGCCGGATTTCACCTCGATGGTGGTGACGCCCTCGGCGATCAGCGCGTCGAGCCGGCGAAGGGCGGAGGCGACGAGCTCCGCCTCCGTGGCGGTGCGCGTGGCCTTCATGGTCGAGACGATGCCGCCCCCTCGACGGGCGATCTCCTCATAGGAGGCGCCGGCGAGGCGCAGCTCGAATTCATGCGCGCGATCCCCGCCGAAGACCAGATGGGTGTGGCAGTCGATCAGGCCCGGGGTGATCCAGCGGCCTTCGCAATCGATGGTCTCCGTCGCCTCGAAGGCCGGCGCGTCGGCCGCATCGTCGGCATAGAGGATGCGCCCGCCGGCCGCGGCGATCAGCCCGTCCTCGACGATGCCGAGGCCCTCGCGGGCCGGGTCGAGCGTCGCCAGCCGCGCCCCTCGCCAGACTCGGTCGCAGCGCATCGGCATCTCCTCGACGATGGGTGACAGGGGCTGCAATAATGTCTATACATAATCGCACGCCGAACCTCTTGTCCATAGCCTTCCGGAGCGACGCCGCGATGACCCGCCTGTGGTTTGAATCCGCTTTCCTCGCAACGGGTTGGGCGAAGGACGTCGCCGTCACTATCGAGAACGGCGTCATCACGGCGCTCGTTCCCGGCAGCGCGCCCACCCCCGGCGACGAGCGCCACGCGCTTGCCTTGCCCGGCCTGCCGAACCTGCACAGCCACGCCTTCCAGCGCGCCTTCGCCGGCGCCACCGAGGTGCGCGGGCCGACCGGCGACAGCTTCTGGACCTGGCGCGAGGCCATGTACCGCGCGGTCGACCGCATGGACCCGGAGGACGTCGAGGCCATCGCGGCGCAGGCCTATGTCGAGATGCTGGAGGCCGGCTTCACCCGCGTCGGCGAGTTCCACTACCTGCACCACGACCGCGATGGACGCGCTTATGCCGACATAGGCGAGCTTTCCACCCGCATCGCCGGCGCGGCTGAGGCGACCGGCATAGCCCTGACGCTGCTTCCGGTCTTCTACGCTCACAGCGGTTTCGGCGGGCAGGTTCCGAGCCACGGCCAGCGGCGCTTCATCAACGATGTCGAAAGCTTCGGCCGGCTGATGGGATCGGCGGCGCGCGCCATCGCCCCGCTGCCCGACGCCGTGCTCGGCCTCGCCCCGCACAGCCTGCGCGCGGCGACGGTCGAGGAGATCGCCGCGATCCTGCCGCTCACCCATGGCCCGGTCCATATCCACGTCGCCGAGCAAATGAAGGAGGTCGAGGACTGCCTCGCCTGGAGCGGCCGGCGGCCGGTCGAGTACCTCCTGGACAGCGCGCCGGTGGATTCCCGCTGGTGCCTGATCCACGCCACCCACATGACCCCCGACGAGACCGTGCGGATGGCGCGGAGTGGCGCAATCGCCGGGCTCTGCCCGATCACCGAGGCCAATCTCGGCGACGGCATCTTTCCCGCGCCCGAATTCGTCGCGGCGGGCGGCGCCTATGGCGTCGGCAGTGATTCCAACGTGCTGATCGACGCGGCCGGCGAATTGCGCCAGCTCGAATATTCCCAGCGCCTCGCCCGCCGCGCCCGCAACGTGCTGGCGATGGCCGAGGGTCGCTCGACCGGCGCGACGCTGTTCCAGTCTGCACTCGCAGGCGGCGCGCAGGCGCTGGGCGGGACGGTGGGGCTTGCGGTCGGCGCCCCCGCCGACATCGTCAGCCTCGATATGCGCCATCCCGCGCTGGAAGGTCGGCAGGGCGACGCGGCGCTTGACGGCTGGGTCTTCGCCGTGGCGCAGGGCAGCGTCGACTGCGTCTGGCGCCGGGGTACGAAGCTGGTCGAGCGCGGCCGTCATCGTGATCGCGAGGCCGTGCGGCTACGCTTCCGCGCCGCGCTGGCCAGGATCGTCGCCTGAGCGTCCGGCGAGGGCCGCTGTGCAGCTATTGTCTTGCCGCGCCCGCGCCTAACCACCGGGCGGCGCGGTGCTGCCGCGTAGCACCAGCTCGACCGGCAATATGGTGTCGTCGGCTCTGTCGTCGCCGCCGATCCGGTCGAGCAGCCGTTGCGCCGCCCTGCGGCCCAGCGCCTCGCGCGGCTGGCGGATGGTGGAGAGCGCCGGCGTCATGTGCGACACCAGCTCGATGTCGTCGAAGCCCATCACCGAGACATCGCGCGGCACCATCACGTCGTGATGCTGGACTTCGCCGATGAAACCGCAGGCCATGGCGTCGCTGGCGAGGAAGACGGCGGTGGGCCGCTCATGCGGCGGTAGCGCCAGCCAGGCGGCGCCGGCGCGCCTGCCCGATTCCAGCGAGAAGTCGCCGGGAAAGACCATCGGCGCCGGCAATCCGTGCGCGGCAAGCGCCTGCTCGGTGCCAGCGAGCCGCGCCTCACTCAGCACATTGCCGCGCGGGCCGGCGACATGGGCGACGCTGCGGTGGCCGAGCCCGATGAGATGCTCGACCGCCATCATCGCCGCCTCGCGGTTGTCGATCTTCACCCGCGGCGCGGCGATGCCGGGTATCCATTCGCAGGCCAGCACCAGCGGCAGGCGGCCCGCGAAGCCTTCCGCCGGCAGCGTGCCGTCGAGCACGATCAGCCCGTCCGCCCGGCTCGGCTCGGCATAGGTGAGGATCGAGCGCCCGCCCTCCGCCCGCGTGTCGGCGACGAGCAGATTGTAGCCGGCCGGCGCCAGCACCGCCGCCATGCCCGCGAGGATCTGCGAGAAGAATGGATTCGACAGATTGGGCACCAGCGCCAGCACGCCGCCGGTGCGCCTTATGCGCAGATTGCGCGCGGCCTGGTTGAGCCGGTAACCGGTCTGGCGGATCGCCTCCTCGACGAGGCGGCGCGTCTCGGCGCTGACGATCTCGGGATTGGAGAGCACGCGGCTGACCGTCGCGGTGGAAACGCCGGCGAGCCGCGCCACGTCCACGATCTTCGGCCTCTGGTGCTGCATTGCCTCTCCTTAGACGCGCCGCAGGGTGGATGGCAATCGAATCGCCATGACGTCAAGGCACCCCTCTTGCAATCGATTACATAACTCCGTTACGCTGAATGCAACCGATTACAAGAACAGAGCGGTTGGCCGGTACGCCCCGGTCGGGAGGAAAAGATGCGGACGATCAAGGGACCGGGCCTGTTTCTGGCCCAGTTCATCGGCGCCGACGCGCCTTTCAATAGCTGGGACGGGATCACGCGGTGGGCCGCCGGTTGCGGCTATATCGGCGTGCAGGTGCCGACCAACGATCCGCGCATCCTCGACCTCGACAAGGCGGCCGCCTCGCGTAGCTGGTGCGAGGAATGGGCCGGACAGGGCGAGGCGAACGGCACCGTCGTCACCGAGCTGTCGACGCATCTGCAGGGCCAGCTCGTCGCGGTGCACCCCGCCTATGACGCGATGTTCGACGCCTTCGCCCCCGCGAGTGTGCACGGCAATCCGGCGGCGCGGCAGGAATGGGCCGTCGATCAGGTGAGGAAGGCGCTCACCGCCTCCCGGCATCTCGGCCTCACCGCCATGGTCAGCTTCTCCGGCGCCCTCGCCTGGCCCTATGTCTATCCCTGGCCGCAGCGCCCAGCCGGGCTGGTCGAGGAGGCCTTCGACGAGCTGGCCCGCCGCTGGCTGCCGCTGCTCGATTTCGCCGATGAGTGCGGCGTCGACATCTGCTTCGAGATCCATCCGGGCGAGGACCTGCATGACGGCGACACCTTCGAGATGTTCCTCGACCGGGTCGGCCAGCATCCCCGCGCGAAGATGCTCTACGACCCCTCGCACTACGTGTTGCAGCAGCTCGATTATCTCGACCATCTCGACATCTATGCCGAGCGGATCGGCATGTTTCATGTGAAGGATGCCGAGTTCAATCCGAACGGCCGCAAGGGCGTCTATGGCGGCTACCAGCCCTGGCTGAAGCGGGCCGGCCGTTTCCGCAGCCCCGGCGACGGGCAGGTCGATTTCGGCGCCATCTTCTCCAAGCTGGCGGCGATGGACTTCCCTGGCTGGGCGGTGGTCGAGTGGGAATGCTGCCTCAAGCATCCCGAGGACGGCGCGCGCGAGGGCGCGGCCTTCGTCAAGCACCACATTATCCGCGTCACCGAGAAGGCGTTCGACGACTTCGCCGCCGCCGGCACCGACAAGGCCGCCAATCGCCGCCTGCTGGGGCTGGATCGATGAGCCCGCCGATCCGTTTGGGCATGGTGGGCGGGGGCACCGGCGCCTTCATCGGCGCAGTGCATCGCATCGCCGCGCGGCTCGACGGCGAGTTCACGCTCGTCGCCGGCGCGCTGTCCTCGACGCCGGAGAAGGCGCGGGAATCGGGTGAGGCGCTCGGCCTCGCCCGTTCCTATGACGACTACGTCGCGATGGCGAAGAAGGAAGCCCGGCGCAGGGACGGCATCGAGGCGGTGGCCATCGTCACGCCGAACCATATGCATGCCGGCCCGGCCATCGAGTTCCTCAAGCGCGGCATCCACGTCATCTGCGACAAGCCGCTGACCGCCACCATGGCGGAGGCGAAGAAGCTCGCCCGCGTCGCCGAACAGGCGAAGGCGTTGTTCATCCTCACCCATAACTACACCGGCTATCCGATGGTGCGTCAGGCCCGCGCCATGGTGGCAGCGGGTGAGCTCGGCCGCCTCCGGCTGGTGCAGGTGGAATATGTGCAGGACTGGCTGACCGAGCCCGCCGAGCGCCACGGCTCCAAGCAGGCGGAGTGGCGTACCGATCCGGCGCGCTCGGGCGCGGGCGGGGCCACCGGCGACATCGGCACTCACGCCTACAACCTCGCCTGCTTCGTCTCCGGCCTGACGCCGGAAGCGCTGGCGGCGGACCTCTCCGTCTTCGTGCCCGGCCGCGCGCTCGACGACAACGCCCATGTGCTGCTGCGCTTCGAGGGCGGGGCGAAGGGCATGCTGTGGGCGAGCCAGGTCGCGCCGGGCAACGAGAACGGCCTGCGCCTGCGCGTCTATGGCGAGAAGGGCGGGCTCGAATGGGCGCAGGAGGACCCGAACTATCTGTGGTTCACGCCCTTCGGCAAGCCGAAGCAGCGCCTCACCCGCGGCGGCCCCGGTACGGTGCCTGACGCAGCCCGCGTGACCCGCACCCCACCCGGCCATCCCGAGGGATATCTGGAAGGCTTCGCCAACCTCTATGCCGAGGCGGCGCGGGCGATCCGCGCGCGGCAGGCGGGCGAGGCGATCCCGGCGGAAGTGACCTACCCGACGATTGCCGACGGGCTCGCGGGCATGCGCTTCGTCGAGGCCTGCGTGCGCTCCTCGGGTCGCAACGCCGCCTGGGTGAAGCTATGACGGTGGCCCCGGTGCTGGAGCTGCGGGAGGTCCGCAAGAGCTTCGGGCCGATCGAGGTGCTGCACGGCGTCGACTTCGCGCTCCATCCGGGCGAGGTGCATGCGCTGATCGGCGAGAACGGCGCCGGCAAGTCGACGATCATGAAGATCCTAGGCGGCTTCCTGGAGCCGACGTCCGGGCAGGTGCTGCTCGACGGCCAGCCGGCGCCCTATGCGAGCGGCGCCGAGGCCGAGGCGGCCGGCGTGGTGGTGATCCATCAGGAGTTCAACCTCGCGCCCGACCTCACCGCCACGGAGAACATCTGGCTGGGGCGCGAGCTCGGCCGTGTCTTCCTCGACCACAAGGCCATGCGTGCGGGCACGCAGGCTCTGCTCGACCAGCTCGATACCCACATCAGTCCGGATGCGCGCATCGCCGACCTGCCCGTCTCCGACCGGCAGATGGTGGAGATCGCCAAGGCGCTGTCGCGCAAGGCGCGGGTGCTGATCATGGACGAGCCCTCCGCCGTGCTCACGCGGCGCGAGGTGGAGATCCTGTTCCGCCAGATCGACCGGCTGCGCGAACAGGGCGTGGCGCTGCTCTACACCTCGCACCGGCTGGAGGAGGTCACCCGCCTCGCCGACCGCGTTACCGTGCTGCGCGACGGTGCCGTGGTGCGCCGGGCGATGCGCGGGGAACTGACCGAGGACGGCATGGCCACCGCCATGGTCGGGCGCGACCTGCAGGACATCTATCCCGAGCGCCGCCACACGAAAGGCGAGGTGGCGCTGGAGGTACGTGGCTTCCACGTGCCGCCGCTGGTGCACGACGTGTCCTTCACCCTGCGCCGCGGCGAGGTGCTGGGCATTTCCGGCCTCGTCGGCTCGGGCCGCACCGAACTCGCCGAAGGGCTGGTCGGGTTGCGTCCCGCGACCGGCGACATCAGGCGCAACGGCGTCGCCGTGCATATCCGCTCGGTGCGCGAGGCGGCGCATCACGGCATGGCCTACCTCACCGAGGACCGGAAGGAGCGCGGCCTGCTGCTCGACAAGACGCTGCGTGAGAACCTCACGCTCTCCACCCTGCCGCGCTTCGGCACGCCCTTCATCTCCGACGCGCGCGAGGAGACGGCGCTGACGGAGGCGATCGGCGAGTTCGACATCCGCGCGCCGCGCCGCGACATGAAGGTCGGCAACCTCTCCGGCGGCAACCAGCAGAAGCTGCTGCTCGCCAAGACGCTGCTGCCCGACCCGGAGATCGTCATCATCGACGAGCCGACGCGCGGCATCGACGTCGGCACCAAGAGCCAGATCTACGCCTTCATCGACAAGCTCGCCTCGGAAGGGCGCAGCGTCATCGTCATCTCCTCCGACATGCCGGAGATCCTCGGCCTGTCCGACCGGGTGCTGGTGATGCGGCAGGGCCGGCTCGCCGGCGAATTGGAGGGTGAGCGCATCAGCGAGACCAATGTGGTGCGGCTGGTGATGGGCACCAGCGAAGGCATCAACGGGGAGGCCGTCCATGGTTGATCAGGCCGCCTCCCGCCCCGCCTCCTCCTTCCGCCTGCCGAGCCTGTCGGCGCTGGGCCCGCTGCTGGCGCTGATCCTTCTGGTCGCGCTCGGCGCCTTCCTCAACGACAATTTCCTTTCGCACGGCAACATCACTAACGTGCTGGCGCGCTCGGCCTTCATCGGCATGATCGCGGTGGGCATGACCTTCGTCATCACCTCGGGCGGGCTCGACCTGTCGGTCGGCTCCATGGCGGCCTTCATCGCCGGGGTGATGATCCTCGCCATGAACGCTCTGCTGCCCTCGATGGGCGTCGGCGTGCCGCTGATCCTCGCCGGCATGGTCGTGGCGCTCGCCGTCGGTCTCGCCGCCGGCCTCGCCAACGGCCTGCTGGTGACGCGCGCCGGCATCGAACCCTTCATCGTCACGCTCGGCACGATGGGCATCTTCCGCTCGCTGGTGACGTGGCTGGCGGATGGCGGCACGATCAGCCTCGATTTCGCGGTGCGCCAGCTCTACCGGCCGGTCTATTACTCGGGTCTCTTCGGCATCGCCTGGCCGATCATCGTCTTCGCGCTCGTGGCCATCGCCGGGCAGATCGCCATGCGCCATACCCGCTTCGGGCGCTATTGCGAGGCCATCGGCTCGAACGACAAGGTGGCGCGCTATTCGGCGGTGAGCGTCGAGGGCATCAGGCTCGCGACCTATGTGCTGCTCGGCCTGCTCGTCGGCCTCGCCACCATCATGTACGTGCCGCGCCTCGGCTCGGCCTCTGGCTCCACCGGCATGCTGTGGGAGCTGGAAGCCATCGCCGCCGTCATCATCGGCGGCACGGCGCTGAAGGGCGGCTATGGCCGGGTCTGGGGCACGGTGGTGGGCGTGCTCATCCTCAGCCTCATCGACAACATCCTGAACCTTGCCGACCTGGTCTCGCCCTATCTCAACGGTGCGATCCAGGGCGTCATCATCGTGCTCGCGGTGGTTCTCCAACGCGGGAAGAAATCATCCGCCTGAGAGCGGAAGCAACGGGAGGAACACAATGGAACGCAGGACTTTTCTCGCGACGGCTGCCGCCGGCGTAGCGGCTGCCGGCCTCGCCGCTCCGGCGCTCGCGCAGGGCAAGAAGGCGGTGATCGGCGTCTCGATCCCCTCCGCCACCCACGGCTTCATGGGCGGGCTGAACTGGCACGCGCAGGAGACCATCAAGCGGCTGAAGGCCACCTATCCGAACCTCGACTTCGTGCTCGCCACCGCCGGCGCGGTCGGCAAGCAGGTGAACGACATCGAGGACATGATGGCCACCCGCAACATCGACGCGCTGGTGGTGCTGCCCTTCGAATCCGAGCCGCTGACCAGCCCGGTCAAGGCGGTGAAGGACGCCGGCAAATGGGTGACGGTGGTCGATCGCGGCCTGTCTCAGGCGGGCATCGAGGACCTCTATGTCGCCGGCGACAACACCGCCTTCGGCCGCGTGGCCGGCGAGTACTTCAAGGCCAACCTCAAGCCCGGCGCCAAGATCGTCGTGCTGCGCGGCATCCCGACCACGCTCGACAACGAGCGGGTGGATGCCTTCAGGAAGGCCATCGACGGCTCGGGGATCGAGATCCTCGACATGCAGCACGGCAACTGGAACCGCGACAAGGCCTTCTCGGTGATGCAGGACTACCTGTCCAAGCACAAGAAGATCGACGCGGTGTGGGCGGCGGACGACGACATGGCCATCGGCGTGCTGGAGGCCATCTCACAGGCCGGCCGGCAGAAGGAGATGTGGATCGTCGGCGGCGCCGGCATGAAGGAGATCATCAAGCGCGTCATGGATAAGGACCCGCAGATCCCGGTCGACGTCACCTATCCGCCGGCGCTCATCTCGACTGCGCTGGAGATCACCGCGCTGCGCTTCGTCTCCGATACGCCGGTCTATGGCCGCTTCATCATCGGCTCGACCCTCGTGACGCCGGCGAACGCCGCGCAGTTCTACTTCCCCAACAGCCCGTTCTGAGGCTCGTCATCCCGGCCGAAGCCGCAGGCGGAGGCCGGGATCGTTTTCCGACTATGGCTCGCGATCCCGGATACGGCCGCATGACCGTTCCGGGACGACGCACGCAGGCGGGCGCTTCGCTGGCGGCAGCGCGCGAAGCTATTGTCTACTAATCGACTAGAATATAGGAAGGCGCATCGATGCACCGTCGATGGCGCCGACGCCGGCGCGACCTATCTCTTGAAGGACGGGGACGCGGATCGCGCGCCCGCAATGCGGCAGCCCACTGCCGGGGAGTGACATGATGAACACCCTTCTGACCAGAGTCCTTGCCGCTGCCGGGCTCGCCGTGGCGCTCCAGCTGGGCGGCGCGGCGGTGGCAAGGGCCGACGACCTCGCCGCCATCAAGCAGGCCGGCGTCATCAAGATCGGCACCGAGGGCACCTATCCCCCCTTCACCTATCACGACGGCTCGAACCAGCTCGTCGGCTTCGACGTCGAGATCGGCCGCGAGATCGCCAAGAGGCTCGGCGTGAAGGCGGAGTTCCTGGAGGGCAAGTGGGATGGCCTGATCGCCGGCCTCGACGCCCGCCGCTACGACGTCGTCATCAACCAGGTCGGCATCACCGAGGCGCGCAAGGCCAAGTACGATTTCTCAGAGCCCTACATCGCCTCCAAGGCGGTGCTGATCGTTGCCGACGGCAATGATGCGATCAAGAGCTTCGAGGATCTGAAGGGCAAGCGCGCGGCGCAGTCGCTGACCTCGAATTTCGGCAAGCTGGCCGAGAAGTACGGCGCCACGCTGGTCGGCACCGACGGCTTCGACCAGTCGATCCAGCTGGTGCTGACCGGCCGCGCCGACGCCACGCTGAACGACAGCCTGTCCTTCCTCGACTTCAAGAAGCACAGGCCCGACGCGAAGGTGCGCATCGTTGCCGAGGAGAAGGATGCCGACCATTCCGGCGTCATCCTGCGCAAGGGCAATCCCGAGCTGGTCGCCGCCATCAACAAGGCGCTCGACGAGATCAAGGCCGACGGTACCTATGCGAAGATCGCCGACACCTATTTCGGCGCCGACGTCTCGAAGTAAGCCCTCCAAGGCGTCATGATCGTTGCAGGACCGGCCGCTCGGCCGGTCCTGTCGTATCGAGGGATGACCGACGTGCCCCACTGGCTCGACCTGATGCTGCAATCGCTCGGCCCTCTGCTCTGGGCCGGGCTGGTCTTCACCGTGCCGCTGACACTGCTCTCCTTCGCCCTCGGGCTGACGCTGGGCTTCCTCACGGCGCTCGCCCGGCTCTATGGGCCGCGCCCGCTGGCCGGGCTGGCGCGCTTCTATGTCTGGATCATCCGCGGCACGCCGCTCCTGGTGCAGCTCTTCGTCATCTTCTACGGCCTGCCGAGCGTCGGCATCCTGCTCGACGCCTTCCCGGCGGCGCTGATCGGCTTCACGCTGAATGTCGGCGCCTATTCGTCGGAGATCGTGCGGGCGGTGATCGCCTCCATCCCCAAGGGCCAGTGGGAGGCGAGCTATTCCATCGGCATGAGCTGGTCGCAGGCGCTGCGCCGCACGGTGCTGCCGCAGGCCGCGCGCACCGCCGTGCCGCCGCTGTCGAACACCTTCATCTCGCTGGTGAAGGACACTTCGCTCGCCGCCGCCGTCACCGTGCCGGAACTGTTCCAGGCGGCGCAGCGCATCGTCGCCGTCACCTATGAGCCTCTGATCATCTACATCGAGGCGGCGCTGATCTACCTGGCGCTGAGCTCGGTGCTCTCGGCGCTGCAGGACCGGCTGGAGAAGCGGCTCGCCCGCTCCAGCGGCCTCGTGGAGGCCGCGGCATGATCCGGCTGACCAACATAGAAAAGAGCTTCGGCCCCCTCGCCGTCTTGCGCGGCGTCAGCCTGACCGTCGCGGAGGGCAGCGTCACCGCCCTCATCGGCCCCTCGGGCTCGGGCAAGTCGACGCTGCTGCGCTGCGTGAACCTGCTGGAGATCCCGGAAGCCGGCGAACTCGTGCTCGGCGAGGAGACGGTGCGCTTCACCGCCCGCCCGCCGGACCGCGAAACCATACGCCGGGTGCGGCTCCAGACCGGCATGGTGTTCCAGAACTTCCAGCTCTTTCCCCACCGTACGGCGCTGGGCAATGTGATGGAGAGCCTTCTCGTCGTGCTGAAATGGCCGGAAGCGAAGGCCCGCGCCCGCGCCATGGAGCTGCTCGACAAGGTCGGGCTGGCGCACAGGGCCGATGCCTGGCCGGCGCAGCTTTCCGGCGGCCAGCAGCAGCGCGTCGCCATCGCCCGCGCGCTCGCTTCTTCGCCGCGCGTGCTGCTCTGCGACGAGCCGACCTCGGCGCTCGATCCCGAATTGGCGCTGGAGGTGGTGGAAGTGCTCACCCAGCTCGCCCGCGAGGGCACGACGATGATGATCGCCACTCACGATCTGCGCCTCGCCGCCAGCGTCGCGCAGGAGGCGGCGCTGCTGGAAGCCGGCGAGATCGTCGAGAGCGGGCCGGCGCGGGAGCTCTTCACCAGCCCCCGCCAGGAGCGCACCCGCCGCTTCATCTCCACCCTGCGTGCCGAGGCGCCGGGCATCGTGGCTACGTAAAGCCTGGCGCGGGTGTCTTTCGCGAATGCCCGCCTCCGCCGCCGGCTCGGCGACGTGCCTTTTTGCATCGCCTTGCGCCATTGATGTTGCGGCATCCGATGGTGCGGACCACCTCCTTCACGATGCGGAATCTCCGCGTCGATGGGAAGGAGATTGCCATGACGACGACCACGATCGATGCCGCGGCCGCGGGCAGCTTCAGCATAGGCGGCCAGATTTCGGTGCATCGCCTCGGCTTCGGCGCCATGCGCCTGACCGGGCGCGGCATCTGGGGCGAGCCGGCCGACCATGCCGAGGCCTTGCGGACCCTGAAGGCACTGCCCGAACTCGGCGTGAATTTCATCGACACCGCCGATTCCTACGGCCCGGAAGTCTCCGAGCGCCTCATCCACGAGGCGCTGCATCCCTATGACGGCCTCCTCATCGCCACCAAAGGCGGCCTGACCCGGCCGGGCCCGGACGTCTGGATACCCAATGGACGTCCCGACTATCTGATCGGCCAGGCACACAGGAGCCGGGAGATACTCGGCGTCGAGCGTATCGATCTCTGGCAACTGCACCGTATCGATCCGAACGTCCCGCGCGACGAGCAGTTCGCGGCGGTGAAGCAGCTCATCGACACCGGCGTGATCCGCTTCGCAGGCCTGAGCGAGGTCGCGGTCGACGACATCAAGGCGGCGCAGGCCGTCTTCCCGGTGGCGAGCGTGCAGAACCGCTACAATCTTGCCGACCGTGCCAGCGAGGACGTGCTCGACTATTGCACCGCGCAGGGCATCGGCTTCATCCCCTGGTATCCTCTCGCCGCCGGCTCGCTGGCGCAGCCGGGCGGGCCGCTCGATGCGGTCGCGCGCAATCACGGCGCCTCGCCGGGTCAGATCGCCCTCGCTTGGGTGCTGAAGCGCAGCCCGGTGATGCTGCCGATCCCGGGCACCTCGAAACGGGCGCATCTGGAGGAGAACGTCGCTGCCGCCGCGATCCGGCTCAGCGACGAGGAGTTCGCCTTGCTCGACCGCGCCGCGGTGGGCTGATCCCGCGGCCGACATCCGGACCACGTTCCCAACGACATCGGGCCGCAGCGGCGGAGTGCCGTGCGGCCCGAGGGAGGGGAGAGGCAGAGGCGGGCGGGTGACGGCCCGTCTGCCGGCTCAGCGCGAGGAACGGGCGTCCTGCTCGATGCTCTGCTCGATATAGGGCTCGACGGTGCCGAGCATCGGGACGCTCGCCGCCGCGTTGCGGCCTTCGGTGATCACCGGGGCGGCCTCGGTGGACTGGCTGCGCACGGTGGCGAGCCAGGCCTCGCGGTCGGCGTGGTCGAAGTCGCCGGCATAGGCCGAGCCGGTCAGTGTGGCGAAGGCAGCGAGGGCAAGGACGATCTTGTTCATGACATGTCTCCATCTGGATGAGCCCGGCCCCGCACCGTGCAGGTCCCGTCGGCTGATGGAGAGGAAGGTACGGGAGAGGCCTGTCCGCTGCCGTCCGATGCTTGCGGCGCCTGTCGCGATCTTGCGGCCGTATGCCGGGTACCGTGCCCGAGACGTTCGAAGTCTTCGGCTACCGTGGCCGACCCCGTGGTGGTCGGCGTTCAACGGGAATTGCTGAACTCACCGCGTCTGCCGCAGTGTTCGCAATGGTTTTGCTCGACCTAATGCCAAAGTATGCTTCCCAGCCGTGGTGGTCGGTTTAGCTTAGCCGCCATCGCACAGAGCCGAAGGGGACGGCGCTTGCAGAGGTACCAAAATATCCCGCAGGCCAAGCTTGGCGTCAGCGAGGCCGGATCGGTGGGGCGCGTCTATGTCGTGGACGACGACGCCAGCGTGCGCGCCGCGCTGAGCAGCCTGCTGCGTTCGCTCGATCTGGAAGTCCGGGCGTTCCCCGGCGTCGACCAGTTCCGCGCCGAGGCGGATGCCACCGCGCCTGCCTGCCTGCTGCTCGATGTGCGCATGCCCGGCATTTCCGGCCTCGAATTCCAGGACCAGCTCGCCGGTTTCGCCCCCGATCTGCCGGTGATCTTCATCACCGGCCATGGCGACGTGCCGATGAGCGTGCGGGCGATGAAGGCCGGCGCGGTCGACTTCCTGCAGAAGCCGTGGAGCGAGCAGGCCGTGCTCGACGCGGTGTTCTCCGCCCTCGCGCGCAGCCGGGCCAGGGCGCAGGTGAGCTCCGAACGTGATGCGCTGGCGCGGCGCGCGGCCACGCTCACTCCGCGCGAGCGGGAGGTGATGCTGCTGGTGACGCGCGGGCTCGCCAACAAGCAGATCGCCTATGAGCTCGGCCTGCAGCTGATCACCGTGAAGATCCACCGCGGCAATGTCATGCGCAAGATGCACGCCGCCTCGCTGGTCGATCTGGTGATGCAGGCGAAGACGCTCGGCCTGGCCGGCGGCGACTGATCCGGCCGATGCGTAGGCGGCTATGAGCCATGCCTCCCCGCCTCGGCGGCGGCTTCGAGCCCCTTGTCGGGCGCATCTCACTCCAGAACGGTCCCCGCGGCGACGCCCCCTCGGATGTCGGCTAAGCGTTACTACGGATATGCCGCCCGGCAGCGAGAAGCGCGCATTTTGCGCTCTAGACTCAAGGACTTGCGCTCGCTGCATCCACATCGGGACCCGGCTGCACCCCAAACCCGAGTATGATGTGCGCAGGGTGTACCGACGTCTAAGTTGCATGCCCAACCAGGTAAGGATGGACAAGTGACGTCACTTTCCAACGGCGCGCTCGCGGGACAACCGGTGGTCGCCATTGTCGACGATGAGCCGGATGTTCGTCGTGGGCTCGATCGCTTCATCCGGTCGCTCGATCTCGACACACGCCTCTATGCCAGCGCCGAGGAAGTGCTGGAGGACGCCGAGCTGCTCTCGGCCGTGGTCTGCCTCGTCTCCGACGTGCAGATGCCGCGGATGAGCGGGCTCGACCTGCAACTGGCGCTGCGCGCCCGCAACCACAGCTTCCCGGTGATCTTCGTCACCGCCTATCCGGACGAGAGCCTCGAGGCGCGGGCGATGGCGCAGGGCGCCTTCGCCTTCTTCGGCAAGCCGTTTAACACGGACATGTTCGCTGCGACGCTGCTGCGCGCCATCGGCCGCGAAACGGCGCAGTACTGAACCGGCCCAGAAGTTGGCTCGACAACGAGCCGGCTTCCGACAGGGAGCCTCAGATCTTCCCTGGATCTACGATCGCCGGTGCGTCGGCCGGGACCGGCGTTCGGCCCGCCGGATCGGAGGGAAACGGGTAGTCCTGCCCCGTCTGGCAGGTCCGCCGGACGCTTGGCTCCCCGTCCGCCGCTGCGGCCGCGCCGTGAAACCACACAGAGACGATGCCGACCATGAGCGCCGCGCCGGCGGTGAAGGAGATGACGCCGATCAGGATGCCATGGGTCACGGCGTTGAACCTGCAGGCGTTCATGCGATGGATCATGGCATGCGCCCTGAAAAAGTCCTCCCGGGGCGGACGGCCGGGCGACCGGCATCCACCCCGGGAGCAGTGAGCGGCGGAGGGAGGGGGAGCCGCCGCGGGGATTTCGCGTTGCAGACAGAGTAGGACGGGACCGGCCGGAAGGCCGTCGCGTCGTTGCGCCGATTATCGCCAGGTTGAGGCGAAAAGAGCCCTTTCTGCCCCCTACCGGCATGTCGCGGACTCAGCGCGAGGAACGGGCGTCCTGCTCGATGCTCTGGGTGATGTAGGACTCGACGCCGCTGAAGGTGGGTGCGACCGTCGCCGCGTTGCGGCCTTCCACCACCCGGCCGGTGCCGAAGCTCGCCGCATTCGGGTTCCAGCCCGGCTCCTCGTGGCGATAGCGCTCGCGCGCATCGGCCGAGCCGGCGGCGGCGAGAACGGACAGGGCGGCAAGGGCAAAGACGATCTTGTTCATGGCTTCATCTCCATCTGGATAGCCCGGCCTGCAGCGTGCAGGTCCCGTCGGCTGATGGGATGGAGGCTACGGGAGAGCCCGCCCCGCCGCTGTCCGGCGCTTGCGGCAGCTGTCGTGATCTTGCGGCGTCGACGGCTCCCGCGCGGCCTTTCCGGAAGACCGGGAACGAAGCCCGCCGCAACATCGCCATGGTCGCCGCAACGCCGCGGGGGAAACCTCGCAAGCGCCTGCCCTCGGCCTTCTCCGCGAGCTCGCCGGCGCGACACCGACGGAGTTCCGGCGTCGTCTATGAAAGCGCCCGCCACCGGCAATGCCCGAGGCTGGCTGTTCCCGTCCGCTGGTCACCGCAACATCGCGACAGTCGCCACAATCGACGGACGGTGCCGGGGCGGGACGGCGCGTAACCTTCCTCCATCAGCCAGGGGACCCGCGATGCGAGCCCCGGTTCATTGGAGGAGACCCGTCATGAACAGGCTCGTTCTCGCCGTCCTGACCGTCGCCATCCTGCTGATCGGCGGCACCGCCGAGGCCATGCTCGACAGTTCGCGACAGGCCGCTCCGGCCGTGTGCGTCCTCCCAGGAGAAGAGGCTCCGGTGGTGTTCGAGGGCCGGGGCCTCGCCTTCGTGCCGGGCGGCGGCAAGGAGCCGGTCATCGTCCGCCGCATCGTGCCCAAGCCTTGCAGCACGAGAAATCCCGCCGCCTGAGCCGAGCCGCGCCGTCGGGGCGCGAAGCCGGCGCGGCGACCCAACCGCTTCACCGAACTCAACGGACCGCCGGCCGGGCCCGACCGGGCGCCTGCGTCTGCGCGCCCTGCTGACGAGAAAGAGGGAGCTTTCACCATGTCCTTTACGCTCAACGTCAATGGCACGACCCATGCGGTCGACGTCGACGGCGACACGCCCCTGCTCTGGGTGCTGCGCGACGTCATCGGCCTGACCGGCACCAAGTTCGGCTGCGGCATCGCCATGTGCGGCGCCTGCACCGTGCATCTCGACGGCATGGCGGTGCGCGCCTGCGTCACCCCCGTCGAGACCGTCGGCGCGGCCGCCGTCACCACCATCGAGGCGATCGGCGCCACCGACGAGGGTGCGCGCGTGCAGAAGGCCTGGCTCGACGAGGAGGTCGTGCAATGCGGCTATTGCCAGTCCGGCCAGATCATGTCGGCCGCGGCGCTGCTGGCGGTGAATCCGTCGCCCACCGACGCCGACATCGACGCGGTGATGGCCGGGAACATCTGCCGCTGCGGCACCTATCCGCGCATCCGCGCCGCCATCAAGCAGGCGGCGACCGAACTCGCCGGCGGGGAGGGCCGCTGAGATGGGCGTCCTCGCAACCGCCATGGCGGGCGAGCTCTCCCGCCGCTCCTTCCTGATCTCCGCCGTCTTCGCCGGCGGCAGCCTGGTGGTCGGCCCGCGCCTGATCCCGTCGGCCGGCGCGGCCGAGAACACCGCGCTGAACCCCTTCATCCGCATTCCGTCGGCCGGCAAGATCGAGCTGGTCATCCCCTCCGCCGAGATGGGGCAGGGCGTCTATATGGGCATCTCGACCCTCATCGCCGAGGAACTCGAGGTCACGCTCGACCAGATCCAGGCGGTGCCCGCGCCGGCCGATCCGGAGGTCTACGGCCATCCGGTGCTGCGCGATCAGATCACCGGCGGCTCGGTCACCATTCGCGGCTTCTACGAGCCGATGCGGCGCGCCGGCGCCACGGCGCGGGTCATGCTGATCGCCGCCGCGGCACGCGAATGGGGCGTCGAGCCTTCCTCCTGCCGCGCCGAGGCCGGCGAGGTGCTGCATCCCGCCAGCGGGCGCCACGTCGCCTATGGCGCGCTCGCCGCAAAGGCGGCCGTCCTGCCGGTGCCGGAGACAGTCGAATTGAAGCCGGCTTCCGAGTTCAAGCTGATCGGCAAGCCGCATCTGCGCATCGATACGCCGGCCAAGGTCAACGGCACGGCGAAGTTCGGCCTCGATGCCCGGCCCGAGGGCGTGGCGTTCGCGGCCGTGATGATCAGCCCGAGCTTCGGCGGCACGCTGAAGGCAGTGGACGATACCGAGGCGCTGAAGATCAAGGGCGTGCGGCATATCGTGAAGCTGAGCGATGCCGTCGCCGTGGTCGCCGACCATACCGGCGCCGCCCGCAAGGGGCTCGCCGCGCTGCATCTCACCTGGGATGCCGGACCCAATGGCGGGCTCGACACTGCCGAGCTGGAGCGCCGCATCGAGACCGCCATGGACGGCGAGGCGCTGGTGGCGCTCGACCACGGCGATGTCGCGGCGGCGGAAGCGGCCGGCGGCCCGGGCATCGAGGCGGTCTATCGCATGCCGATCCTCGCCCATTCGGCGATGGAGCCGATGAACTGCACGGTTCATGTGCGCCCGGACTCCTGCGACGTCTGGGTCGGCACGCAAGTGGTGGCGCGCGCCCGCCAGGGCGTCGCCGCAGTCACCGGGCTGCCGCTCGACAAGGTGACGGTGCACAACCAGTTCCTCGGCGGCGGCTTCGGCCGGCGGCTCGACTATGACGGCGTCACCATGGCCGTGCGGGTCGCCCGGCAGGTTGACGGACCCGTTCAGGTGGTGTGGAGCCGCGAGGAGGACATCCGCCACGACAGCTACCGCTACCTCAACCTCAGCCGGCTGAGCCTCAGGCTCGGGCCGGACGGTATGCCGGTCTCCTGGCGCCACCGTGTGGTCGGCCCGGCGGTGATGGCGCGCTTCCTGCAGCTTTTGTTCAAGGACGGCATAGACCTCGACCAGACCGGCGGCGCCGAGAGCCCTTACGATATCGCCAACAAGCGCGTCGAATTCGTTCGCCACGAGGCGCCGCAGGGCATGCTGACCGGCAATTGGCGCGGCGTCGGCCCGACCCGCAATGCGCCGGCGCTTGAGGGCGGCATCGACGAGGCGGCGCATCTCGCCGGCCGCGACCCGGTCGCCTATCGCCGCGCCCTTCTCACCAAAAATCCGCGGCTGCGCGGCGTGCTCGACCTCGCCGCCGAGCGTGCGGGCTGGGGCGCCCCACTCGGTCCGGATCGCGGGCGCGGCATCGCGCTGATGCCGGATTTCGGCAGCTACTCGGCGATGGTGGCGCAGGTGCACGTCGCCGGTGACGGTAGGCTCACGGTCGAGCGCATCGTCTGCGCCGTCGATTGCGGGCAGGTCGTCAATCCCGGCGTGCTGCGCCAGCAGATCGAGAGCGGCGTGGTCTACGGCCTCAGCGCCGCGCTCTACGGCCGGCTGACCATGGAAAACGGCGCCATCGTCGAGGGCAATTTCGACGACGCGCCGGTGCTGCGCATCAACGAGTGCCCGCCCATCGAGGTGCACATCGTCGCCAGCACCGAATCCCCCGGCGGCGTCGGCGAGCTTGGCACGCCGGGCGTGGCGCCGGCGCTGATGAACGCGATCTTCGCCGCCACCGGCAAGCGCCTGCGCTCGCTGCCGCTCGACACCTCCCAGCTGAAGAGGACGTGACCATGTCGTTCCTCAATCGTGTTTCGGAAGTGGTGGTCGTCTCCATGGCGACCGGCACGGTCGTGGCGGGGACCATCCTGCTCGGCCTCGGCGCCGGGTTTGCCGATCCGTCGGCCCCCACCGCCACGGTGGCCGTCGCGCGCCCGCTGAAAGGCGTCGCGGACTTCTCGTCGATCGCGGATACCGGGGCGCGCTCGCGGGCGCTGTTCACCGAGGCGGCAAAGGTCATCACCGATCCGCGCTGCATGAACTGCCACCCGGCCAACCGCACGCCGACCCAGGGCAACGACATGCACACGCATGTGCCCTTCATCGACGCCGGGGCTTCCGGCATCGGCGAGCGGGGGATCATGTGCACCAGCTGTCACCGCAGCGAGAACACGCCGCTTGCCGGCAGCCGGCTGCGCTCGATCCCCGGCGCGACGCCGTGGCTGCTGGCCCCGGCCAGCATGAGCTGGCAGGGACTGACGCTCGGCGGCATCTGCCGGCAGCTGAAGGACCCGGCCCGCAACGGCAACCGGACCATGGCGAAGATCCTCGAGCACCTCGCCACCGACCATCTGGTCGGCTGGGCCTGGCATCCGGGCGAGGGGCGCCGGCCGGCGCCGGGCACGCAGCAGGAGTTCGGCGCGCTGGTCGCCGCCTGGATCGACACCGGCGCCGAGTGCCCGGAGTGAGCCGCGCCGGCGATCAGAGCCGGCCGGTCTCGAATTCCTCACAGGAATAGCCGAGCAGCGACAGCCCCTCTTCGAGGAAGTCGCCGATCAGCGGCATGCCGAGCAGATAGGCGGCAGTGCGGTCATTGTGCTTGCCGGCCGCCTCCTCGCGCACGCTCTCCCAGTCGCCGGCGTCGTAATCGTCGCGCCCGAGCCAGGCCAGTGCCACGAGGTCGATCTGCTCGTCTTCCGACAGCGCGTTGATGAAGGAGGTCAATTCCTCGACGACGGGGTCGTCGCCATGATCCTCCAGCACCGCGATGTCGTTGTCGTCGGACGGGTTGGAGCCGGGATCGGGATCGGTCAGCTCGTCCTTGGCGTCGAACTCCTTCGCCTTGATGATGATGAAGCAGACCTTCTCCGGCGAGATGGTCAGCGGGGATGCGTCGTCGGTCCCCTCGTCATTCCCTGGCTGTTTCGCCATGCTGCGTCTCCTCAATCGGCATTGGTCGACAAGCTCGGCGCGCCGACGATCCCGAAACCCGGTTGCCGAAGCAAGTCACTTTAGCAAGTCACTTTCGAACGCCTTGGCCGCCCTACCCGTTCCGGTTCCCAGCGGCTGGAACGCCTTGTACGCGGCGGTCGGGGCAGGTCTGGCATTTTCGCACGGCAATCGGTCAGGCCGATGCCCGACGGCGAGTATCGAGAATAATTTCTGAGAATTTCTTCCGCTTCTGCGTCTAAAGTCGCAATATGATTCAAGCTTTTAACTATTATTAACAGTATAGGCGGCCCTAAACCTCGGTATGGCAGACAGTGGCGTCGCGCGGGGAAATAATGACGGGATTCCGCAGCACTGCGACCATGCGGAGATCCGCAAGCCGGTGCAGTCGCGGTGGTGTGAAGACGCTTTGCAATAATTTGCACACAAACGAACGGCGTTTGCGTATGCTCCCGGTGCCCGCGAGGGATGCATCGGAGGTCGAGATGGTGATCGCAGCATCCGCCAATGGCAAAGGTTCCGCCGGCAGCGCCGGCAAGACCCCGCGCCCGTCTGGAAAGAGTCATGCCGCAGGCGGCAAGGCGAAGGTGCGGCGTGCCGGCAAGAACGGCACGGATGGGCATGCCGGCCATTCGAATGGCGGTGCCGGGGACGGGCAGCCCCGGCTGCAGATCGTCAATGCCATCACCGCCATTCTGCTGCACGCCGAGGTGGTCCGCCGGCAGGCGGACGGCGCCGACGACATCGCCGTCTCGTCCGGGCATATCGCCGACAACGCCCGGCGGCTGTGGCGCGTGCTCGGCGAGCTTGGGCCGCGTGAGGCTCTGCAGGCGGATGTCGTGACGGACAGCCCATAATCATGATGTTCCAGGCCATCCTTCTGGCGCTGGCGCCCGTGTTCTTCGTCATGGCGCTGGGCTACGGCGCCGGACGGCTGGGCGTCGTCGACCATCGCCATGTGGATGGCTTCAACGCGCTGGTGATGGACTTCGCGCTGCCGGCGTCGATCTTCGTCGCCACCGCCTCGGCCCCGCGCGACGAGACGCTGGCGCAGGCGCCGCTCTTCGCCATCCTCGGCGGCGTCATGCTGGCGGTCTATCTCGGCTGGTATGCCTTCGCCCGGATCAGCGGCGGTGCGGCGGCCAGGCTCATCCTGTCGGCGCAGTCGTTCCGGCCGGACTGGAAGGTCATCGGCGCGACCATCATGGGCGACGTCGTGCGGCCGCTGCTCACCGCCGCCGTGGTGTTCACCCTGGCGGTCGCCATCGCCCTGCTGTCGCCGTTCTGAGCGGCGGTGCTCCTGAAAAGGCAACGGCCGCCCCGGCGAGGCGGCGGCCGCTTTCTCGATGGCTGCCCGGCTCAGCCCTTGATGAAGGCGAGCAGGTCCGGGTTCAGCACGTCGGCATGGGTGGTGAGCATGCCGTGCGGGAAGCCCGGATAGATCTTCAGCGTGCCGTTCTTCAGCAGCTTGATCGACTTGTGGGCCGCCGCGACGATCGGCACGATCTGGTCGTCGTCGCCGTGCATGACCAGCGTCGGCACGGAGATCGCCTTCAGGTCCTCGGTCTGGTCGGTCTCGGAGAAGGCCTTGATGCCTTCGTAATGCGCCTTGGCGCTGCCGATCATGCCCTGGCGCCACCAATTCTGGATCACGCCCTGCGAGACCGTCGCGCCCGGGCGGTTGAAGCCGTAGAACGGCCCGGTGGGGACATCGAGGAAGAACTGCGCGCGGTTGGCGGCGAGCGCGGCGCGGAAGCCGTCGAACACTTCGAGCGGCAGGCCTTCCGGGTTGGACTCGGTCTTCACCATCAGCGGCGGCACGGCGGAGACCAGCACCGCCTTGGCGACGCGGCCCTGCGGCTCGCCGAACTTCGCCACATAGCGGGCGACCTGGCCGCCGCCGGTCGAATGGCCGATATGGACGGCGTTGCGCAGGTCGAGATGCTCCACCACCGCGCTGGCGTCGGCGGCGTAGTGGTCCATATCATGGCCCTCGCTCACCTGGGCCGAGCGGCCATGGCCGCGGCGGTCATTGGCGACGACGCGGAAGCCCTTGCCGAGGAAGTACAGCATCTGGGCGTCCCAGTCGTCCGAGCTCAGCGGCCAGCCGTGATGGAAGAAGATCGGCTGGGCGTCCTTCGGACCCCAATCCTTGTAGAAGATCTCGACGCCGTCCTTGGTCGTTACGTAACCCATGGTACTGGTCCTTTTGCTGGCTGAATAAGGCTTGGGCGCTGGCATGTTCGGGCCGCCTGTGCCGTCGGAACGCGTCGATCTCGGCGCTCGGCGTCGGGGGTCCGAAGTGGAAGGCTCGGAAGGGACTCTACCGTCCGTTCGGCTCTTTTAAGCGGGTTGTGCGTCACCTGTGGGACGACGCGTTCGGGAAAGAGCGTCGGCTTTAGCTGCCGCCGAGTTGCAGAGCGAAAGGCAGCAGGAACAGGCTGCTGCTGATGAGGCCGGCGTCAACGACGACGAAGGCCACCAGGACCCACCGGCGCGGGGCCGGGACATTGGCGATGAGGGTGCCGCCGACCGTCAGCAGCAGGAGCCCTGCGAGCAGATTCACGACGGCGATGGTGAGAGGCATCCCCTACTCCCGCTGCTGTGCGAAGAACGAAGCGGCGCAAGCCACCGTCTTTACGCACCCGTTTATCCCGACAACTACTCTATTACGGCAAAGTCTATCCCGCACGGCCGCATGCGTATGCGCGGTCTATACCCTGGTATAGGAACGCGCCCGGCCGCGCGGGAGGACAGCCGGGCGCGTGCTTTCAGTGGCCGCCGCCCTCGCCGCCATAGCCGCCTTCCAGATGCACGGTCTTGCCGCGGAACACCCAGTAGGCGTGGGTCTGGTAGGCGAGGACGATGGGCAGGATGATGATGAGGCCGACAGCGATGAAGGCCAGCGTCTGCGGATCGGAGGTGCTTTCCCACACGGTGATGTGGCGCGGCACCACATAGGGCCAGAGGCTGACCACGAGGCCGATCAGGCCGAGCGCGAACAGCGCGATGGCAAGCAGGAAGGTCCGTGGCTCGGCGCCGTTCCATATGCCGCGCCAGGCCGAGAGGATGACGGCGAGCGTCACCAGCGGCACCGGCGCCAGCAGGATGAGGTTCGGCCAGGCGAACCAGCGCGCGGCGACCTCGGGAACGGTGAGCGCGCTCCAAACGCTGACCAGCGCCATCATCACGGCGGTGAGGATCAGCGCCGCGTGGGCGATCTCGCGGGCGAAGACCTGCGTCGCCCCGTCCGTCTTCCAGATCAGCCAGCCGGCGCCGAGCAGCGCATAGCCGCCGATGAGGCCGATGCCGCAGAGAATGCCGAGCAGGCTGAGGAAGCTGAACGGCCCGCCGGCGAACATCCCGTTCTCCACCGGAACGCCGCCGATCAGCCCGCCGAGGATCAGGCCCTGGCAGAAGGTCGCCAGCATCGAGCCGGCCGAGAAGGCGATGTCCCAGACCAGGCGGAACCGCGTCGCCTGCAAACGGAAGCCGAAGGCGACGCCGCGGAAGATCAGCGCGAACAGCATGAACATGATCGGCAGGTAGAAGGCTGGCAGCAGGATGTAGTAGCCGGCCGGGAAGGCGGCGATGAGCAGCGTGCCGCCCATCACCAGCCAGGTCTCGTTGCCGTCCCACACCGGCTCGATCGAGGCCATCATCAGGTCGCGGTCCTGGTCGCGCGGGGCGACGAGGAAGATGATGCCGACCCCGAGGTCGAGCCCGTCGGCGAGCACGTAGACGGTGACGCAGAAGGCGGCGAGCGCGCCGAAATAGAGCGGAACATATTCCGCCTGCATGAGCTCGGTCATGACGTGGCTCCCGCCTGCTGGGCGCCGCCGATCGCGGCCGGCGCGGAGGTGTCGCTGTCGAACAGGCCCGCATTGGTCCGGTCGATGCCGGGATGCTCCAGCGCCGGCGGCGAGGTGTCGGCCGGACCCTTCAGGGCGACGCGGCCGGCGAACCAGATGAAGGCGAGCATCAGCACGTTGTAGACGACGAAGAAGATGAGCAGGCTCGTCGTCACCGCGCCGGCGGTCACCGGCGCCACGGCATCGGCCGTGCGCAGATGGCCGTAGATGACCCAGGGCTGGCGCCCGGCCTCGGTGGTGGTCCAGCCGGCGAGCACGGCCACGAAGCCGAGCGGGGTCACCGCCATGGCCAGCAACTGGAACGAGCGGGTGTCGAACAATCTTCCGCGCAGCCGCAATATGAGCCCGGTGATGGCGGTCGCCAGCAGGATCATGGCGATGCCGACCATGATGCGGAAGGCGAAGAACACCACCGGCACGTTGGGCTGGTCGGAGGGCGGCACCGCTTTGAGCCCCTGTACCTCGCCGTCCCAGCTATGGGTGAGATAGAGGCTGGCGAGATGGGGGATCTCGACGGCGTAGAGGTTGCGCTGCTCGGCCTGGTCCGGCCAGGCGATCACGGTCATGCCGGGGCCCTTGGTGGTGTCCCACAGCCCTTCCATCGCCGCGAGCTTGGTCGGCTGATGCTCGAGCGTGTTGCGCCCGTGCAGGTCGCCGATGAAGGCCTGCAGCGGCGCCAGCACGAGCGCCAGCCAGAGCGCCATGGAGAAGGCCTTGCGGCTGGCGACCAGATGGTGCCCGCGCCAGAGGTGAAAGGCGGAGACGCCCGCCACCACGAAGGAGCCGGTGAGGAAGCTCGCGCACACCATATGGGCGAGGCGGTAGGGGAAGGACGGGGTGAAGATCGCCTGCCACCAGTCGACGACATGGAAGATGCCGTCGGCATCCGCCACCGCGCCGGCCGGTGTCTGCATCCAGCTATTGGAGGCGATGATCCAGGTGGCGCTGAACACGGCACCGGAGGAGACCATTAGGCAGGCGAAGAAATGCGCCCCCTTGGACACCCGCCCCTCGCCGAACAGCATGATGCCGATGAAGCCGGCCTCGAGGAAGAAGGCGGACAGTGTCTCGTACATGAACATCGGCCCGAGCACGTTCGCCACCGAGCGCGAATAGCCCGCCCAGTTGGTGCCGATCTCGTAGCTGAGCACGATGCCGGTGATCACGCCCATGCCGAAGCCGAGGGCGAAGATCTTCATCCAGAACCGCATCAGGTCGCGATAGACCGTCCTGCCGGTGCGCCACCACAGGGCGCTGAGCAGGGTGATGAACCAGGCGATGCCGATGGTGAAGGTCGGCCAGAGGATGTGGAAGCCGATGGTGAAGGCGAACTGGAGCCGGGCGAGGTCGACCGCGTCCATGGTCAATGCGCTCCCTGTTCGGCCGCCACCTTGACGAGGCGGACCGGCACGCCCTTCGAGGCGGGGGTGAAGCTCTGGGGATCGTGCGCGTAGAGCGGGACCAGCGGGTTGGCCTCCGGGTAGTAGGCGGCGCAGCTCCCATCGGGGAACGCGTAGGGGACGACCTTGAAGGCACGCACCACGCGCTCCAGCCCGTCATCCGACAGGGTGACGATGTCGACCCGGTCGTCCGCCTGCAGCCCGCGCTTCTCCATCTCCTCCTCGTTGAGGAAGATCACGTCGCGCTGGCCGTAGACGCCGCGATAGCGGTCGGAGAGCGAGTAGAGCGTGGTGTTATACTGGTCGTGGCTGCGTATGGTGGTGAGCCACAGCATGTCCGGCTCGGCCGGGCGCGGGTCCTCGCCGAGCTTGTCGTAAACGAGGAAGTTGGCCTTGCCCGAGGGCGTCGCCCAGATGCGCTCGCGCGCCAGCGAGGTGAGGTGGAAGCCGCCCGGCACCTTGATACGGGTATTGTAGCCGTCGAAGATCGGGAACACCGCCTCGACGTCGTCGCGGATCAGGTCGTAATCGCCGATCAGCCGGTCCCAGTCGACGACCGAGCGCGTGCCGAGCGTCGCCTTGGCGATGCCGGCGATGATGGCCGGCTCGCTCTTCAGATGCTCGGATGCCGGATCGGCCCGGCCGGTCGAGGCGTGGACCATTGACATGGAATCCTCGACCGTCACCGATTGCGGGCCGCCCGCCTGCATATCGAGCTCGGTGCGGCCGAGGCAGGGCAGGATCAGTGCGTCGCGGCCGTGCACGAGGTGCGAGCGGTTGAGCTTGGTCGAGATGTGGACGGTGAGGTCGAGCCTGCGCATCGCCTCGCGGGTGAGCTGCCAGTCTGGCACCGCGGCGGCGATGTTGCCGCCGAGCCCGACGAACACCTTCACTTCGCCACGCACCATGGCTTCCAGCCCGGTGACGACGTTGTGGCCGTGCTTGCGCGGCGGCTCGAAGCCGAACCGCGCCTTCAGCTTGTCGAGGAACTCGGCCGTCGGCACCTCGGTGATGCCGACCGTGCGGTCGCCCTGCACGTTGGAATGGCCGCGCACCGGGCACAGGCCGGCGCCGTCGCGGCCGATATTGCCGCGCAGCAGGGCGAGATTGGCGAGCTGCTGGACGTTCTGGGTCCCGTGGCGGTGCTGGGTGACGCCCATGCCGAAGACGAGGATGGCTCGTTCGGCCTTGGCGTAGGCCGCGGCCGCCTCCTCGATCTCGGCCCGCGGCAGGCCGGAGATCTGTTCGATATCCGCCCATTGGGTGGCGTCGAGATCGGCGATCAGCGCCTCGATGCCGACCGTGTGGCCGCGGATGAAGTCCCAGTCGAGCACCGTCCCGCGATCCTCCTGCTGGGCGCGGCGGTCGGCCTCGACCAGCGCCTTCATCATGCCCTTGAGCAGAGCGACGTCGCCGCCGACCCTCACTTGGAACAGGCGGCCGGAGATCGGGGTGGAGGTGAGCGTCGCCATCTCCACCGGGTTCTGCGGCGCCTGGAAGCGTTCAAGCGCCCGCTCGCGGAACGGGTTGAACGACATGATGGTGCAGCCGCGCCGCGAGGCGTTGCGCAGGTCGGTCATCATGCGCGGCGAGTTGGTGCCGGGGTTCTGGCCGAAGATGAGGATCGCGTCGGCCTTCTCGAAGTCGTCGAGCAGCACCGTGCCCTTGCCGACGCCGAGCGACTGCGGCAGCCCGACGCTAGTGGCCTCGTGGCACATGTTGGAGCAGTCGGGGAAATTGTTGGTGCCGTATTCGCGGGCGAAGAGCTGGTAGAGGAACGCCGCCTCGTTCGACGCACGGCCCGAGGTGTAGAAATCCGCCATGTCGGGGTTCGGCAGCGCGTTGAGGTGCCGCCCGACCAGCGTGAAGGCGTCGTCCCAGCTCACCGGCTGGTAGGTGTCGGTTCCTGCGTCGTAGCGCATGGGATGGGTGAGGCGGCCGACCATTTCGAGGTCGTAGTCGCTCCACGTCTCCAGCTCGCTCACCTTGTGGGCGGCGAAGAATTCCGGCGTGCAGCGCTTGGCAGTGGCCTCCCAGGCAACCGCCTTGCCGCCGTTCTCGCAATATTCGAACGGCGAGGTGTGCTTGGGGTCGGCCCAGCCGCAGCCGGGGCAGTCGAAGCCGCCCGGCTGGTTCATGCGCGCCAGCAGCGCCATGCCGGAGACGGCAATGCCCTGCTCGGTCAGAGCGGTGCCCATGGCCCTGAGCGCGCCCCAGCCGCCGGCCGGCTCGTGATACGGCTTTATGGTCTTCACGATGCCCATGGCTCTCTCCTGTCGCCCGCGGTCACGGCATGGGGTGTTTCGACATGTCGGATGGCGGTGGGATCAGGCCGGCTGGATGCCGGCCTGGCCCTTGGGGAACTTCGCGATCACTGCGGGATCGATGTGGAGATGCTGGGCGACCAGTTCCGGCGGCGCATGGGTCAGCCAGTCGGAGAGGTCGACCTCCTGGTATTCCGGCGCCTTGAAGATCGCGAGGACCTGCACGTCCTCATCGCCGGTGTTGACGATGTAGTGGCCCTGGCTCTTGGGCACGACGCCGAGATCGCCCGCCTGGAAGTCGATGGTCACGGCGCGCGGGCCGGTGTTGAACACCGTCATGCGGCCCTTGCCCTTGATCCAGTACTGCCACTCGTCGGCATTGGGGTGCCAGTGCATGCGCCTGAGCGCACCCGGCTTGATGGTCTCGAGCGCCGCCGCGATGGTGTTGGAGGCCTTGAAGGTGCGGCTGTCGGCGAGCTGGATCTGGCCGCCGGCGTTCTGCTTGATCGGCTTGGCGCCGCCGAGCGAGAAGGTGAAGGGCTCGGCCGGCGCGCCGGCACCGGCGACGGCGGCAAGGTCCACCGACAGCGCCGGGGCCTGCTGGCCCTGGAAGATCCAGAGGTCGTTCAGCGGGATGTTCTTGAAGGTGTCCGCCGGCACGCCGAAATTCTGCGCCAGCACTTCGGGCGGCGTGTGTGCGAACCAGTCGGTCAGCAACAGCGTGTTGTATTCGGACTGGTAGGCATCGTCGAAGACGAGGAGGAACTCGGCGCCCTCCGGCCCGATGCCCTGCAGCGAATGCGGGCAGCCGGCGGGGAAGAACCACAGGTCGCCCGCACCGACATCGGCGATATAGGGATGGCCGAACTGGTCGAGCACGGTGACGCGGCACTGGCCGTTGGTCATCAGCGCCCATTCGCCGGCGAGGTGCCAGTGCATCTCGCGGATGCCGCCCGGCCCGAGGCGCATGTTGACGCCCGAGACTTCCTTGGCGGCGGGGAATTCGGAGTTGGTGATCTGCCGCGCCCAGCCGCCGGCCTGCACGCGCTTCGGCATGATGTTGAAGGACGACCAGAACATCGGCGAGTTGCCGACATCGGTTGCCGGCGGGTTCTGGAAGGCGGGGATCTGCGCTTCCAGCGCGGGATTGTGCGGGCCGGGCTCGGACAGGGCGCCGGGGGTCGAGTTGATCGCGCCCTCCGCCGGCTGGTCCGGGTTGCCGAAGGTCGCCGCATGGGCCGCACCGGCGGCGACGGCAGCGCCGCCCACTGCACTCAGCGCCAGCAGGGTACGCCGGGACAGGTCTTCCATCTTCCGCTCTCCTCGATTTTCCACTCGCCCCATCGGCTCGATCCGGACGAAGGCGCGCCGGCATTGGCGCGGCGTCTCGCGGGTCGGCGTGGCAGCTGGTGGCGCCTAAATTCGGAGGGAGGGCGCGCGATGTCTTCCGCGCTCGCATTGCCGGGAGCGGTGCGAGAGCCGGGCGGTTAGGAAAGAAAGGAGCCTTGGGTTTGGCCGGTGTCGACGAAGGTATCTGCCGGCGAGACGCGGGGAGGGCGTCGACCTCGGCGGTGCCGCCCTGCGACCGTCATCCCCGGGCTCGGCCCAGGGATTCACGACTTGGGGTTGGAGCGCGAGTATCGCCGAAGTCGTGGATGGCCGGACCAAGCCCGGCCATGACGAAGAACACGGCGGTCGCTCGGAGAATTCCGAGCCAGAGGCCGCCGCGTTCAGGCGGCGGCGCGGTGGTAGGTACGCGGGATGCCGGCCTTCACGACATTGCCCAGCAGGTGCTCGTCCGGCAGGCCGCGCTGCAGGATTTCGCGGGCGCGGATCAGCGCGTCGAGGTCGATGCCGGTGTCGAAGCCCATGCTCTCCAGCATGAACACCAGATCCTCGGTGACGATGTTGCCGGAAGCGCCCGGCGCGAAGGGGCAGCCGCCGAGGCCGGCGAGGGCGGAATCGAAGCAGCGAATGCCCTCGTCGAGCCCGGCCAAGGCGTTGGCGATGCCGAGGCCCATCGTGTCGTGCAGGTGCAGGCGGTCAAGCGTCTCGCCGACCTCGCGCTGCACCGCGCGCACGACGGAGCGCACCTGCGCGGGATTGCCGTAGCCGACCGTGTCGGCCAGCACGATGTTATCGACGCCGGCATCGGCCAGGGCCGCGGCCACCATCACCACGCGGTCCTGCGGCACGGCGCCCTCGATCGAGCAGCCGAAGGCGGTGGCGCAGCCGGCATCGACCTTCATCGGCCGCTCCTGCGCGCGCACCCATTCGACGATGGCGCGCACCTCGGCCACCTGCTCGAGGCTACCCTTGTTGGTGTTGGCGCAGCTGTGGCCCTCGCTCACCGAGACCGGGATCAGCGCGAGGTCGGCGCCGAACTCATAGGCGCGCTGCGCGCCCTTCAGGTTCGGCACCAGCGCGGCGACGGTGAGGCCGGGAATGGCGCGGCTCGCCCGCACGATCTCGCCGGTGTCGGCCATCTGCGGGATGAGCTTGGGGGGCACGAAGCTGCCGACCTCGATCTCATGAATGCCGGCGCCGGCCAGCGCCCTGATCCATTCGATCTTGACGTCGGTCGGCATGATCGACGTCGACATCTGCAGCCCGTCGCGCGGCCCGACCTCGCATATCCTGACCCGCTCGCCCATGGCGTCCTCCCTGGTCTTTTCTCGTCGGCGGAGTGATAAAACGTTTTCCATAGCAAGGCTAGGGCAGCCGCCATGCGCCGGTCAAGCCGCCTCGGTTGCCCGAAGGCCCGGTATTGTTGCCGCTGCAACCATTGGCCGATCGTCTGGTGGAGGGCCGCCTCGCAAGCATCGCGAAGCGGGATGAAATCGGCTAAGCATGGAACGTTACCCAGCGCCCGCCATGGGTGCGACGAGCGACAGGAACGATGGACGAGACCGAGTCCGGCGAAAGGCCGAAGGGGCCGCAGCCCCGTGCCACCATCAGCGATGTGGCACGCCGCGCCGGCGTGTCGATCGGCACGGTGTCGCGCGTGCTCAACAAGGCGCGCAACGTGCAGCCGGCGCTCCAGCGCCGCGTGCTCGACGCTGCTGCGGCGCTGGACTACCGCCCGGACAGCTTCGCGCAGGGCATGCGCTCGAAGAAGACGCACGTCATCGGCGTCATCGTGCCGGACCTGCGCAACCCGCTCTCCTCAGAGGCCGTCACCGGCGTCGAGGAGGAGCTGACGCGCCAGGGCTACACCTTCTTCCTCGCCAATTCGCGGTATGAGCGCGGGCGCGAGGAGAACATCATCAATGAGTTCGCCCGCCGCCGCGTCGACGGCATCATCGCCATCCTCGCCCGCGACCGCGACCCGCGCACGGTCGAGCAGCTGCACCGACTGCCCATGCCGGTGGTGCTGCTGGAGCGCGAGATCGGCAACGAGTTCGACGCCGTGCGCACCGACCAGGTGGCCGGCACCTACCGCGCCACGCGCTATCTGCTGGCGCTAGGCCACCGGCGCATCGCCCTCGTCACCGTCCCCACCGACAACATGTCCGGCCGCTACCGCCTGCAGGGCTACACCGAGGCGCTGACGGATATGGGCGTGCAGGTGAGCGAGGAACTGGTGCGCATGGGTGGCTATACCCGCGACTATGCGGTCGACGCCGCCTATGCGGTGCTCTCCATGCGCGAGATGCCAACCGCGCTGATCGTCTCCGGCGGCATGCTGTCGGGCGTGCTCGACGCTGCCCGCCAGCTCAACCTCGCCATTCCCGACCAGCTCTCGCTGGTGGCGCTGGGCGATACCGAGCTCGCCGCGCTGATGCGGCCGGGCATCACCGCCATACGCTATGACTGGGCGGAGACCGGGCGGGTGGCGGCGCGGCTTGCCATCTCCCGCATCGGCGGCAGCGAGACGCCGCCGGAGAAGGTCATCGTGCCCTACGAATTCGTGCGGCGGGAATCCTGCCTGGAGCTGGTGGCGGCGGGGTGAGCATTCCTCTGTCCCGCACGCATTCGCTCCCAAGAACACCCTCATCCTGAGGTGTGAACGCAGTGAGCCTCGAAGGATGCTCGTAACGGTGCACCCGGATGATCATCCTTCGAGGCCCGGCCTGTGGCCGGGCACCTCAGGATGAGGTGGTATCGCTTCACGCCGGCGGCAGCAGCGTTCCGGCGGCGCGGGCCTTGCCATAGGCGTCGTCTACCAGCCGCATGATCGGCACCATGTCGGAGAGACTCGCCAGCGGCGGCCTGCCGGCCTTCACCCGCTCCAGCACATCGAACACGAAGGTCCGGTAGTGCGGGACGTTGGTGGTGAGAGCGGGCCAGATCCGCGACGCGCCGTCATTGGCGAGGCTCTCCACGCTCTGCATGTCGTGGGCGATGGTGTAGTGCTGTGGTGAGCGCACGGCGTAATGCATGTCGAAATTGCTGGTCGGCGCCGGATAGAGATAGCCGGTCTCGACGACGCAGAGCGCACCGCTCCGCTCGAAGGTGACGACGGAATAATCCTCCACCCGCTCGCGCCAGGCATGGTTGGCCATGGTGGCGCTGAGCACCCGCACCTCGTCGCCAAATAGCCTTATGGCGAGGTCGAAGAAGTGGATGGCGAGGTTGATGGTGCAGCCGCCGCCCGACAGCGCCGGGTCGAGCATCCAGTCGCAGCCGGCCTGCCGGTAGCGCGCCGGGAAGCCGGCGATGAAGCGGAAGGTGGCGTAGCTCAGATCCCCCTCCGCCTTCAGGCCCTCCAGGTGCCGGGCGAAGTCGCCATTGCGGAACACCAGCGGCACCGAGGCGAAGGCGCCCCTGCGCTCGGCCAGTTCGGCGATGGAGGCGACGTCGGCTGTGTTCAGCCCACAGGGCTTCTCCAACGCGAAGGGGATACCCTCCTCGATCAGGAAGCGCGCCTCTTCGGGCATGTCGATGTGGCGGCCGAGGGCGAAGACGAAATCCGGCTTCAGTCGTCGGCACAGGGCGCGATAGTCGGTGTCGCCGGCGCAGCCGAGGCGCGCCGTCAGACGCGCCACCACCGCCGCATCGGGATCGGCGATGCCGACCAGCTCGGCGCCGGGCACCTCCAGCAGGGGGATGAGATAGAGGTCGAGGTGCCAGTGCGACGCCCCGATAAAAACGATTTTCACAACTTTTTCCTCCCGGCTGCCATTTCATTCGCGGCTCGGCCGCTTGTCCTTCTGCGGCGGCCAAATAGCCGCCCCGCGACGCGAGGTTAGCAATCTGCCACGCGGATTTCGTATTGAAAACGTTTCATCGGCATTTAGACTGACCGCCCGAACGTCGCGCGCCGGCCAACCCGTCGCGCGCGGCCCGGCAGAACAAAAGTCGCGAAGGGAGGACCACGCGAATGGCGGTTGACGAACTGGTCAACTACATCACCGGGGACGTGCGCGCCGTGATCGGCGCCGCGTCCGAATGGGTCGAGGCGCCGCATGCGGTGGAGGCGAGCGAGCTGCGCCGCTTCTTCCAGGCGCTGATGGACCCCAATCCGCGCTTCTGGGACGCCGACTACGCCGCCGGCACCCGCTATGGCGGCGTCGTCACCCCGCCGGGCTTTCCCGTGCACGCCTTCCGCCGCCCGGCGGACGAGTTGCACGATTCGCTCGCGGCCGCCGGCGATCCGGATTTCGACGGCGTCTCCCGCGCCATGCGGCCGGGCCTGCCGAAGCTGCCGATCCCGCTCTCGGGCATCCTCAATGGCGGCTACGAATACGAGTTCTACAGCTATCCCAGGCTCGGCGAGCACATCCAATGCCGCTCGATCTACCGCGACATCTACCAGAAGCAGGGCAAGGCCGGTCCGATGGTGATGGTCCTCATCGAGGACGGGTACCGGACCGCGGACGCACGTCCGCTGCTCAAGTCGCTCAACACCATGATCATGAGATAGACGATGGCCGAGCCCGTATCCTTCGAGAACATCACGGTGGGCGACGACATCCCCACCATCGTCAAGGGCCCGATGACCACGGCGCACATCATCCGCTGGTCGGCCGCCATGGAGAACTGGCACAAGATCCACTACGACTGGCGCTACGCCACCGAGCATGACGGCCTGCCGGACGTGCTGATCAACGGCTCGTGGAAGCAGCATGTGCTGGCGCAGGTGCTGGCCGACTGGGTCGGCGAGACCGGCTGGCTGTGGAAGATGAGCTTCCAGTATCGCGGCATGAACATTCCTGGCGACACGCTCACCGCCTGGGGCCGCGTGACGGCCAAGAGCCAGCGCGGCGATTACGGCGTGGTCGATCTGGAGATCGGGCTGAAGGACCAGAACGGCAAGGAAGGCTCGCCCGGCAAGGCCAGCATCGTGCTGCCGCTCAAGGGCGGCCCGGCGGTGCCCTACCCGTTCGATCCGGCCGTGCTGAACTGAGGGCGCGACCCTAATATCTCGCGTCATCCCGGACGTCCCGCAGGGACGATCCGGGATCGCTTTCCGCTCGGTAAGCAGAAGCGCCGTCATCCTGAGGTGCGACCCCGGACTTGGTCCGGGGGAGCCTCGAAGGATGGTCGCTACCGTGCGCTTTGCGAGCATCCTTCGAGGCCCGGCGAAACGCCGGGCACCTCAGGATGACGTTGCATCAAGCCGGTAGCCCTCAATACAGCGCGTAGCTGTTGACCAGGTCGAGATAGGGCGCGGCCTCGCCGAAGGCGTCGACGTCGAGCGTCGCCTCTTCCGGCTTGTGCAGGCCCGCCATCACCAGAAAATCGAACGCTCCGTCGCGCGGATAGGCGAAGACGCGCAGCTGCGCGGTATTTGCTTTGCCGGCGAAATTCGCCTTGGCGCCGGCGACCACCGTATCGGCAAGGTCCGCCGGCGTGCCGGAAAAGCGCAGCAGCGTGGTGCGCGGGGTCGCCTTCGTCACCTCGTCGCCCGGAAAGATCTGCTCGCCGGCCGAGCGGTAGATCCTCACCCGGCTGGTCACCCGCCGGGTCCACGGGCTGAAATTGGCGCCGGAGACGCGCATGTAGCTTTCGCTCTCCAGCGCCGATTCATGCACCATGTCGTACATGGCGAGATATTTCGGGTGGCCGTCGATGCAGACATAGCGCCGGCCGCTTTCGAAGCCTTCCACCGCGACGCGCTCGGGCACATGCTCGGTGTCGTACCAGGCGTTGAATTCCTCCTCGAAGGCCGGCGGCGGCTGCATCAGGACGAGGAGGAAGCCTTTCTTGCTCATGCGTGTCGCTCCGGAAGATCAGGCGAGGGCGGCCTCGCGGCCGAGGAAGTCGAGCACCAGCGCGGCGAAGGCGGCCGGCTGCTGGTAGGGGACGAAATGCGCCGCGTGCTCCATCACCGCGATGCGTGCATGCGGCACGAGCTTGGCCACCGCCTCGGTGCGTTCCATCGGCAGCAGCACGTCGTGGCGGCCGGGGACCAGCAGCGTCGGGCTGTCGATCGCGCGCAGCGCCGTCGAGGCATCCGCCTCGGCGGCCGCGAGCACTGCGAGAGCATAGGCTTCCGGGTCCTGCGCGGAGAAACGATTCATGTAGCGTTCATAGCGCGCATCGCGCGGCATCTCCAGGAAGGAGCGGTCGACGGCGCCCGGCAGCACCGCCGCGATGCCACCCTGGCGCACCGCCTCAGCCCGGTCGGCGAGCATTTGCCGCGCCTGCGGCGCGCTCGCCGGCGTCGGGTTGGTGAGGATGAGCGCGCTGGTGCGGGCCGGATGGGTCGCGGCATAGGTCGCGGCCGTCATGGCGCCGACGGCGATGCCGATGGGGCAGAGCTTCTCGATGCCGAGCGCCCCGCGCAGCGCTTCCAGCGCCTCGGCCTGCTCGGCGAGGCCGACCGGCCGGCCGGGGCCGGGCGAGCCGCCGGAACCGGGCAGGTCCATGGCGAGCGTGGTCACCCGGCCATCCAGCGCCGCGACGAAATCGTCCCAGATCGAAAGATCCGCGCCGAGCGGATGGATCAGCAGCAGCGCGAAATCGCGCTTTTCCCCGGTCAGGCGATGGTTGAGCAGCTCAGCCATGGAAGCGGTCACGTTGCACCGACGGACCGGGCGGCAAGGAAATCGCCGATGGTCTCGATGAACAGCCCGCTGGTCTCCAGCTGCATCATATGCGGCGCGCCGGCCAGGATGACGAAGCGCGCGCCGGGGACCGCCTTGGCGATCGTCGCCATGGCGGCCGGTGGCGCCGCAAGGTCGTGCTCGCCGGCGACGACCAGCGTCGGCACGTCGATGCCGCCGAGGCGCGGCAAAGCGTTGAAATTGCTGATCGCCTGCCAGCCCTCGGACCAGGCGCGCACCGAATCGGTGCGCAGGCGCTCGCGCACTCGCTCGACCACCGGATTGTCGACGAAGTCGGGGGTGAACCAGCGTTCGATGGTCGTCGGCACGACGGAATCCATGCCGCCGCGTTCGGCGGCGACGCCGCGCTCGCGCAAGGCGTCGCGCGCCTCGACGGGAATGCCGCCGGGACAGCCGCAGGCGATGAGCTTCGACACGCTGCCGGGGAAGTCGAGCGCCAGCGTCTGGGCGATCATGCCGCCGAAGGAGAGGCCGAGCACCGCCGGCTTCTCCAGCCCGTAGCGGCGGATGGCTTGGTGCACGTCGGCGGCATAGGCCTCGATCGGCGCCGCGCCCGCGCCGATGGGCGAGCCGCCGAAGCCGCGCAGGTCGAGCCGCAATATGCGCCGGCCGCGCCCCAGCATGGAGGGCAGCGCGCCCCAGAAGGAATTGTCGAGGCCGATGGGGTGGAGGAGGACGAGCCCCTCATCGCCAGCCCCTTCGACGATACCGTGCAGATTGACCGTTTCCATGCCCAGCGTGCTCGTGCCGACCGCTTACCCGCGGCTGACGATTTTTCGATTATGTCGACGAGGTCGGGGACGAGATTGGCCATTCTCGACCAATTACCGGCCATGTCGGCATATCGAAGACAGATAGTGTCGACAGATTGAGCAGCGGCGTTCGGTGGTGTCAAGCGCCGAGTCGTCCGTGCGGCTAGGCGCGGGCGTGCCCGGCCTCCGCCGTTGCGCACCCTTGCCGCCCTGGCCGGCCCATGCCTAGACTAGCCTGCCGCCGCGGCAACGGCCCGGCGCAACTGGCGAAGCCGTTGATCGAATCGTGAAAAAGCCGCGCCCGCCTTCGGCGACCGTCACCATCAAGCATGTGGCCCAGCATGCCGGCGTCTCGCTCGGTACGGTCTCGCGCGTGCTCAACAACGCCGCCAATGTCGACCCGTCGCTGCGCCAGCGCGTGGCGCAGGCCATCGTCGAGCTCGGCTACGAGCCCAACCCGGTGGCGCAGAGCCTGCGCTCGCGCCAGAGCCGGGTGATCGGCGTGCTGCTGCCGGACATCCAGAACCCGCTGACCGCCGCCGCCGTCACCGGCCTCGAGCCGGTGCTGGCGCGCGCCGGCTACACGCTGTTCCTGGCCAATTCGCATTCCGATCGCGCGCGCGAGAGCGACGTGCTGGAGCAGTTCAAGCGCCGGCGCGTCGACGGGGTCATCGTCATGGTCGGCGACGACAATGACGAGGCGACGAGGGCGCAGCTGCGCGACTTCTCGGTGCCGCTGGTCATGCTGGAGCGCGTCATCGACCTCGACGTCGACTGCGTGCTCACCAACCAGTACGAAGGCACCTACCGGGCGACGCGCTACCTGCTCGGCCTCGGCCATCGGCGTATCTGCCTCATCACCGTGCCGACCATCACCCATTCCGGGCGCGAGCGCCTGCGCGGCTTCGAGGCGGCCTTTACCGATCTCGGGATCGAGGTGCCGCGCGACCTCGTCCATTCGGAGGGCCGCGCGCATCCCTATGGACGCGACGCCGCCTATTCCTCGCTGATCGGCCGCGCGCCGGCCACCGCCATCGTCGTCAGCGGCGGCCATCTCGCCGGGGTGATGGAGGCGGTGCGGCTGCTCAACCTGTCCATCCCCCAGCATCTCTCGCTGGTCACGCTGGGCGATACCGAGCTCGCCCAGCTCATCGAGCCGCCGATCACCGCCATCCGCTACGACTGGCCGGCGACGGGGCGCTGCGCTGCCGAGCTCCTGCTGGAGCATCTGGCCGAGGGGCGGGACGCGGCCCGTCCGCCGTCGCGCCAACGCATCATCGTGACGCACGAATTCATCATCCGCGGCTCCTGCGCCCCGCTCGGCGGCACGATTCCGCGCAGCGAGCACGCGGTCCCGGCACGCTCCTGACACGCACGCGAGGCGCGCCGGGGGTGGCTGGCGATTAAGTGATGAACCGTTTCATTTCTTTCTTGCCACACGCGGCGCCTCGGCCTATCGTGCCTCTCAATAGACCTGCCGCGGCAGGCATAGGGACGCTGCCATCTCCGTCCGGGAACGCTCCGGAGGAGGCAAAAGGCGGTGCCGACCAGGAGGAAATGATGACCCAGCCGGGAGCGCCGCGCTGCCATGCGTGGCCGCGTGCGAATTCATCTGCGACATCATCGGCGATCGGGATCGCGACGCGGGCTCTGGCCGGCGGATTTTCGTTCCGCGCCCTTCCGCCGGTCATCGCCCCTGCCGGGCGTTGACCATGCTTCTCGCCTCTCCCTCATCGTCGAAGAGCCCGTTCGCCATGCTCGACACTTCCCGCACCGCGATGCCCCTGATGCGCCAAGGCGCCGGCCCGGCGAATGCCGCTCCGTTCCTGCGCATCTCCGGCATCGACAAGCGCTTCGGCAGTTTCTCGGCGCTCCGCAACGTCTCGCTCGACGTCGAGGACGGCGAGTTCATCTGCTTCCTCGGGCCCTCGGGCTGCGGCAAGTCCACGCTCCTGCGTATCATCGCCGGGCTGGAGCAGCAGAACGCCGGCACCATCCACAGCCTCGGCCAGGACATCTCCAACCTGCCGCCGGCGCAGCGCCAGTTCGGCATCCTGTTCCAGTCCTACGCGCTGTTCCCCAATCTCAATGTCCGCGAGAACATCGTCTACGGGCTGCGCAACCGGCGCATGCGCGGGGCGGAAATCGATTCCCGGCTGCATGAACTGCTGGAGCTGATCGACCTCAAGGGGTCGGAGCGGAAATATCCGGCGCAGCTCTCCGGCGGCCAGCAGCAGCGCGTCGCGCTCGCCCGCGCCATCGCCCCGGCGCCGCGCCTGCTGCTGCTCGACGAGCCGCTGAGCGCGCTCGACGCCAAGGTGCGCGTGCATCTGCGCCAGCAGATCCGCGACCTGCAGCGCCGCCTCGGCCTCACCGCCATCATGGTCACGCACGACCAGGAGGAGGCGCTGAGCATGGCCGACCGCGTGGTCGCCATGCGCGACGGCGAGGTCGAGCAGATCGGCACGCCGACCGAGATCTACCACACGCCGCGCAGCCTCTTCGTCGCCGGCTTCGTCGGCAAGATGAACATCCTGCCCGGCCGCGTCGCCGGCGGGCGGCTTTCCATCGGCAGCCTCAACTACGCGGTGCCGGCGCTCTACGACACGGCGGAGAACCAGGGCGAGGTCATTGCCTGCCTGCGCCCCGAGCAGATGCGCCTGCGCCCGCTCAACGCCAGCGAGGCCGGCGACGCCCTCCCTGCGCAGGTGACGCATCTGGAATTCCTCGGCTCCGCCTGGCGGGTGACGCTCGTCGTTCCGGCGCTGGGCGACATCGAAGTCACGGCCGACCTGTCGAGCCGCGACATGGCCGACGCGCCGGTCGCCATCGGCGACCGCATGGGCGTGGTGCTGCCGAGCGAGCGGCTGGTCGTGTTTCCCGCCTCGCAGACCAGCCAGGTCCGGGAAGCGGTGCAGTAATGACCGATCTCTCCACGCGCCAAGGCCCGGCGATCCGTCCCGCAATCCGCCCGGCCATCGACTGGGAGCACGTCTCGCGGCTGGCGGCGGGCGCCGTCATGCTGGTGATCGCCCTCGTCATCATCGTGCTGCCGCTCTATGCGCTGCTGTCGCAGAGCTTCGAGGACCACCAGGGCAATTTCGTCGGCCTCGCCAATTTCGTCAGCTATGCCAAGGACCCGATTCTCAGGCAGTCGCTGATCAACAGCCTCTGGGTCGCGGCGCTCACCGTCTGCATCGTGGTGCCGCTCGGCTTCCTCTATTCCTATGCGCTGACCCGCAGCTGCATGCCGCTGCGCGGCCTGTTCAAGGGCATCGCGCTGCTGCCGATCCTGGCGCCGTCGCTGCTGCCGGCCATCGCGCTGATCTACATCTTCGGCAATCAGGGCTACCTGAAATGGCTGATGTTCGGGAACAGCATCTATGGGCCCGTGGGCATCATCATGGCCCAGGTGTTCCACTGCTTCCCCTTCGTCGTGCTGATCATGACGACGGCGCTGGCCACCGCCGACGCGCGGCTCTATGAGGCGGCGGAGACGCTGAACACCTCGCGCTGGCGCATCTTCTGGACCATCACCTTCCCCGGCGCCCGCTACGGCCTGATCAACGCCTCCTTCGTGGTGTTCACCACCGCCATCGTCGATTTCGGCATCGCCAAGGTGATCGGCGGCAAGTTCAACATGCTGGCGGTCGACGTCTACCGGCAGATCATCGGCCAGGCCAATTTCCAGATGGGCGCGGTGATCGGCGTCATCCTGCTGCTGCCGGCGGTGCTGACCTTCGTGGTCGAGCGCATCACCTACAAGCACCAGACCTCGCAGCTCACCTCCCGCGCCGTCATGCTCCAGCCCAAGCGCTCGCCGCGCTTCGACCGGACGATGCTGCTCGCGGTGGCGCTGCTCGCCATTCCGATCCTCGGCATCATCGGCACGGCGATATTCGCCTCCTTCGTGACGCTCTGGCCCTACAACCTCGCCTTCTCGTTCAACAATTTCAATTTCGGCGCCTTCGACCCCGGCGGCTGGCTGTCCTACTGGAACAGCGTCGAGATGGCGGCGTGGACGGCGCTGTTCGGCACCATCATGGCCTTCACCGGCGCCTATCTGACCGAGAAGCACCGCAAGGGTTCGCAGGTCATGCTCGGCTACCACATCGTGGCGATGGTGCCGCTGGCGGTGCCGGGCATCGTGCTGGGCCTCGGCTACGTGTTCTTCTTCAACATGCCGTCGAACCCGCTCAACTTCATCTACGGCACGATGATCATCATGGTGCTGTGCACCATCGGCCACTACTACACCGTGCCGCATTTGATGGCGCTGACGGCGCTGAAGCAGATCGACGCCGAGTTCGAGGCGGCCTCGCAGGCGCTGGGCGTGTCGTTCTGGACCACGCTGCGCCGGGTGACGATCCCGATCTCGATCCCGGCGATCATCGACATGGCGACCTATTTCTTCGTCAACGCCATGACCACGGTGGCCGGCGTCATCTTCATCTACGCCTCGACCACCAAGGTGGCCTCGATCGCGGTGGTGGCGCTGAACGACACCGGCGACGAGGGCGCGGCCTGCGCCATGGCGATGATGATCCTCTACACCTCCGCCGGCGTGAAGCTGCTGCAGGTGATCGTGACCAGGCTGCTGCTGCGCGGCCAGCAGCAGTGGCGGTCGAACCTGCGCGAAGCGTGAGTCCAGCTTTCCCCGCCGCGAAGCCCGTCGACGAGCCCTGAGACAAGAGCATCCGGAATTGAGTTCGAGATTGATATGAATCGTTTCACACCTCCTCCGTTCGGTGGACCGCTGGTTGGGCTGAAGGTGCTCGAGCTGGGCTCGGACATGTCGGTGGCCTTCGGCGCGCGGCTGCTCTCCGATCTCGGCGCCGAGGTCATCAAGGTCGAGGCGCCGGCCGGCGACGCGCTGCGCCGCGAGGCGCCGCTGACGCCGGGCGGAGAGAGCGCGCTGTTCGCCTATCTCAACCGCGGCAAGCGCATCGTCGGCATCGACGGCGAAAGCGCGGACGGCTGGGCGCTGCAGGGCGAGCTCGCCGGGCAGGTCGACCTCGTCATCGCGACCGCTCCCGCCGTGCGCGGCGCGGCGCCGGACTGGCCGCAGCGGCCGGCGACCATCGTCGTCTCGCCCTTCGGCATGGCCGGCCCGTCGACGCAGCGGCCGTCCTCGCCCTTCATCCTCCAGCACGCATCCGGCTTCGCCTTCCACCAGGCGAGCCCGGTGACCGACCCCGAGGCGACGCCGCCGGTGGGCTGCGCCGACTGGGAGGGCGGCATGGCCGGCGGCCTCGTCGTCGCCATCGCCGCACTGTGGGCGGTCGAGGCGGCGGAAGGCGAGCGGCCCGGCCCGGTGGTCGACCTCTCGCATGAGGACCTGCTCGTCTACATGCTGGTCGAGCCCTTCGCCGACTGGCAGGCCGGCCGCGACGTCACCGACCGCCAGCGCGACGTCACCAAGGGCGTCACCATCGCCGGCGGCCTCGTCTGGTACCTGCCCTGCGCCGATGGCGCGGTGATGGTCTCGCCGCGCGAGGATCACCAATGGGCGCGCTGGTGCGAGGTGATGGGCCATCCCGCCTGGACCAAGGACGACAGCATCGCGGGCGACCGCTTCATCCGCACCGACAATGCCGCAAAGCTCCAGGAGCTGATGGCGCAGTGGTCCATCCACCAGCGCAACCGCGACGTCGTCGCCGCGGCGCAGGAGGCGCGCGTCGCCTGCTTCCCGGTCAGCACGCCGCACGACCTGCTGGAGAATGTGCAGCTCGGCGCCCGCAATTTCTTCGCCGATGTGCGCTTCGCCGACGGCACGGCGCTGCCCATGCCCTCGCTGCCGTTCCGCTTCGTCAGTCAGCGCGGCGAGGAGATGGCGCGCGGCGTCGAGATGGAGGCGCCCGGCACGGCCGAGAGCGGTCGCGAGATGTTCGACGCCCTCATCGCCGGCCGCGGCGGGGAAGCCAGGCGCCGCGCCATGGGAGGTCTGTGATGAACCCGCTCAGCCTGGACGGCATCCGCATCGTCGATTTCTCCTGGGTCATGGCCGGTCCCATGACCACCAAGATGCTCGGCGCCATGGGCGCGGAGGTGGTGAAGATCGAATCCGCCTCGCGGCCGGAATTCTCCGTGCGCGACGGCATGTTCTCGGTCATCAACAACAACAAGAAGAGCTGCACGCTCAACATCACCACGCCCGAGGGGCAGGACCTCATCCGCGAGCTGGTCAAGTCGAGCCATGTCGTGGTGGAGAACTTTTCCTCCCGCGTGCTGGTCAAGTACGGCCTGTCCTACGACGTGCTGCGCGAGATCAAGCCCGACATCATCTTCGTCTCGGCCTCCGGCATGGGCCGCACCGGCCCGGAGAAGGACCTCCTCGCCTATGGCTCGCTGCTGCAGGGCTATAGCGGGCGCGTCGGCATGATCGGCGAGCCCAACCCGGCGCTGGAGGCCATGGGTATCCTGCCGGCCTGGACCGACCCGATCACTGCGCTGTGGGAGACCACGGCGATCCTCTCGGCCATCCGCCATTGGCGGCAGACCGGGCAGGGCGCCTATGTCGACCTCTCCATGCTGGAGGCGACCGTCGCCCTGCTGCCCGAGGCGCTGCTGCATGCCGCGCTCGGACGCGAGGTGCCGGAGCGGCGCAGCGTCACCGAGACCGGCGCGGCGCCTTCCGGCTGCTTCCGCTGCGCGGGCGAAGATAGCTGGCTCGCGCTCTCCGTGCGGACGGAGGAGGAATGGCGCGGCCTGTGCCGCGTCATGAACGACGCTGACCTCGCCGGCGCGCCCTTCACGGCGGACGCCGCCTCGCGGCTCGCCGCCAAGGACGAGCTCAATGCCCGCGTCGCCTCCTGGCTGCGCGGCCAGGACGCGCGGGCGGTAGAGGCGGCGCTGCATGCCGCCGGCGTGCCGGCGTCGCGCTCGCGCGACATGGGCGAGATCGTCGCCGATCCGCACATGCGCGAGCGGGCGATGTTCCGCGAGATCGACGGCGAGGTGCAGATGGCCACCCTGCCGTGGCTCGCCGCCGACAAGTGGCGCGGCGCCTTCTCGCCGACCCCGCCGATCGGGCGGGACAACGACTACGTGTTCGGCACGCTGCTCGGGCTGTCGTCCGAGCGGCGCGCCGAGCTCGCCGAGGCCGGAACCATCCGCTGAAGGTGGGCCGGCCCCGACGGGCCCGAGCGTCGATCCAGAACGAGACCCGCTTGCATGCGGGCGATAAGGGCAGTGGAAACAAGGAGGACCAGATGAACAAGCTCAGTTACCTGCTGTCCACCGCAGTGGCGGTGGGCCTCGTTGCCGGCGTCGCGGCGACGCCGGCGGCGGCGAAGACCCAGTTGACGGTCTATTCGACGCTGCAGAAGGAGGTGCTCACTCCCTATGAGCAGGCCTTCGAGGCGGCGCATCCCGACATCGACATCACCTGGGTGCGCGATGCCGGCGGCGTCATCCATGCGCGCCTGCTTGCCGAGCGTGACAATGTCCGCGCCGACGTGCTGTTCGGCGTGCCCGTGACCAACATCGTGTCGCTCGCGCGCGACGGCCTCATCGAGCCCTACGCGCCGAAGGACTACATGAAGCTGCAGCCGATGTTCCGCGACAAGAACAACCCGCCCTACTGGACCGGGCTGGAGATGTATCTGAACATCGTCTGCTTCAACACGGTCGAGGCCGAGAAGCGCGGCCTTCCCAAGCCGAAGACCTGGGCAGACCTGGCGAACCCGATCTACAAGGGCCAGATCGCCATGCCGAACCCGACCATGTCGAACACCGGCTACGGCTATGTCCACAGCTGGATCCAGAAGATGGGCGAGGACAAGGCCTGGGCCTTCCTCGACAAGCTGCACGACAATGTCTCGGTCTACACCAACTCCTCGTCGACGCCCTGCAAATACGCCGCGACCGGCGAGTATGCGATCGGCCTCTCCACCGACCTCACCGGGCCTTTCCTGAAGACCAAGGGCGCGCCGATTGACCTGCTGGTGCCGAGCGACGAGACCGCGTGGGACATCGAGTCCACCGCCATGGTCAAGGGCAGCAAGAACCCCGAGGCGGCGAAGATCCTCATCGACTGGGGCGCGAGCCGCGAGGCGCACCAGCTGTTCAACAAGTATTACGGTGCGGTCGGCATGGACGACCTGAACAACGGCCCGCCGAACTCGATCCCGAACGGCGGCTCCAAGGCGCAGGACTACAGCGTCGAATGGTCGATCGACAACCGCACGCGCATCCTCACCGAATGGGCCAAACGCTACGATTCGAAGTCGGAGCCGAAGTCGAACTGATCCGATCCCCTTGGGGGCGGAGGGAGGGTCCCGGCGCGAGCCGGGGCCCTTTCTTTTTGTGGGCGCCTCGTTCCATTTTCCTAGTGATGACCGTCATCCTGAGGCGCTGGCCCAAGGCCAGCCTCGAAGGATGCTCGTCCGGGTGCGCTTGAACGACGATCCTTCGAGGCTCGCTTCGCTGGCACCTCAGGATGACGGTGCATTGGTTGGCAAAGGCGCCAAACGAAAACGCCGCCGAGGCTGGTGGCCCGGCGGCGTGATCGAATGACGCGAAGAACGCGAAGGAACGGACCGGCGCTCAGCCTTTGCTCTTTACCGTGGTCTCCAGCTTCGGGCGCGGCAGCTTGGGCTGGTAGCCGCGGCGGTAGAGCATGATGGTGCGCCTGAAGGTGATCACCACCACGCCGTCCTGATTAAAGCCGGTGGTGGAGACGCGCACGATGCCGACGCTCTCGCGCGACTTCGACAGGCGCTTCTCCAGCACCTCGGACTGCGAATAGATGGTGTCGCCCTCGAACACCGGGGCAGGCAGCCGGATCTCGTCCCAGCCGAGATTGCCGAACACGTTTTGCGACAGGTCGGAGACGCTCTGGCCCATCACCGTCGCCAGCGTCAGCACCGAGTTCACCAGCGGTTTGCCGAACTCGGTCTGCGCCGCATAGTGGTGGTCGAAATGCACCGGCGAGGGCGCCCCCATCAGCAGGGTGAACCAGCTATTGTCGCAGGAGAGCAGGGTGCGCCCGATCTGGTGCGGATAGACGTCGCCGACCTCGAAATCCTCGTAGAAACGTCCCTGCCAGCCGATCTTCTCTGCCATCTTGGCCTCCCTTTCGAACGGATTACGCTTGCTTGGCGGCGGCCGGCGCGGCGCCGGCGAATTCGGCGCGGATGCGCGCGGTGTCGGCGCCGAGCGGCGGCACCTTGGCTCCCGAGGCGACGATGCGGCCGGCCGGGCGCGGCATCTCCGCCATCTCGCCGCCGGGCATCTCCACGGGTATGCGCCGCAGCGCCGGATGGACGGAGAGGTCGTGCAGCGTCGACACGCGCGCCCAGGCGATCTGGCCCGCCTCCAGCCGCTCGATCATCTCGGCGCAGCTATGCGGGGTGAAGACGGCGTGGATGGCCTCGTCGAGCGCGTCGCGGTTCTGCACCCGCGCCCAGTTATCGATGAAGCGCGGGTCCTTCGCGAACTCGGGGCTCCGCAGCACGGTGGTGCAGAAACGCACCCATTCGGCCGTCGACTGGATGGAGACGACGATGTCGCCGTCGGCGCAGTGATAGGGCCGGTAGGGATAGACCGAGGCGTGGGAGAGGCCAAAGCGCGCGGTCTCGACGCCCATATAGTCGAAGTGCAGCAGCGGCAGCGACATCCATTCCGCCATGCAGTCGAACATGGCGACCTCGAGCGCCTGGCCACGGCCGGTGCGCTCGCGCTCGAACAGCGCCTCCAGCACCGCCGCATAGGCATTGGTGCCGGTGCCGATATCGGCGATGGAGATGCCGACCTTGGAGGGCACTTCGGGCGTGCCGGTCACGGCGCAGATGCCGCTCTCCGACTGCACCAGCATGTCGTAGGCGCGCTTGCTGGCGTAGCTGGTCTCGCGGCCATAGCCCATGATGTCGACGACGACGAGCCGCGGAAATTCCTTCGTCAGCTGCGCCGCGCCCAGGCCGAGCCGGTCGCTGGCGCCGGGCGCGAGGTTCTGCACGAACACGTCGGCGCGGGCGAGCATGGCCTTGACCAGCGCGAGGTCGCCCGGGTCCTTCAGGTTGAGGACGACGCTTTCCTTGCCTCGGTTGAGCCAGCCGAAGGCGGCGGAGGTGCTGCCCATGGCCTTGTCGTAGTCGCGGGCCCGGTCGCCGTCCTCAGCCTCGATCTTGATCACCCGCGCGCCGGCATCGGCGAGGCGCATGGCGCAGAGCGGACCGGCGACGGCCTGGTCGATGGAGACGACCAATATGCCGCTGAGCGGCCCGGCGGGCTTGGACCCGGCATCGGCCGGGGTGGAAGACGACATGATGGGCTCCGGTGTCATTTCTGTTGCCCGGCGACCTTGTCGAGGCCGACGAGCCGGTCGAGCAGGAAGACGAGGATGAAGGCGATGTAGATGGTGCCGGCGGAGACCGCCGCGATCATCGGGTCGACCGAGTATTGGACGTAGTTGAAGACCTTCACCGGGATCGGCGATTGCGCGATCACCGTGTTGAAGATGCTCACCTCGACGTCGATCCAGCTCATGATCAGGCCGAACAGGCAGCCGGCGATGATGCCCGGCTTGATCATCGGCAGCGTCACATAGAAGAACGTCGCGAAGCCGGAGGCGCCGAGGTCCTGTGCGGCCTCTTCCAGCGAATTGTCGAAGCCTTCGAGCGAGGCCAGCGTGGTGCGCACGATGTAGGGCAGGATGATCACCACATGCCCCACCAGCATCGCCTCGAAGCTGCGGGCGAAGCCGAGCGCGTCGGAGATCTGCAGCACGCCGACGCCGATGATGATGGCCGGCAGGATCAGCGGCGACAGGAACAGGTTGGCGATGAAGGTGGCGCCGCGCAGGGTGCTGCGCTTGAGCACCAGCGCCGCCGGCACGCCGAGCAGGAAGCCGATCAGCGTCGCGCCGAAGGCAAGCCGTGCGCTGAGCAGGATCGAATCGACATAGGACGGGTCGGCGAGGAAACGCTGATACCAGCGCAGGGTGAAGCCGACCGGCGGGAAGGCGAGATATTCCGTGGTGGTGAAGGAGATGGCGATCACCACGGCGAGCGGCAGCACCAGATAGAGCAGCACCACCCAGGCGACAGCCGAGAGGAGCACGGTGCCGAAGGAGTTGCGGGCTCTTGCGATGAGGTGTCGGGACATCGTCGGGGCTCCTATCGGGCCGGCTGCCGGCGCTCCAGCAGGAGCGTGTAGGCGACGATGAGCAGGAAGCAGGTCACCAGCAGGACGACCGCGATGGCGCTGCCGAGGAACGGATTGAACACCAGCATGAACTGGTCGTAGATCAGCATGGACGACACCACGGAGCGCCCGCCGCTCATGATGCGCGGCGTCACATAGCTCGAAATGCTCAGCGTGAAGACGATCAGCGTGCCGGCGACGATGCCGGGCACGCTCAGCGGCAGCGTCACCTTGAGGAAGGTGGTGAAGGCCCCGGCCCCAAGGTCGCGCGAGGCTTCGCGCAGCGACGGGTTCATGTTCTGCAAGACGCTCGCGATCGCCAGCACCATGAAGGGCAGCATCACGTAGATCATGCCGATGATGATCGCGGTCTCGGTGGAGAGCAGGCGCAGCGGCCGGTCGACGAGGCCGAGCAGCATCAGCGTCTCGTTGATCAGCCCCTCGCGGCCGAGCAGCACGATCCAGCCGAAGGAGCGCACGATGTTCGAGGTGAACAGCGGCATCAGGATGAGGATGAAGCAGAGGCGCCGCACGGCACGCCGCCGCTCGATCAGGCTCATGTAATAGGCGAGCGGGTAGCCGAAGATCAGCGTGGCGATACAGGTGATGAGCGCGATCCACAGCGTGTAGCCCAGCACTCGCCAGTAATAGGGATCGCCGAGGACGATGGCATAGTTCTCCAGCGTCAGCTCCCCCGCCTTGTTGGAGAAGCTGTCGACGAACACCATGCCGAGCGGCGTGACGAAGAAGACGATGAGGTAGATGAGCGGGATGCCGAGCAGGATCGCCGCCCAGAAGCGGTTGATGCGCATCGGTCAGCTCGTCAGCACGCGGGCGGCCTCGCGCGCCCAGCCGATGCGCACTTCCTCGCCCGGGCGCAGCGCGTTGTCGCGCTCGGCGCCGGCCTGCTGGATCACGATGGACTGGCCGTTGTCGAGCTTCACGAAGATGCGGGTGGCGTTGCCGATGAAGACGCGGTCGGTCACGGTGGCGGAGAGCGCGACGCCGTCCGCCGGCACCTCGCCGATGCGGATCTCCTCGGGGCGGACCAGCAGCGCCGGCTCGCCGGCGCCCGTGGCGCGGTAGGGCAGGTCGGCGGTCTGGCCGAGCAGGCGCAGCGCGCCGTCGGGGCGCACTTCCAGCGGCAATATGTTGGCCTCGCCGATGAAGTCGGCGACGTAGCGGCTCTCGGGGCGGGCGTAGATGTCCTCGCCGCTGCCGATTTGGGCGATGTTGCCGTCATGCATGACGACGATGCGGTCGGCCATCACCAGCGCCTCCTCCTGGTCGTGGGTCACGAACAGGAAGGTGATGCCGAGCTTCTGGTGCAGCTGCTTGAGCTCCATCTGCATGCGCTTGCGCAGCTTGAGATCGAGCGCGCCGAGCGGCTCGTCGAGCAGCAGCACCTTGGGCTTGTTGGCGATGGCGCGGGCGAGCGCGACGCGCTGCTGCTGGCCGCCGGAGAGCTGGGCCGGCAGGCGCTCGGCATAGGCGGACATGCCCACCGTCTCCAGCGCGTGCTGGACGAGGTCGGGGATGGCAGTCTTGTCGACGCCGTTGCGGCGCGGGCCGAAGGCGACGTTCTCGCGCACGCAGAGATGGGGGAACAGCGCGTAGTTCTGGAACACCATGTTCACCGGCCGCCGGTTCGGCGGCTCGCCGGTCATGGAGCGGCCGGCGATGGCGATGTCGCCGCCGTCGATGTCGACGAAGCCGGCGATGGCGCGCAGCAGCGTGGTCTTGCCGCAGCCGGAGGGGCCGAGGAGGGCGACGAACTCGCCCTCCTCGATGTTCAGGGACACGTCCTTCAGGACCTGGAGCGAACCGTATGACTTCGTCACCCGGTCGATGGCGATGAGCGGCATGGGCGACTCCAGTCGGCCCGCACGTCGGCGGCCGTGGAAGGCAGGGCGGCGGGGTCAGCGACGTCCGAGGACGTCGCGGTTCCACGTTTCCATGATCTGCTGGCGGTTCGCGTCGATCGCCACCGTGTCGGAGAAGTGCAGATCCTTGATCGAGCCGTTCGGCCCCCAGGGCAGGCGCGCCGTGGCCTTCTCGCTCAGCTTCAGGCCCTTCACCGAGGGACCGTAGAAATAGTTCTCGACGAAGCAGGTCTGCGCCTCGGGCGTGAGCGCGAAGTTGATGAAGTCATAGGCCGCCTTGGACGGCTTGATCAGGTGCAGGCGGGTGCCGGAGGCCATGCCGCCTTCCTTCGGGATGACGAAGCCGACCTTGAACGGGTTGGCGTCGGCCAGTGACCACACCGCGCCGCTGTCCAGCACGCCGATGGTGGCTTCCTTGCGGGAGAGGATGTTCGAGGCGTTGCCGCCGGAATCGTAGAAGGCGGCGACCTCCAGCGTCTTCAGCTTGTCGGCGCCGGGCTTCAGGTTGGTGACGCTGCCGCCGAGCAGCTCGGACAGGAAGACCAGCGCCGGGGCGCCGGAGCCGTCCGACATGGACGGCCAGGTGATGTCGCCGGCGAATTCCGGCTTCCACAGGTCGAACCAGGAGGTCGGCGCCTGCTTGATCTCGTCCATGTTGTAGACGATGCCGACCGAATAATAGTAGTCGCCGAGCCCGGTGATCTTGCCGTCCTTGTTCTTGTAGACGGCCTCCGGGATGATGTTGGCGATGTTCGGCACCTGCGCCGGATCGATCTCGGCGAAGACGCCTTCGCTTTCCGCCGCCTGCGAAACCTCGCCGTCGAGCCAGACGACATCGAGCGACGGGCTGGCCTTCTGCTGCTTCAGTTTGGCCACCGTCACCGACGAGACGCCCTGATCCACCGTCACCTTGGTGCCGGTCTTGTCCATGAAGGGCTGGACGACGCACTTCTGCAGGGTCTGGCCGTGCTTGCCGCCGAAGGCGGCGACGACGATGGAATCCTGCGCGACGGCGGGAACGGCGGCGAGCGAGACCGCGATGGTGCCGCTCAAGAGACAGGCGATAGCCGGTTTCATGACATTCCTCCCAGAGATTGTTCTTGTGTTTTGGCGCCGGCATTGAAGCCGATCGATTCGGGAGCGTCAAGTTATCTGTCGACAGATTGGAGAGCGTCTCGCCTGTTCCGATCTTGGGGAGCGCGACCGAGGTGCCGACGCTCTCCGGTGTCGGGGATAAAGAAACGCTCTGTTTTCCTGATAAATGTTCGATCAATCGCCGCCATGCTTGCTGCGGCGGGGCGAGTTGGGCGCCAACAGGCGCGTGGCGCCGCCATTCATTTTGTCGACATATAGACAGTCGCGTGGTTCTGAAGGGCAGGCGGCGGGCGCGGCGGGCAGGTGCGCGCTGCTACCGTCGCGTGCATCGCTATTTGTCGACAGATTATCGGCGCCCGGGTAGATTGTTTGTGGGCAAGCCGTCAGGTGCGGCGCCGGTGCGCAACGCGGGAAAGCAGAGATTTCCTTGGAGAAGATGGGTCTCGAGCGGGCGGATTCCTGGATCGCGACGACGCCGTCCAGCCAGTCCGCATCCTTCCTCAATGCGGTGCTGGTGGTGCGTCGGATCGTGGCCGAGCATCACGACCGGCCCTCGCTGGTCTCGCGCGTCGCCTGCGAGGTCGGCGCGGAGATCATCGAGAACATCCGCCAGAGCGGCGAGGACCTCAGCTCGGTCGAGCTCGCCGAGCGCTACGAGACCAGCCGCACGCCGATCCGCGAGGCGCTGCTGCTTCTGGAGAAGGAGGGGCTGGTGCGCATCCCGCAGCGCCGGCGCCCGCATGTGGCCGTGCTCGACATCGCCGAGGTGCGCGAAATCTATCGCGTCCGTGCGGTGCTGTTCGGCACGGTGGCCTCGGATGCGGCGCTGCTGCGCTCCGAGGACGACCTCGCCGCGCTGCGTGAGCTGGTTGGCCAGCTCAGCGCGGCGCATGACGCGCAGGATCTCTCCGCCTATCTCTGGGCGAACGTGGCATTCTACAACCGGCTGACCATCGCCGCGAACAACCAGACCGCCAAGCGCATCCTCGATTCGCTGCTACTGCGCACGCTGCGCCTGCGCCGCCTGTCGCTGTCGCTGCCCAAGCGCCGCGAAAAGTCCATGGCGCATCATTTCCAGCTGATGACCGCCCTCGAAGAGCAGGACGCCCCGCTCGCCGACGCGCTGATCCGCTCCAACCACCTGCACGCGCTGGCGGCGCTGGAGCAGCTCTTCGCCGATGGCGACGTGCCCTCGCCGACCCGCTCGCGCCGCCGCCGCCGCCAGGCCGCGGCCGACTGAACGGCCGGCAAGGAAAACCGGCCGGTCGTCCCGGCTGGTTCTTGCTCGCATCCGTTTACGCACCCCCATTCCCGAACCTCATCCTGAGGTGCCCGGCCGTTGGCCGGGCCTCGAAGGATGCTCGTCTGGGCGCACTTGAGCGACCATCCTTCGAGGCGATCCCGGGCAGGTCCGGGATCGCACCTCAGGATGAGGCCGTGCCAGGGGCAGGCATGTCTCCACTTCCGCCGGGCGGGCCCGGCGGAAGCGCGGTTCACTCGCCTTCGATCGGCACCAGGAACCGGCCGTCCTCGATGCGCTTGACGCCGTCGACATAGAGCGTCGGCTCCAGGATCACGCCGTCCATGTGGATCTTGGACATGATCGAGCCGCCGACATCGACATTGGTGCCGAGGCCGAAATGCATCGTGCCCATGATGTTCTTGTCCTCGCGCTGGATGCCGCGCACCACCGCCTTGGCGTTGACGCCGACCGAGGCCTCGGCCGGGCACATATAGGCGTTGTCGTCGCCATAGGTGGCGAGGAAGTCGCGCAGGATGCGCGCATCGGTGCCGCCGTCGATCTTGACGATCCGGCCCTTCTCCACCGTCAGCTCGATGGGTGAGCCGAGCAGGCCGAGATGGTGCATGGTGAGGTCGATCACCAGCTTGCCCTCGGCCGTGCCCTCGATCGGCGCGACGTTGAACTCGCCGGTTGGGTACAGATAATAGTAGAGCTTGCCGGCCGGCCGGTTCTCGTCCTTCTGGAAATTGATGATCTTGTAGGGATCGAAGCTGTCGGACGGCAGCGGCGGGATCCAGATCATGTTTTCGACGCTATAGGTGAAGTCGGTGCCGTGGCGCGACGTCACGCGGCAGCTCTTGGCGCCCTCGCCGAACACGTTCTTGCCGACATAATGCTTGCGCACCGCGATCTGCTTCATGTCGTCGGTGATGGCGCCGGACTGCAGCCATTCGAGGCGCATGCCGCCGTCGAGGCAGATGGAGGGGATGCCCGCTTCCATCGAGCGCAGGCTGGCGGCGCAGTGCAGCATGCCGGTGGACGAGCACAGGACGTTCACGTCCGACTTCATCATCGCTTCGCACACGGCGGCCGGCGGGTCGTAATAGTCGGCGGGCCTGCGGCTGAACAGGCAGAGCGTCGCGTCCGCCTCGATGTCGGCCAGGATCGTCATGATCGCCTGCCACACACGGGGGTCGTGCTCGGTGTCGGACAGCACCAGCACGCGCTGGCCCTTCTTGATGTTGCGCACCAGCGGGCGGCGCAGATGTTCCAGCGTGCCCGTGATCAGGCCACTCACTGCCGTCGTCATTGATCCTCTCCCAGACGCCCGAGCCGCTCTCATGCGGCTTCGGATGCCAATAGTGTCGACATTATAGGTATGACGGTCAAGGGGGCAAAAATCACCAGCCGTCGTTGCCAGCGCATTCATCACGTAAAAATAATAGGATAGGTCAGTTCGAGCGCAGCGCGGCCGCGTCTCGCGCGTGGTGAGATGTTTCTAATGTCGACTTAATTCGCGATGGCCGCGGCGGCGCGCCAGCACAGGATGGCGGCGGCGAAGGCCAGCACGCCGAAGGCCAGGAAGGCGGCGGAAAAGCCGATCAGCGCGGCCAGCGCGCCGAAGAGCGGCGGCCCGAGCACGATGCCGAGATAGGAGAACATCAGCGCGCCGCTGGCGGCGAAGCCGGCCTGGGTCGGCGGCGCCATGCGCATGAGATTGGCGAGGAACACGCCGTTCCAGCCGCTGGCGGTGCCGCCCAGCGCGAACACGACGATGGCCACCATCCAGTCCGGCGTCCGCGGCGTCATCAGGAAAGTCAGCGCGCAGGCCGCCGCCATGCCGGCGCCGACCGCGGCGAGCGTGCCGGCGAGCGCGTTGAAGCGGTCGGCGACATAGCCCCAGCCGATCCGCCCCGCCACCGCCGCCGCCTGGCTGATGCCGAGCATCACGCCGGCGGTAACGAGGTCGCGTTCCAGTTCGTGCATCAGGAACACCACCAGCAGCGACGAGACGATGAGCTGAAGCGCGGCATAGACGATGGAGGCGCAGGACAGGGCGAGCAGCGGCCGGTTGCGCAGCATCAGCCGGAACGCGCCGAGCAGGCCGGCGCCCTCGGCCGGCCGCTGCGCCGGCTTCTCGGCGCGCACGATGGCGAGCAGGGCCGCCGTCGCCAGCCCGCCGAGCGAGACGACGAGGCCGACCAGCACCAGCGCGGCGCCGAGGTCGAGCCGGATTACCAGCGGAGGAATGATGAGGCCGGCGAGCATGGCGCCGAGCGGTACGGCGGTCTGCCGGATCGACAGGAACAGCGCGATGTTGGCGATCGGCTCGCCATTGGCGATGGCCTGCTGGCTGGCGGGCGTCAGCGGGCCGTAGCACAGCCCCATCAGCGCCGTCGCCAGCAGCACGGCGGCGAGCGAGCCGAGCCCGAACAGCGCGAGCGCCAGGCCGCCGACGATGATGCAGGCGAAGCTTAGCCGCAACGGGCCGATCCGGGTCGTCAGCATGCCCGTGCAGAGCGTGCCGATGGCGACGAAGAAATAGCTGACCGCCGCATAGAGCCCCGCGGTTTCCGGCGGCAGTGCGAGGGTGTGGGTCAGGTGCTCCGCCACCACGGGCGGGGTGAACACCATCATCGACATGGCGGTCTGCGGGAACATGGTGGCGAACAGGAGGGCCGACGAGCCGTGCCGGGACATGTCTTTTCCGCAAGGCGGGAAGGGCGCGCCGCCTTGGAGACGGTACGGATGATCTGCGATTAATCGTTTTCCAAATGCGACCAACCGCTGGTCTATGTCAACGGCACGGTTGCTCAGCGGTCAATCCATGAAACGTTTGTCGAGCCGCACTCACCCTGCGAAGGCGATAGGGCGAGACGGCGCCTCAGCGCGGCCGGCCGGGAGAAGGGGATGGCGGAAGAGAGTGGGAGTCGAACCCACCAAGGACCGGCTCGCGGCCCCTCCCGGATTTGAAGTCCGGTCCCATCACCGGATGAGACGCTCTTCCAGAGCTAATTCGCTCGAAATATTAGGTGTTTAGACTCTCAGCCGTCGCGGCGGATACGTAGTCTGTCATACTGTCGCGAGGTCTGTCACCTTTCTGTTGGCTGCTCAAGCAGAACGTGTCGCCAGTGCTCAACGTGATTGGACCGCAAGGGTTATCGGAGAAGTCGAAGGCTTCGTCCCGCAATTGGTGATCCTTCGCAACAAGCCAGCGAGCGTGGCGTGGGTGAGTGCATCAAGAAATCTGCCGGTTCCTATAACGAGAATTCAATGCAGCGTCGAAGTCCCGTCGGAAGCTGAAAGTTGGACCGTTCGTAAGACAAGTGCGTACGGAAACGTGGATGCGTTGGGGCGCAGCGCTACGCAGAACGTCGATGCATTCTGGCGGAGCGAACGCTACGTACGTTACGTCGCCTACGGATAAGCACGTTCTCAGCGGTGTATCTGCAATCGGAATCGTAATCTCAACAAAGATCGTAGCTGAGAAATGCCATCAGTCAGTAAGATGCTCATTAAGATCGTCACAAGATAAAACGCGATCTGGTACGGATATTTGGTTCGTAAACTTAGGAGCAGAGAAATCGACGTCAAAGGTGTCACAAAACCTGAAAAACCTGAATAAATTATCTGATTTCGCTTACCGGATGACTTGCACTCGACCTCGTCACATGCCACCTTCGCTGTGCCCTCGCCGTATGGCAGGGGAACGAAGTGGAAGGCAGGGCTTCATCATGAAGCCCTGCCCGAAATTGGAGGTGTTGATGGAAGAAGAGCCGATATAGCTCCATCCGGCGTGCAAGCGGTTCGCCCCGGTTGCACGTCGCAGCCCCGTTGGGGGACTTACGAAGAAGAGGGGGTAGGCGATGCCTATCTCCTCTTTTTATTTAGTGGAGCCCGTGATTGCAGTCAAACGCCTTATTAGCGCGCGGCAGTACCTGCTGACTGCTCATTCCGCCGCCATTCCCGTCACGTATCTCCAATCATCGAGATGGTTCTCCCGGATTTGAAGTCCGGTCCCATCACCGGATGAGACGCTCTTCCAGCTGCCGGCGACGTCGCTGACGCCGGGTCATTTTCGCCGATCGCGCCGAACAGGTCCAGCCGGTGCGGGTTGATGCGGCGCAGGTCACCGCGGCGCAGCGTGACGCCGTGGCGGTCGAAGAATTCGAGGATCTGGATCGCCACCTTGCGCCCGACCGCGTGCTCGTCGCGCTCGATGCGGTCGCGGAAGGCGGCGGCGGGAAACTGGCCGCCCGGCGCGGCGGCGGCAAGCTCGCGCGCCATCGCCACCATGCCGGTGACGACCGGGCGCAGGAAGAAATGGTCGTGCGCCACCTCGTCCACCCTGCCCATGCGGCTCAGCAATTTCATGAGCCGGCGAATATCCGCCTCCGCTTCACCGGTGAGGCCGGCGAGATCGCGCACGCGCGGGGGGCGGAAGCGCTCGGTGCCAGACAGCTTCGGCTCGATCAGTTCCCAGAGCAGCTCGTCCGCGCGGGTGAGCCGTACCTCGTGGCCGGCGAGCCGGACCCAGGCGCCGTCCAGCCCCAGCGCGCCCTCGCCGGCAAGGCGGCGCAGCGCCTCGGTGAAGACCGGCTTGGCGAGGCGCGGCGGCACGGTGAGGCGCAGCCGCTCGGCGCCCATGCCCGGCAGGTCGGGATTGGCGTCGTGGAAGCGTTCGAGCTCGGCGAGCAGCGTTGCGCGGAAGATCTTCCAGCGCTCGGGCGAGAGGGCGGTGAGCGTTCCCCCGGCGGCAAAGGTGACAAGGCCCAGCCGCTGCGCAATGTCCTGCACCGCTTCCCCGCCCAGCGCCCTGTCGCGGGCGAAGGCGGAAAGGTCGAGATGGAACGGCTCGCCCGCGAGCAGCAGCGCCACGGCCGCGTCCGGGTCCGCTTCGCCCATCGCCGCGAGCTGGGCGAGGCGTTCCGGCGTGCGGCGCTTGCGGCCCGGCGCGCGCAGATCGATCAGCCTGCCGCCGCCGATGGTGCGCTGGGCCGAGGTATCGCGGATGACGTAGCGGTCGCCCGCTGCCGCCGCGATCGGCTTCTCCAGCACGATCTGCACCAGCCCTTCGCCGCCGGGCGGGATGGCGTCTTCCGACAGCGGCACCAGCCGCGCGCCGACCTCGGTTGAGCCGTGGTGGAAGCGCACCGGGAACCACTGGCCCAAGGGCTTGGGCTCACCCGCCAGCACCCGCAGCGAGGTGTCGATGCGCTCGGTCGGCGCATGCAGCGAGGCGTCGAGCACCATGTCGCCGCGATGGATCGCCTCGTGCGAGACGCCCTCGCCGGCGAGGTTGAGGGCGCAGCGATCGCCGGCGCGGCCTTCCTCGGCCTTGCGGTTCTGCGCGTGGATGGAGCGCACGCGGGCGGCAATGCCCGAGGGGCTGACGACGAGCTGGTCGCCGACCCTCACCCGGCCGGAGAGCACCGTTCCCGTCACCACCGTGCCGGCGCCGGAAAGCGTGAAGGAGCGGTCCACCGCGAGGCGGAAGCGGCCCTCTGCCGCCCGCGCGGAAAAATCGCGTCCCGCCGCGACGAGCCGGGCGCGCAGTTCCTCGATCCCCTCGCCGGTGACGGCGGAAACGGCAAGCACCTCCACGCCTTCGAGCGAGGTGCCGTCCAGCAGGGCGGCGATCTCGGCCTCCACCTCTCCGCGCCGCGCGGCGTCGGCGAGGTCGGCCTTGGTCAGCGTCACGAGCCCGCTGGAGATGCCGAGCAGGTCGAGCAGCGCGAGGTGCTCGCGGGTCTGCGGCATCACCCCGTCATCGGCGGCGACGATGAGCAGCGCGAAGTCGATGCCGCTGGCCCCCGCCAGCATGGTGTGGATGAACTTCTCGTGGCCGGGCACGTCGATGAAGCCGAGCGTGCCGGCCTCGGTCGGCAGGTAGGCGAAGCCGAGGTCGATGGAGATGCCGCGGGCCTTCTCCTCCTTTAGCCGGTCGGTATCGACACCGGTGAGCGCGCCGACCAGCGCGGTCTTGCCGTGGTCGATATGCCCGGCCGTGCCGATGATCATGACGGCCCCGCGCGGTGCGCCAGATCGATATGGTCCAGGCTGTCGATGAAGCCGGCCTCGTCCTCGAGGCAGCGCAGATCGAGCAGCAGCGCGCCCTCAGTGATGCGGCCGATGATCGGAACGGGGAGTTCGCGCAGCGCGCTTGCCAGCGCGTTGAGCTGTCCGCCGGAGGCCTCAAAGGCCGAGCGGATCGCCAGCGCCGCGCTGGGCAGCGTCTCCAAGGGGAGCGCGCCGGAGCCGATCTGGCTGGCGCAGTCGACCACCTCGACGTCGAAGGCGCCGTCCAGAATCTCGGCCACCGGCCCGGCGAGGTCGGCGGCGCGGGCGGCGATGTCCTCTCGTGTCCGCGCCAGCAGCCGCAGCGTCGGCAGCTTATGGGCGAGCCGCTCCGGATCGCGGTAGAGGCGCAGCGTCGCCTCCAGCGCCGCGAGGCGGATCTTGTCGACGCGCAGCGCCCGCTTCATCGGGTTCCTGTTGATCTTCTCGATCAGCGCAGCCTTGCCGACGATGAAGCCGGTCTGCGGCCCGCCCAGCAGCTTGTCGCCGGAGAAGGTGACGATGTCGGCTCCTTCAGTCACCGCCTCGCGCACGGTCGGCTCATGGGTGAGGCCGATACGGGAGAGGTCGACGAGGGTGCCGGAGCCGAGGTCGTTCACCAGCGGCACGCCGCGCGCATGGGCGATTTCCGCCAGCTCGCGGCCCGGGACCTCCTTGGTGAAGCCCTCGATGCGGTAATTCGAGGTGTGCACCTTCAGCACAAGCCCGGTTTCGGGCGTGAGCGCGCCGGCATAGTCCCTGGGGTGGGTGCGGTTGGTGGTGCCGACCTCGACCAGCTTCACCCCGGCGCGGGCCATGATGTCGGGCATGCGGAAGGCGCCGCCGATCTCGATCAGCTCGCCGCGCGAGACGATGGCTTCCTTAGCGAGGCCTAGCGTGTTCAGCACGAGCAGCACGGCGGCGGCGTTGTTGTTGACGACGGTGGCGTCCTCCGCCCCGGTCAGCTCGATCAGCAGCTCGCGCACATGGTCGTCGCGCTCGCCGCGCTTGCCGGTGGAAAGGTCGAATTCCAGCGCCACGGCCGAACGCATGGCGGCCGTCGCCGCCGCCACCGCCTCTTCCGCCAGCAAGGCGCGGCCGAGATTGGTGTGCAGCACCGTGCCGGTGAGGTTGAAGACGGGGCGGAGGCTGGAGCGGGCACCGCGTTCCAGCGCGTCGGCGGCGGCGGCGGCGACATGGTCGGCGCTCGGCAACGCGGCGAGCTGCCCGGCGAGCACGCAGGCGCGCACCTCGTCGAGCGCGGCGCGGATCGCGCCGGTGGCGGGCGCGCGGCCGAAGCGCGCGGCGGCATGCGCCCCGGCTGGCGTCCTCAGCACCTGGTCGACGGAGGGCAGGTCGCGAAGGGAGGGGCGGGCTTCGGCATCCATGGCCGCGCCCTCAATAGCCGAGCAGGAACGGGTTGAAGGCGGCGCGGCGATACGGCCCCTCGCGCATCATCAGGTCCAGCGCCAGCGTGCCGATATCGTCCGCCACCGGCTCGATGGTGACGTCCTTGTTCTGGTACATCACCTTCACATAGGTGCGGCACTCGTCGCAGGTCTCGGCCTTGACGGTGCCCGGGCTGCCCTCGATCTCCTGATAGCCGATGCCCTTGGTCGAGCCGCAGGAGCAGCAGCGGATGCGGACATAGTTCCACAGCGTGGAGCAGAGCGAGCAGGCGCAGAAGCGGTTACCGTGGGCGTTCGGCCATTCGACGATCAGCGAGGCGACCGGCGGGCCGCCGCAGGCGGGGCACACGCCGTCGCCGACCGGGACCAGTTTCTTGGGGTCGAGGCCGGCGGCGAGGCGCGCGAAATGCACCTGCAGGCTGGCGGCGACATAGACATGCTCGGCCAGCGTCTCGACCGGCATGGAATGGGCGAGCACGTCGCGCACCATCTGCGCGCGCTCGGCGCCGTCGGCGGCACGCACGCGGGTGAGCGCCTCGCCGGCTTCCGCCGGCATGGCGACGCCCGCTGCGGCGTCGAACAGCGCGTCGAGCGTCGCGTCCAGCGTGTCGTCGAGGGTGAAGTTGGAGCGGTCGAGCGGCGGCATCTCGAAGGAGCGGGCACGCTCGATCGCCTCCGCATCGGGCAGCTCGACCGGCGGCAGGGCCGGCACGATGGCGCCCTGCACCTCGACGAGGCCGGCGACGAAGTCGAGATAGGGCTTTAGCGGGCTCACCGCCGCATAGGTGCGCAGGCGCTTGGCGCGCGTAGCGAACAGCGTCGAGAGGTCGGGGGGAACCGCGAAGGGCGGGGTAGAGACATTGCCGATCGCCGTGGGATCGGGCTGAAGCTCAGCGGGCATGGCTTTCCTCACGAACCGCACGGGCCACGTGGTTATGCGGACTTGGGCCGGGCCGTCCGGAACGGCGGCGGGCCGCGTCCGGATCGTGCCGATATGGGGCGGCGCGGCCGCTCTTCGAGGCGGCCGCGCCCTGTTTCACTGCATCGTCATTCCGCCGGCGCGTGGGGCGGCTTCTTGCCCACCAGTTCGCGCAGCCATTTGCGGTGGTGGCGCCACGCCCAGCCGCCGGTCACCCGGCCCCGGGTCATGGCGCCGATGGTGCCCTTCACCCAGATGGCGGCGTAGACGTGGATGATCCACACGCAGATGATGCACACCGCCGCCACCGCATGGATGAGGATGGCGATGCGCTTCTGCTCGATGGTGGTGAGGTCGTAGAAGTACTGGTCCCACATCACCACGCCGCTGGCGATCAGCACGATGATGAGGCCGGACATCGACCAGAACACGAACTTCTGGCCGGCATTGTACTTGCCGACCTCCGGCATCTTCTCCTCGCGCCCCGCCAGCAGGTCGGCCGAGTGCGCCACCCAGGCGGCATCCTCCCGCGCGGGCAGGTTGGCCTTGAAGAAGCGCACGAACAGCATGAGGAAGGAGAAGAACAGGACGACGCCGATCCACGGATGGATGGCACGCGTCCACTGCCCGCCGCCGAACAGGCCGGTGAGGAAGAACAGCCTCGGCGTGAACAGCGCCATGCCGGACAGCGCCAGCAGCACCAGGCTGGTGGCGGTGATCCAGTGGTTGATGCGCGCGCCGACCGTGTAGCGGTCCACCGTCACCGGATGGCCGGGATGCACCGCATCGCCGGGCTCGACATCGTCCGGCGTCTTGGTCTTGTGGTCGTAGGCCGTGGTCATGGCGTACTCCCCTGACTATGGGTCGGATCGGGCGGCGGCGGGGGCGCCTTGCCCTCGGTGAGCTTCTCGGCGTTCTCCTCGTCCTCGGCCGAGACCTTGTTCGGCCCGGCGACGACGTAGTGCAGGAAGCCCGCCGCGGCGGCGAAGCCCATCACCGCGAGGCCGACATATTTCGTCACGCCCTTCCAGGCGTCGACGATCGGCGAGATGGTCGGGTTGTCCGGCAGGCCGGCATAGATGGACGGCGTGTCGGCGTGGTGCAGCACATACATCACATGCGTGCCGCCCACCCCCTGCGGGTCATAGAGGCCGGCCTTGTCGAAGCCGCGCGACTTCAGGTCCTTGATGCGGAAATCCGCCCAGTCCTTCATCTCCTGCTTGGTGCCGAAGACGATGGCCTGGGTCGGGCAGGCCTTCTGGCAGGCCGGGCCCTGGCCCACCGCCACGCGGTCCGAGCACAGCGTGCACTTGTAGGCCGTGTGGTCGACCTTGGAGATGCGCGGGATGTTGAAGGGGCAGCCCTTGATGCAGTAGCCGCAGCCGATGCAGTTCTCGTGCTGGAAATCGACGATCCCGTTGGAGTACTGCACGATGGCGCCTGGCGCCGGGCAGGCCTTGAGGCAGCCCGGATCCTCGCAATGCATGCAGCCATCCTTGCGGATGAGCCATTCGAGATTCTCGGTCTCGGGGTTCACCCACTCGGTGAAGCGCATCAGCGTGAAGGTGTTCGGCGTCAGGTCCATCGGGTTCTCATAGGTCCCGTGGTTGAAGCCGATCTCCTCGGTGAGGTTGTTCCATTCCAGGCACGCGGCCTGGCAGGCCTTGCAGCCGATGCACTTGGTGACGTCGATCAGCTTCGCCACCTCGGTCAGCCGCTCGGCGGGCGGCGTGACGGTCGAGGCGGAGCGGCGGACGACGTCCTTCTCGCCGAAGCGCGGCGTGGCGGCATCGGCGGCGACGGAGGGATTTGGGATTGGTGGAAACATCGCGCCGCCCTCCTACGCTACCGGTCCGGTGGACGCTTCGATATTGACGAGGAACGCCTTGAACTCCGGCGTCTCGATGTTCGCGTCGCCCACGAAGGGTGTCAGCACGTTCGCCGGGAAGCCCTTGCGGGCGGCACCGACGAAGCCCCAGTGGATGGGGATGCCGATGATGTGCACCGTCTTGCCGTCGACGGTCATCGGCTTGATGCGCTTGGTGACCACCGCCTTGGCGAGGATCTCGCCGCGCGTCGACCACACCCGCGCCCAGCCGCCCTTCTCGATGCCCTTCTCCTTCGCCAGTTCCTCGGAAATCTCGACGAACTGCTGCGGCTGCAGGACCGAGTTCACATGGTTGTTCTTGGTCCAGTAGTGGAAATGCTCGGTGAGGCGGTAGGAGGTCGCCGCATAGGGGAAGTCCGGCGAGCCGGTCTTGGCGAACTGCTTGAGGTCGTCCGGGAACACGCGCGCCACCGGATTGCCGACGATCTTCGGCGCGATCACGTTGGCGACGGGGCTCTCGAACGGCTCGTAATGCACGGGGAACGGCCCGTCGCGCATCATCTTGCGGGCGAATAGCCGCGACACCCCTTCCGGGTTCATGATGAAGGGGCCGACATCCCGCGGCTTGGCGGTCGGCGCGATGTCCGGCACGTCGTAGCCGGTCCATTTCGAGCCGTCCCACTCGATCAGCTTGCGCGAGGGATCCCACGGCTTGCCGTCGAGGTCGCAGGAGGCGCGGTTGTAGAGGATGCGCCGGTTTGCCGGCCAGGCGAACGCCCATTTGAGATAGGCGCCCGTGTCGTCCGGGTCGGAATTGTCCCGGCGCGCCATCATGTTGCCCGCCTCGGTGAAGCAGCCGGAATAGATCCAGCAGCCGCACGCGGTCGCGCCGTCGTCGCGCAGCACGGCGAAGCCGGGGATCTGCTTGCCGGCCTCGAGCACCTTCTTGGTCGGGTCGTTCGGGTCGAGCACGTCGGTGAGAACGTAGCCGTTCATCTCCTTGGCGAGCTCTTCGGCCGTCGGCTCGTTGGCGTCCTTGTAGTTCCAGACCAGGTTGAGGATCGGATCGGGGAAGGCGCCGCCTTCCTTGCGGTACAGCTCCTTCAGCCGCAGATGGATCTGCGCCATGATCCACACGTCGGTGTGCGCCTCGCCCGGAGGCGAGCCGCCCGGCCAGTGCCATTGCAGCCAGCGGCCGGAGTTCACCAGCGAGCCCTCATCCTCCGCGAAGCAGGTGGAGGGAAGCTGGATCACCTCGGTCTTGATGCTGGCCGGATCGGCCTTGTTGTAGATACCGTGGTCTTCCCAGAAGCGGGCCGTCTCGGTCTGGAGCGGGTCCATGATCACGAGCAGCTTGAGCTTGGCGAGCGCCTCGGCGAGCTTGGCCTTGTTGGGGAAGGCCTGCAGCGGATTGAACCCCTGGCAGAAATAGAGGTTCATCTTGCCCTGCTTCATCAGCTCGAAGGCGCGCAAGACGTCGTAGCCCGGCACGTCGAGCTTGGGCAGGTACTGGTAGGCCCACTCATTGTCCGCCGTCGCCGCCGGACCCCACATGGACTTCATGAAGCTGACGAAGAACTTCCTGTAGTTCTGCCAGTAGCTCATCTGGTTCGGCCGCAGCGGCTTGAAGCCGCGCGTCGACATGTAGGTGGTGAAGTCCGTCTCCTTGTCCGTGGGGATGTTGAGATAGCCGGGGATGAGGTTGCTCATCAGCCCGATATCGGTCAGCCCCTGGATGTTGGAGTGGCCGCGCAGTGCATTCATGCCGCCGCCGCGCACGCCGATATTGCCCAGGATGAGCTGCAGCATCGCCATGGTGCGGATGTTCTGCGAGCCCTTGGAATGCTGGGTCCAGCCGAGCGCGTACATGCTCGTCATCGTCTTGGTCGGCGACGAGCACTCGGCGATCATCTGCGCCACCTTCAGGAACTGGTCCTTCGGCGTGCCGCAGATGCGCTCCACCATCTCCGGCGTGTAGGTGGCGACATGCTGCTTCAGCAGGTTCCACACGCAGCGCGGATGGGTGAGCGTCTCGTCGGCCACGACATAGCCGTCGGGGCCGAGCTCGTACTCCCAGGTGTCCTTGTTGTAGTCGCGCTTGGCCTCGTCATAGCCGGTGAACAGGCCGTCCTGATAGGCGAAGCCCTCCTTCACCAGATAGGGCGCGTTGGTGAAGGCCTTGGTGTACTCCCACTGCACCTTGTCGTTCTGCATGCAGTAGTTGATCACGCCCAGCAGGAAGGCGATGTCGGTGCCCTGGCGGATCGGCGCGTAATAGTCCGCTACCGACGCCGAGCGGGTGAAGCGCGGGTCGACGACGATCAGCTTGGCGCCGCGGTTGGCCTTGGCCTCCGTGACCCATTTGAAGCCGCACGGATGGGCTTCGGCGGCGTTGCCGCCCATGATCACGACGAGGTCGGTGTTCTTGATGTCCGTCCAGGAGTTGGTCATTGCGCCACGGCCGAATGTTGGGGCGAGACTCGCCACCGTCGGGCCGTGTCAGACACGCGCTTGGTTATCGAACGCCAATATCCCGGTCGAACGCACCACCTTGTAGGTGCAGAAAGCCGTCTCGTTGGTCGTGGCCGAAGCCGCGAGGAAGCCGGTGGTGAGCCAGCGGTTGACCGTCACGCCATCCTTGTTGGTGGCGATGAAGTTCGCGTCGCGATCGTCCTTCATGGCGCGGGCGATCTTGTCGAGCGCCGCATCCCAGGAGATCGGCTCGAACTTGTCGGAGCCGGCCTTGCGCACCATGGGCTGGGTGAGGCGAGTCTCGGACTTGACGACGTCGCGCAGCGCCGCGCCCTTCGGGCACAGCGTGCCGCGATTGGTCGGATGGTCCGCATCGCCCTCGATATGGACGATGTCGGCCTTCTCGCCTTTCCTGAGGTCGCCCTTGGAATAGATGATGATGCCGCAGGCGACCGAGCAGTAGGTGCAGGTGTTTCGCGTTTCCGTGGTGTTCACCAGGTGGAACGGCTTCACGGCGGCGGCCACGGCGGCCTCCGCCTCGCTGAAGCCGAAGGCACCAAGCGTGGTGCCCGCGATCCCCGCACCCGACGTTTTCAGGAACGTGCGGCGCGAGAGCTCCATATTCATGCGAGACCCTCCCGAATTACCTCTGCGAAGCCGTCAACCGATAGGCTTCTTCGATGGAAAGGCTATTTTTTAGCTTCTCCAATGTCAAACAGACGAAAGGCTTAGGCGCGACAAAAACCCGTGTCTTTCCAAGCAATTCGCGATGTTGCCGTGCGGTTTGGAAATGCTGCGTCGCAATACGTAAGGGAACCTGCCCCTGGGCTGATTGACGATTACACGGCTTCGTCGCAGCATCGACACCGTGCTTGCGCCAGAGGCTCCCGCGTGCCGGGGCACGGTAACTTGGTATTACAGCAGTGTTGTCGCTGCCCTAGCGTTAACTACGCTGGGCGGCGGGCCGCTTCTGGCGCGTGAATCGCCTCTGCCGTTCGGGCAGGGAGTACCTTCGCTCGCGCTGAATTCGCTCAATCAGGGCCGGCAGGACCTTGCTGCACTGCAAGGAAAAGTTGTCCTCGTTCACTTCTTTGCGACATGGTGCGAGCCCTGCCGGGAGGAGAGGGCGGGGTTGTCGCGGCTCGCCGGGCGCCTGCCGAATCGGTCTTTTGCGGTGCTGGCGGTGGATGTCGGCGAGGTCGAGCTGCGCGTGCGCCGCTTCTTCGACGCCCATCCCGTGCCCTTCCCCGTGCTGCTCGACGAGGACCGCGCCGCGCTGAAGGCGTGGAAGGTCGTCGGCCTGCCGTCGAGCTTCGTGCTCGATCCCTCGCACACGCTGCGCCTTTATGCCGGCGGCCCGGTCGACTGGGACGACCCGGAAGCCGTGCGTCTTCTCGAAAGCCTTGCCGATCCGGCGGGCGCAACCGCCGGCGGCACCCTGCCGCCGCTCGACGAATGAAGAACCCACCGGGAGCCAACCTATGAACAATCGTCGTGAGTTCCTGAAAGCCGGTGCCGCGCTCGCCGCCGGCGTCGCACTTCCCCACCACGCCCTGGCGCAGGCTGCGGCTCCCGCGGGGGCTGCTTCCGGCGGTGCGGTGTTCGCGCCCAAGCCCGGCGCGTGGCGCAGCTTCACTGTCGTCACCCGGCTCGACGTCACCGCCCCCGCCGGCAAGTCAGGCCCGGCACAGGCCTGGGTGCCGCTGCCGGCCTTCTCCGCCGACGACTGGTTCAAGCCGGCCGGCAGCGAGTGGAAGACCAACGCCGCGAGCGCGCAGATCGTGAAGGACCCGAATTACGGCGCGCAGATGCTGCACCTGACGTGGAAGGAGGGCGAAGCCGCTCCCAGCGTCGAGATCACCTCGAAATTCGCCACTCGCGGCCGTGCCGCCGACCTGTCGACGCCCGGCAGCGTGGCGCCGCTCTCGGCGGATGAGCGCGCCTTCTTCCTCAAGGCGACCGACCTCATCCCGACCGACGGCATCGTCAAGGCGACCTCCGACAAGATCACCGCCGGCAAGGGAAGCGACGTCGAGAAGGCCCGCGCCATCTATGAATGGGTGGTCGACAACACCTATCGCAACGCCGCCACCCGCGGCTGCGGCACCGGCGATGTCGCCTCGCTGCTGCAAAGCGGCAATCTCGGCGGCAAATGCGCCGACCTCAACGCGCTCTATGTCGGCCTCGCCCGCGCCGCCGGCATCCCCGCCCGCGACCTCTACGGCCTGCGCGTCGCCCCCTCCGCCTTCGGCTACAAGAGCCTCGGGGCTAATTCCCCGACCGTGAGCAAGGCGCAGCACTGCCGCGCCGAGGTGTGGCTGGATGGCTTCGGCTGGACTGCGGTCGACCCGGCCGACGTGCGCAAGGTCGTGCTGGAGGAGCCGCCGGGCAAGAACGCCCTCGACGACGCCAAGGTCGTCGCCGCGCGCAAGGCGCTATTCGGCGCGTGGGAAGGCAACTGGCTCGCCTATAATGACGGCCACGACATCGCCCTGCCCGGCTCGAACGGGCCGAAGCTCGGCTTCCTCATGTACCCGCAGGCCGAGGTCGCGGGCCTGCGCCTCGACTGCCTCGACCCGGACACGTTCAAATACACGATCACGGCGACGGAGATGTCGGCGTAAGCGTCTGCGTGCTTCGAGACGCGGGGCTGCGCCCCGCTCCTCAGCATGAGGACGGACCGAATAGATCAGAGGACCGATCCTCATCTTGAGGTGCCCGGCGAAGCCGGGCCTCGAAGGACGCAGGACATGGCCGCGCTCACTCGCACCGCTAGGAAACGCGGCGCGTCTCAGGGATACCCATCATGCTCGACAAGCCCACCGAGACCCCGCCCTTCCGCCTCACCAGCCTCGCCCATGGCGGCGGCTGCGGCTGCAAGCTCGCGCCCTCCGTGCTGCGCGAATTGCTGGCGGAGCAGCCGGCGGCCGGGTCGTTCGAGAAGCTGCTCGTCGGCACCGAGACCGGCGACGACGCGGCGGTCTACCTTCTCGACGACGACACCTGCCTAATCGCCACCACCGACTTCTTCATGCCGATGGTGGACGACCCCTACGAGTTCGGCCGCATCGCCGCCACCAACGCCATCTCCGACGTCTACGCCATGGGCGGCAAGCCGCTGCTGGCACTCGCCATCCTCGGCATGCCGCTCGGCAAGCTGGCGCCGGAGATGGTGTGCGAGATCCTGAAAGGCGGCGCCTCGGTCGCGGCGGAGGCCGGCATCCCGGTGGCCGGCGGCCATTCCATCGATGCGCCCGAGCCGATCTACGGCCTTGCCGTCATCGGCACGGCGAAGCCTTCGAACATCCGGAAGAACAGCACCGCGAAGGCGGGCGACGCGCTGATCCTGACCAAGCCGCTCGGCGTCGGCATCTATTCCGCCGCCTTCAAGAAGGAGGCGCTTCCCAAGCCCGCCTATGAAGAGATGATCGGCTCGATGACGCTGCTCAACCGCATCGGCGCCGAGTTGGGCAAGGAGGAGGCCGTGCATGCCGTCACCGACGTCACCGGCTTCGGCATACTCGGCCACGGGCTGGAAGTGGCGCGGGGCTCCAACCTCGCGCTGGAGATCGCGGCCGACGCGCTGCCCGTGCTCGGCGAGGCCGGAGCGCTGGCGCAGGCGGGCCATGTCACCGGCGCCTCGCACCGCAACTGGGCGAGCTATGGCGAGGCGGTGCATCTCCCCACCGGCCTGCCCGACTGGCGCCGGCACCTCCTCACCGACCCGCAGACTTCCGGCGGCCTCCTCGTCGCCAGCGCCCCCGAGGCGGCGGAACGGCTGCTCGGGCAGATCCGCGCCGCCGGCTATCCGCGCGCGGCGATCATCGGCCGGGCGGTGGCAGGCGAGCCGGCAGTGACGGTGGTTTGAGCGGCCGACCCCGGCGCCCCTCATCCTGAGAGCACGACCCGTGGTTTACGACGTCATGGCCGGGCTTGGCCCGGCCATCCACGACTTCGGTGACATCTTGCGCGCCAGCCCAAGTCGTGGATCCCCGGGCCAAGCCCGGGGATGACGGTCCAAGGGCGGCAGCCGTCGACTCGAAGAGCAATAAGGGTCAGCACCTCAGGACGAGGCCCATCGGAGCCGTAAACGCGGCTTTCCCTCGCCGCCGCACCGGTTTATGACCGCGCCCCAGCGGGATATCATGATCCCTGACCCGCCCGCCGGTTCATAGGCGAGGCGACCGTTCCCCCGGGGGACGCGGACAGCTTGCTTAAGGAGCGATCATGCAGGGAACGGCTCTGGAACTGGCTTTCGGACGCGGCGCGCTGCCGCTCAACCTGCCGCCGAAGGCGAGGCCGACCGTGCTGCGCAAGGCCGAATTGCCGGCGCTGCCGGACGGCGTCGCCGCCATCCGCAACGCCTTCGCCAACCCGGTCAATTCCGCCCCGCTCGCCGAACTGGCCAAGGGCCGCAAGAGCGCCTGCATCCTCATCTGCGACATCACCCGCCCGGTGCCGAACCGGCTGTTCCTGCGGCCGATGATCGAGGCCATGATCGAAGGCGGCATCCCGGCCGAGGAAATCACCGTGCTGGTCGCCACCGGCCTGCACCGTCCCAACGAGGGCGAGGAGCTGGCCGAGCTGGTCGGCGATCCGTGGGTGCTGGACAAGGTGAAGGTGGTCAACCACTTCGCCCGCGACGAGCATGACCATGTGGACCTCGGCCCGACGGCCACCCGCGGCACGCCGGTCTTCATCGACCGCCGCTTCGTCGAGACCGATCTGCGCATCGCCACCGGCCTCGTCGAGCCGCATTTCATGGCCGGCTGGTCGGGCGGGCGCAAGGTGGTGGCCCCGGGCGTCGCCGGCCACCAGACCATCCGCACCTTCCATTCCGCCCGCTTCATGGAGGACCCGCTCGCGGTCCAGTGCAACCTCGTCGGCAATCCGCTGCACGAGGAGCAACTGGAGATCGTGCGCAAGGTCGGCGAGATCTACGCCCTGAACACGGTGCTGGACGAGGCGCGCAACCTCGTCTTCGTCTCCTTCGGCGAGATCATCGCCAGCCACCTCGCCGCGGTGGAGTATGTCGAGGCCTCGACCATCATCGAGGTGCCGCGCCGCTTCCACACGGTGGTGACCTCCTCCGCCGGCTACCCGCTCGACAAGACCTACTACCAGACGGTCAAGGGCATGGTGACGCCGATCGACATCCTCGAGCCTGGCGGCACGCTGATCATTGCCTCGGAATGCTCGGAAGGCTTCGGCAGCCACGAGTTCCGGGAGGCGCAGGCCCGCCTCGTCGAGCTCGGCCCGGAGCGCTTCCTCGCCACGCTCACCGCCAAGACGCTGGCCGATGTCGACGAGTGGCAGACCGAGATGCAGCTCAAGCCCATGCGGGTCGGGCGCATCCAGCTCTTCACCACCGGGCTCACCGCCGAGGAGCGCCGCATCACCGCGGTGGAGATCGTGCCCGACCTCGACGCCGCCATCGCAGCATCCCTCGCACGCTATGGCGACGACGCGCTCGCGATCATCCCCGAGGGACCCTATGTGATTCCCGTCTATCGGGAACGGCAGGCGGCGGCGTGACATCCGGCGGCGCGAGGCGGATTCATCTCGACCCGGTCGGCGGCGTCGCGGGCGACATGTTCGTGGCGGCGCTGGTCGATGCCTTCCCCGATTTGCGCGACCGCGTGCTTGAGGACTGTCGCGCCGTGCTGCCGGAAGGCGCGGGCGAGCCTTTCCTCACCGAGGGCGAGAGCGGCGCGGTGCGCGCCCTGCGCTTCGGGCTGGCGACGGGGCATGGGCACGCGCATGAGCATGGCCACGCCCATGCTCATGCCGAGGCCCACGCTCATTCCCATGATCACGGCCATGCGCATGCTCATGCCGAGGCGCATGCGCATCACGCGCATGACCACGGCCAGCACGATCACGGCCACGGCGCCGGCACCTATCTCGACATGCTCGCGCGCATCGAGCGGGCGAGCCTGCATCCCGGCACGGCGCGGCAGGCGAGCGCGATCCTCGGCATCATTGCCCGCGCCGAGGCGGCCATCCATCGCCTGCCGGTGGAGGAGGTGAATTTCCACGAGATCGCCGACTGGGATTCGCTGCTCGACGTGGTCGCCGCCGGTAGCCTCGCCGCCGCTCTCGACGGCGCGCAATGGACGGTGGCGCCGCTCCCACTCGGCGGCGGCATGGTGAAGACCCAGCACGGGCTGCTGCCGGTTCCCGCGCCGGCCACCGCCGCCATCCTCGAAACCTATGACTGGCGCGACGACGGCGTCGCCGGCGAGCGCGTCACCCCCACCGGGGCCGCCATCATCCGCCATCTGGCGAAGCCCGGCCGGCCGGTTTCCGGGCGGTTGGTGGCCTCGGGCACGGGCGCCGGCACCCGCCGCCTGCCGGGCATGCCCAACGTGCTGCGCGTGCTGGCGTTCGAAGAGGACGGCATCGAGACGGACCGCGTGGCGGTGATCGAGTTCGAGATCGACGACATGACCGGCGAGGAGATCGGCACGGCCTGCGAGTTCCTGCGTGCGCAGGAAGGCGTGCTCGACGTCAGCCTTGCCCATCGCTTCGGCAAGAAGGGCCGGCCGGTCGTGTCGCTGCGCCTGCTGGCGAAGCCGGAAGCGACCGACGCCGTGGCCCGCGCCTGCTTCGCCCAGACCTCGACCATCGGCCTGCGGCTCACCGAGGCGCGGCGGCTGACGCTCGCGCGGGCGGCCGACGATGTCGACGGCGTGGCGATCAAGTGCGTTCAGCGGCCCGGCGGCGCCACGTCGAAAGCCGAGAGCGACGCGCTTACCGGCGCGACGCTGGCCGAGCGGCGCGCCGCCAAACGCCGGGCGGAGCAGGGCGATGAGTGACGCAGCCCAAATGGAGCGGGTGCCGGCCATAGACCGGCCGGGCGACGCGCTGGCAAAGGCACTGGGGAACGTGCTGGATCGCTTCCCGGCGCTCGCCGTGGCGGTGAGCGGCGGTGTCGATTCGATGACGCTCGCCACTTTCGCCCATCGCCGCGGCATGCCGGTCACGGTGATCCATGCCGTCTCGCCCGCCGTGCCGGCGGAGGCGACGGCGCGGGTGCGGCGGCTGGCGGCCGTCGAGGGCTGGGACCTGCTCGTCACCGGCACCGGCGAGTTCGACGATCCGCGCTACCGCGATAATCCGGCCAACCGCTGCTATTTCTGCAAGACCAATCTCTATGACCGCATCGCCGGCCTGACCGAGCGGCCCATCGCCTCCGGCGCCAATCTCGACGATCTCGGCGACTACCGCCCCGGCCTCATCGCCGCCGCCGAGCGCAAGGTCGTCCACCCGATGGTGGAGGCCGGCATGACCAAGCGCGACGTGCGCGCGCTTGCCCGCAGCCTCGGCCTCACCGACATCGCCGAGATGCCGGCGCAGCCCTGCCTCGCCAGCCGGGTCGAGACCGGCATCGCCATCGACGCCGGCGACCTCGCCTTCGTCGAGAAGGTGGAGACGAGGCTCGCCGCGCTGGCGCCCGGCGGCACACTGCGCTGCCGCATCACCCATGAGGGCGTGGTGGTCGAGCTCGGCGAAGCCGAGATGGCGTTCAGTGCGGCCGTGGAGGCCATCGCCGCCCGGCTCTGCACTGAAGCCGGCCGCGTCTATGCCGGCACCCGCGCCTATCGCCGCGGCGCCATGTTCGTCAGGACCTAGGCCAATGGAATTCCAGATCGACTGGCAGCGCGCGGGGCGCACCGGCGTGCCGGAAGCCATCCTGTGCAGCCGCAAGACGCCGACGCAGCTCGCCGCCATTCTTGCCGAGGCGCGCGCTCGCGGCGCGCGGCTGCTGTTGACGCGGCTCGACGAGGCCGCCTTCGCCGCGCTGGACGAGGCGGCGCGGGACGGGCTCGACTACGACCCGGCCTCGCGCACCGCCGTGCTCGGCGGGGCGGTGCCGCTCGTCGCCGGAAGCGTCGCGGTGGTCGCCGCGGGCACGTCCGACCTTGCCGTCGCCCATGAGGCGGCGCGCACGCTCGCCTTTTGCGGCCATGAGGCGCTGCTCGTCGCCGATGTCGGCGTCGCCGGGCTGTGGCGGCTGATGGCGCGCATCGAGGACATCCGCGCCCATCGCGTGGTCATCGCGGTCGCCGGCATGGAGGGGGCGCTGTTCTCCGTCATCGGCGGGCTGGTGGCGGCGCCGGTGATCGCCGTGCCGAGCTCGGTCGGCTATGGCGTAGCGGAAGGTGGGTCGGCGGCGCTGCACTCGGCGCTGGCGAGCTGCGCGCCGGGCGTGGTGGCGGTGAACATCGACAACGGCTTCGGCGCCGCCTGCGCCGCCATCAAGATGCTCGGCGTCCCGGCGCCGGCCATGGTCGGCTAGCGCCGCGCGAAAGGCTTGGCGCTGCCGCGCCGTCCCAATAAGGTCGGCGCAGCTTTCGCCGGATCGCCTTGCCCATGCAGTATAGACCCGAGATCGACGGCCTGCGGGCCGTCGCGGTTCTCCCCGTCATCCTGTTCCATGCGGGCATCGCGCCGTTCTCGGGCGGCTTCGTCGGCGTCGACGTCTTCTTCGTCATCAGCGGCTACCTGATCACCACCCTCATCGCCGCCGAGATGGAGGAGGGGAAGTTCTCGCTGCTGCGCTTCTACGAGCGGCGGGCGCGGCGCATCCTGCCCGCGCTGTTCCTGGTCATGGCGTGCTGCATCCCCTTCGCCTGGATGTGGATGTTCCCCGCGCAGTTCGAGGAGTTCGCGGCCTCCGTCGTGGCGGTGGTGCTGTTCGTCTCCAACATCCTGTTCTGGTCGGAGGTCGGCTATTTCGGCCCCGTCGCCGATGAGCAGCCGCTGCTCCACACCTGGAGCCTCGCGGTCGAGGAGCAGTTCTACATCGTCTTCCCGCTGCTGCTGCTCCTCCTCTGGCGGTTCGGCCGGCAGCGCGTGCTCGGCTTCGTCATCGTGCTGTCGCTTCTGAGCCTGTGGCTCGCCGAGCAGGGCGCGCGCCACCATCCGGAGGCGAATTTCTACCTCATCCACACCCGCGCCTGGGAGCTCGGCGCCGGGGCGATCTGCGCGCTGGTGATGCGCGGCGGGCCGCCGCGTCCGCACACGCTGCTCTCGCTCGCCGGGCTCGGGCTGATCCTGTTCTCGGTCTTCGCCTATAGCGAGGCGACGCCCTTCCCCTCGCTCTACGCGCTGGCGCCGGTCGGCGGCACCGCGCTGATCATCCTCTTCGCCGGCCCGGCCACGCTCACCGGGCGGGTGCTGGCGCTGCCGCCGCTGGTCGGCATCGGGCTGATCAGCTACAGCGCCTATCTCTGGCACCAGCCGCTCTTCGCCTTCGCCCGCATCCGCAGCCTCGATGCGCCCGGGCCGGGGCTGATGCTGGCGCTCTCCGTCCTCTCCATCGGCCTCGCCTATTTGAGCTGGCGCTTCGTCGAGCGCCCCTTCCGTGCCGGCGGCACCAGGCGGATCGGCCGGCGCGCTGTGTTCGGCTCCGCATTCGGTGCCGCCGTGCTGCTCGTCGGCTTCGGCATGTTTGGCTATCTCAATGACGGCGCGCCGTTCCGGCTGCCCGACAAGGCGGTGGCGCTGCTCGCCTATGAGGACGACGTCGAGGCCACCGCCGCCGTCGAGCCCTGCCGCTTCAACGCCGCGCGCCCATTGCAGGCGCAGCCGGTCGCCGCTTGCAGCGGCTACATGGTCGACGGCAAGGCAGATGTCGTCTTCATCGGCGACAGCCATTCGGCGGGAATCTCGCCGGCGGTGCAGGAGGCGCTGAAGAAAGAGGGGATCTCCTCCTACGCCACCTCCTATGCCGCCTGCATCGGGCTGCCCGGCTTCTACCGCGTCGGCCTGCCGCGCCCGGAGGAATGCGATAAGTACAATCGCGACATGATGAAATTCGCCAAGGCGCACGGCACCAAGGTGGTGGTCATCACCTCGCGCTTCGCCGCCTATACGGAGGGGCGCGGCTTCGACAATCGCGAAGGCGGCGTCGAGACCCGCCTCACCCTTCCCACCGAGCTGATCGGCACGACGGGCCGCAACGCCTGGACCGACCCGGACCGGAAGGCGCGGATCGTCGGCGCGCTGAAGTCGAAGGTCGAGGCGGTCGCGGACGAGATCGACGTGGTGCTGGTCTATCCCATTCCCGAAGCCGGCTGGAACGTGCCCCGGCGCGCGGCGCGGATGGCGATGGCCGGCGAGGGCGGTGATTTCGCGCTCACCACCTCCTATGACGTCTACCGCACGCGCAATGCCGACGTCGTCGCCGCCCTCGACGCCGTCGATCGCCCCAATGTCTTCCGGGTGCACCCCGACGGCGTGCTCTGCGACGCGGCGAGCGGGCGCTGCCGCAACGCCGACCAGGACGTCGCGCTCTATGCCGACGGGAACCACCTCTCGGATGCCGGCGCGCAGCTCCTCGCCCCGGCGATCGTCAGCCAGATCAAGAAGGCGATGGCGTCGGGCGACGACCGGCAGGTGGCGCGCTGACCGGGCCGCGCGGCTAGAGCGATTCCTCAAGCATGCCGCGATAGTCGTCCTCGCTGGCGAGGCGCGGATTGGTGGCGTGGCAATGGTCCTTGAGCGCCTGTGCCGGGATCGGCGCCAGGTCCTCGCGGCTTATCCCCATGGCAGTGAAGCCGGTGGGCAGGCCGAGCCGGCTGTTCAGCGCGGCGAAGAAGCCGGCGGCGTCGCCGTCCTCGGGCAGGCCCAGCACGGCGTTGAGCCGGGCCCATTTGGCCCCGACCGAAGGCCGGTTGAAGCGCAGCACGGCGGGCAGGAGGATCGCGTTGAGCGTGCCGTGATGCGGGCGCTGCGGTAGCGCGCCGAGCGGATGGGAGAGCGCATGCACCGCGCCGAGGCCCTTCTGGAACGCCATGGCACCTTCCATCGCCGCCATCATCATGTTCCAGCGCGCGTCGCGGTCGGAGCCGTCCTTGGTCGCGCGCTCGATATGGGAGATGGCGCGGGAAAGGCCGTCCAGCGCGATGGCTTCCGCCGGCGGGTTGACCGCCGGGGCGAGGAAGGTCTCGACGCAATGCGAGATCGCGTCCATGCCGGTGGCGGCCGTGAGCATGGGTGGCAGGCCGAGCGTCAGCTCGGGGTCGCAAATGGCGAGCTCGGGCAGCAGATGCGGGCTGAGCAGGCCGAGCTTGCGGCCGGACTGCATGATGATCACCGCGGCGCGGCCGACCTCGCTGCCCGTGCCCGCCGTGGTGGGGATGGCGATCAGCGGCGCGACCGGGCCGATGCGGCTCACCCCGCCTTCGACGGCGGCATATTGCTGGAGCGGGCCGGGATGGGTGGCGATCAGCGCCACCGCCTTGGCCAGATCGATGGCCGAGCCGCCGCCCAGCGCGACGAGGCCGTCGCAGCCGGCCGCCTTGAACGCCTCGGCGGCCTTGAGCGCGGCGTCCTCGGTCGGGTTGGCCGGGGTGTCGTCATGGATGGCGGGCGCCAGCTCATCGCCGAGCACGCCGGTGACGCGGTCCAGCAGGCCGGCGGCGCGCACGCCCTTGTCGGTGACGAGGAAGGGCCGAGAAATGCCGAGCCTCTTCAGCTCCGCCGGCAGCAGGGTGAGCGCGCCGAAATCGAACTGCACGCTGGTGAGATAATTGATGAGCGCCATTCTCCCCTTCCCTTTTGCGGACCTCTGCAAGGTCTTGAAGCGAGAATAGAAATCGTTTCACCGGCCGTCCACCCGTCGAGGTTACCGATGACGCTGCGGCGCGTGGCGGGGGCCAAAACCGTGCCCATATGGGGGCGGGGCTCGGACAGGAAGGGAATCGGTCTTGGCGAAGGTTCTGGTTACCGGCGGCTCCGGCTTCATCGCCGCCCATGTCATGCTGCGGCTTCTCGAGGAAGGGCACGAGGTCCGCGCCACGCTACGCAAGCTCTCCCGCGCTGAGGAGGTGCGGGCCATGCTCATGACCGGCGGCGCGGCGGAGGCGAAGGTGGAGTTCCACGCCGCCGACCTCACCGCCGATGCCGGCTGGGCCGAGGCGGCGGCGGGGGTGGACTATGTGATGCATGTCGCCTCGCCCTTGCCGGCGGCGATGGCCGGCACCGACGCCGAACTCGTCGGCCCGGCCCGCGACGGCACGCTGCGCGTGCTGCGCGCCGCGCGCGAGGCGGGCGTGAAGCGCGTCGTCGTCACCTCTTCCTTCGCCGCGGTCGGCTATGGCCATGTGCCGGGCAAGCCGCGCTATGACGAGACCGACTGGAGCAACCCGGACGGGCCGGGGGTGGATGCCTATGTGCGCTCCAAGACGCTGGCCGAGCGCGCGGCCTGGGACTTCGTCGGCCGCGAGGGCGGCGGCATGGAGCTCGCCGCCGTCAATCCGGTCGGGGTGATGGGGCCGGCGCTCGGCACCGACCTCTCCGCCTCGCTGGACCTCGTCCGCACCCTGCTGGCCGGGACGCTGCCGGCGACGCCGCGGGTCTATTTCGGCCTGGTCGACGTGCGCGACGTCGCCGAGCTGCATCTGCGGGCGATGACCGAGCCGGCTGCTGCGGGCGAGCGCTTCCTCGCCACCGCCGGCGACGCGCTGTCGCTGCACGAGATGGCGCAGATGCTGCGGGCCGGCCTCGGCGCGGCGGCGCGGCGGGTGCCGCGCTTCGAGATGCCCGATTTCCTCGTGCGCCTCGTCGCGCTGGCGCTGCCCATGGCGCGCGCCGCGGTGCCGCGCCTCGGCATCGTCCGCAGCGCCAGCAACGAGAAGGCGAAGCGCCTGCTCGGCTGGGCGCCGCGCCCGCCCGAAGAGGCCCTCCTCGCCACCGCCGAGAGCCTGATCCGCTTTGGGGTGGTGAAGGGCTGAGGACCTAACCCCACAACACATCGTCATCCTGAGGTGCTGGCCGAAGGCCAGCCTCGAAGGATGGTCGTTGGAGCGTGCCTCAGCGAGCATCCTTCGAGGCCCGGCCGTTGGCCGGGCACCTCAGGATGACGTTGATCGAGGCGGAAACAGGAAGTGCCGGGGGGCCTACCCCGCCCGCCCCACCGGCTGCTGCTGGGTGATGCAGTGGATGTTGCCGCCACCGAGGACGATCTCGCGCGTCGGCACGCCGACCACCTGCCGATCGGGGAACAGCGTCGCGAGGATGCCACGCGCCTCCTCGTCATGCGCCGGATCGAGCAGCGGCATCAGGATGAAGCCGTTGCCGATGTAGAAATTGGCGTAGGACGCCCCGAGCCGCTCGCCGATGCCGCGCGACATGGAGCCGGCGGCGGGGCCGATGTCGATGGCTTCCTCCGGCGCGCGATAGAGCGGGCCCGGCAGCGGCAGCTTGACGATTTCCAGCGAACGGCCGCGCGCGTCCGTCATCGCCGAGAGCCGCTCATGGGCGTCGCGCGAGATGGCGTATTGCGGGTCGAGCGGGTCCTCGCACCAGGTCAGCGCGACGACGCCCGGCCGCACGAAGCAGGCGAGGTTGTCGATATGGCCGGAGGTCTCGTCGTCGACGAGGCCGGCGCCGAGCCACAGCACCTTGGAGACGCCGAGATAGTCCTTCAGGTACTGCTCGATGTCCTCGCGCGAAAAATCGGGGTTGCGGTTGGGGTTGAGCAGGCATTCCTCGGTGGTCAGCACCGTGCCTTCGCCATCGACATGGATCGAGCCGCCTTCCAGCACCAGCGGCGCGGCGTAGCGCGGGGCGCGCTCGGCCTCCAGCATCTTGGCGGCGATCATCTCGTCCTGGTCGTGGGGCGCGTAGAGCCCGCCCCAGGCGTTGAACTGCCAGTCGACGCCGCGCAGCCGGCCGGCGGCGTCGACGAGGAAGGTGGCGCCGCTGTCGCGGCACCAGGAATCGTCGCTCGTCGTCTCGATCAGCCGCACCGAAGCTGGCAGCATGTCGCGCGCATTGCGCCATTGCCGGGCGGAGACCAGCATGGTCAGCGGCTCGAAGCGGGCGATCGCCGCCGCCACCTCGGCGAAGGCGGCCTGCGCCGGGGCGGCGCCCTCGCGCCAATTGTCCGGCCGCTCCGGCCAGATCATCCAGGTGCCGGCATGCGGCTCCCATTCCGCCGGCATGCGGAAGCCGTCGGCGGCGGGCAGGCTCGTCAGGGTCTCGCTCATGATGCCCAGCCGGCCTTCCGCGTCAGCGCGCGCCCGTCGAGCGAGAGCAGCGGGCCGTAGAGTTCCGGCCGGCGGTCGCGGAACACGCCCCAGCTATGGCGCTGATGGGCGATGGCGTCGAGGTCGAAGGTGGCGGTCAGCACCTCCTGCCCGCTGCGGCCCGCCTCGGCGACCTTGGCGCCGGTCGGGTCGGCGATGAAGGACGAGCCGTAGAAGGTGAGGGAGGTGCCGTTGCGCCCCGCCTCCGTGCCGATGCGGTTGGACGCGATCAGCGGCATGAGGTTGGCCCCCGCATGGCCTTGCATCACGCGCTGCCAGTGGCCGGAGGAATCGAGGCTCGCATCATGCGGCTCGGAGCCGATGGCGGTGGGATAGAGCAGCACCTCGGCGCCGAGCAGCGCCATGGCGCGCGCGCATTCCGGGAACCACTGGTCCCAGCAGATGCCCACCCCGATACGCCCGACCGCCGTGTCCCACACCCGGAAGCCGGTATCGCCGGGCGAGAAGTAGAACTTCTCGGTGTAGCCCGGCCCGTCGGGGATGTGGCTCTTGCGGTAGAGGCCGAGGATGGAGCCGTCGGCGTCGACCATGGCGAGGCTGTTGAAGGCGGCGTTGCCGGCGCGCTCGAAGAAGCTCACGGGCAGCACCACGCCGAGCTCCTTCGCCAGCGCGGCGAAATGCGCGACGAGCTTGTTGCCCTCGAAGGGCGAGGCGAGCTCGAGGAATTCGTAGAGCTGGTCCTGGCAGAAATAGGGGGTCTCGAACAGCTCCTGCAGCAGGATGAGCTTGGCGCCGCGCCCGGCGGCCTCGCGCACCAATCCCTCGGCGCGGGCGATGTTGCCCTCAACATCCCAGTCACAGTGCATCTGGGTGGCGGCAACGGTCAGGTTGCGCATTCTGGTCTCCGGTCGAAAAGGTCAGCCGTGCTCAGTTTACCGCACGCAGCGGCTTTTCCAGCACCGCGATGACGCGGGAAAGCTCATGGCCGCGCTTGAGGATGAGGCCGGTCTGCGACACCACCGTGTAGGCGCCCTGCCGGCGGGCGAGGCGCGGGTCCTTCTCGATGCGGTAGATCGGCACCTCGGTCGAGCGCCGGAAGATGGAGAAGATGGCGCGGTCCCTGGTGAAGTCGATGGCGTAGTCGCGCCACTCGCCCAGCGCCACCATGCGCCCGTAGAGATCGAGGATCCGGTCGAGCTCGCGCCGGTCGAAGGTGACGAGGTCGGCACGACCTGCGACCGGCAATTGTATGGGGTCGATTTCCGCCACGCGGCTCCTCCGGCTTGGCCACTCGGGGCTCTGTGTCCCGGCAATGGCCGGTCACCCGGACTCACTTAGTCATTCGCCTGTTATGATCCACCGCTGTGCGGGCACCTTCAAGCCGCTTTCATGCGCTTTACCCTGCGTTGTTCACGGCCTCGTCAAGAGAAATCACAGAGCTGCCCGAATTCAGCCGTTGCGGCGCCCATCGGGGCTTCCAATCTCTTAACCATAGCGTTGGGCCGGTTCGCGTGGCGCATCGGTTTCCCAGCCCCCCAGCCCCCCGCGGCGCTCGTGGGCCGGCCTGACGCTAGTTCTAGGTTCAATCCCCGAATTGCTCTTAGGGCCGGCTCTGCCGGCCCTTTTTCTTTGCCGCAAGCGTCGGGGCCGGCTTTACCGGTCGCATCCTTTGCCGCGCGCGGCGCAGCCGGTCAGTGCAGGGGTTGCAGCGTGGCGCCGAGGATGGCGCCGGGCTCGGTCGAGGAGCCCGACTGCACGAACACCGCCACCGCATCGGTGGCGTCGCCCGGCAGACGGCGCACGGTCGCCTCGAAGCTCGCCTCGCCGCCGTTCCAGTCGCCGAGCTTGGTCCAGCCGCGTACCACATTGTGGTAGGTCATGCTGGTGCCCTCGTTCTCGCCGCGGCCGATGTCGACCTTCATCTGGCTCGCCACCGGGCACAGCCACACCTCGCCCGATCCCGAGCCCGGCGCGGCGCCGATCCTGATCTTCAGCTTGTCGCCGTCCTTGTTCACCGCCACCGGCACGGTGGGCCGGGCGATGGTCGAGAGCGTGCGCTCCAATGTCGAGCGGTCCGAGCCGATGGCCATGATGCGGCCGTTCACCACCGCCTGCGGGGTGAACATCTTGCCGTCGCCGCGCATGCGGGCATAGGCCTTCTGGCGCAGCGAATGGCCATGCTTGGCCAGCGTGTCCTTCCAGCCGAGATAGTCCCAGTAGTCCACCGCCAAAGTGAGGGCGATGACGTCCGGACGCTCCGCCAGCTCGCCCATCAGCTTGTCGGCGGGCGGGCAGGCCGAGCAGCCTTGGCTGGTGAAGAGCTCCACCATCGCCTTGGGGGCGGAGACCGGCTTGACCGGGGCATCCTCGGCATGGGCGGCGGCCGGCAGGATCAGCACCAGAGCCAGCAGCACCAACCCGATCCGCGCCACCCGGTCGCCACCTGGAAGGGCGGCACGCATGGGCAGGGGCGGGGCGGTTACGGCGGTGGGGGCGAACATGTCGAGCGGGTCGTCCTCGGCGCGAGCACAAAAAGAGAGGCTTGAGCCCACGCTGGCCGGATCGTCTTGATCCGGCACGCGGTCTCGTCGCACAGCTCTGAGACGGATCGCCGATACGGGCCAAGATCCGGAGCCAAGATCCGGAGGGCCATGGCCCGATCGCGTCCGGCCCTAGGCAATAGGACGCCGCGGACGCCGGGACCAGTCACATTCGGGTGTCGCCGCGCACGCAACGGTGAGGCGTCGCCGCCGCGCCACGGAGGATAGAGGGCCGGCGCGGCTTTCCGAATTCCGCTCCGATCAACCTCATCCTGAGGTGCCCGGCCGAAGGTCGGGCCTCGAAGGATGTTCGTCCGGGTGCTCTGCAACGACCATCCTTCGAGGCTCCCCCGGAGCAAGTCCGGGGGAGCACCTCAGGATGAGGGTGCGCTAGGTCAGGATCACGCCGCGAGGTTGCGCAGCACGTAGGGCAGGATGCCGCCGTTGCGGAAGTAGTCAAGCTCGTCGAGCGTGTCGATGCGGCAGGTCAGCGGCACATTCTTCACCGTGCCGTCGCCGAAGGCGATCTCGGCGATCAGCGTCTGGCGGGGCTTGAGGTCGCCCTCGATGCCGCGCAGCGTGACGATCTCGTCGCCCTTGATGCCGAGCGACTGCCAGGACTCGTCGTTCTGGAACACCAGCGGCACCACGCCCATGCCGACCAGGTTCGAGCGGTGGATGCGCTCGAAGCTCTGGGCGATGACGGCGCGGATGCCGAGCAGTGCCGTGCCCTTGGCCGCCCAGTCGCGCGAGGAGCCGGTGCCGTATTCCTTGCCGGCGAAGACGACGGTCGGCACGCCTTCCCGCTTGTAGAGCATGGCGGCGTCGTAGATCGGCATCTCCGTGCCATCGGGCCAGTGCGTGGTGAAGCCGCCTTCCTTGCCGCTCAGCATCTGGTTCTTGATGCGGATGTTGGCGAAGGTGCCGCGCATCATCACCTGGTGGTTGCCGCGCCGCGTGCCGTACTGGTTGAAGTCGGCCGGGCGGACCTGATGGTCGCGCAGATAGTGGCCGGCGGGGCTGGCTTCCTTGATCGAGCCGGCGGGCGAGATGTGGTCGGTGGTGATGGAGTCGAGGAACAGGCCCATCACCCGCGCCTTGATGATGTCGGTGACCGGCTCCGGCTCCATCTTCATGCCCTCGAAATAGGGCGGGTTCTGCACATAGGTGGAGCGGTCGTCCCAGGCATAGGTCTCGCCGGTGGGAATGGCGATCTTGCGCCAGTTCTCATCGCCCTTGAACACGTCCGCGTATTTCTCCTGGAACATCTTCTTGGTGACGTTCTCGCGGATGAACTTCGCGATCTCCTGGTTGGACGGCCAGATGTCCTTGAGGAACACCGGCTGCCCGTCCGAGCCCGTGCCGAGCGGCTCGGTGGTGAGGTCGATCTGCAGCGAGCCGGCGATGGCGTAGGCGACGACCAGCGGCGGGGAGGCGAGGTAGTTCGCCTTCACGTCCGGGTTCACGCGGCCTTCGAAGTTGCGGTTGCCGGAGATGACGGCGCCGGCGACGAGGTCGTTCTTGTTGACCGCCTCCGAGATCGCCTCGGGCAGCGGGCCGGAATTGCCGATGCAGGTGGTGCAGCCGAAGCCGACCAGGTTGAAGCCGAGCTTGTCGAGGTCGGGCTGGAGGCCGGAGGCGTTGAGATAGCCTTCGACCACCTGGCTGCCGGGCGCCAGCGAGGTCTTCACCCAGGGCTTGGAGGTCAGGCCCTTGGCGACGGCGTTGCGGGCGAGCAGGCCCGCGGCGATCAGCACGCTCGGATTCGAGGTGTTGGTGCAGGAGGTGATGGCGGCAATCGTCACGTCGCCATGGCCGAGCGTGTAGTCGGCGCCTTCCACCGCCACGCGCTTGGCCGCCTCGCCCGGCTTCTTGAACTCGCCCTCGAGCGCGGCGAGGAAGCCCTGCTTGGTGCCGGAGAGCAGCACGCGGTCCTGCGGGCGCTTCGGGCCGGCGAGCGAGGGCAGCACGGTCGAGATGTCGAGCTCGAGCACGTCGGTGAAGACGGGATCGGAGGTGCTCGCCTCGCGCCACATGCCCTGCGCCTTCGAATAGGCCTCGACGAGGGCGATGCGCTCGTCGGTGCGGCCGGTTTCGTCGAGATAGGCGATGGTCTCCGAATCGACCGGGAAGAAGCCGCAGGTGGCGCCGTATTCCGGGGCCATGTTGCCGATGGTGGCGCGGTCGGCGAGCGAGAGGTGGTCGAGGCCGGGGCCGAAGAACTCGACGAACTTGCCGACCACGCCCTTCTTGCGCAGCATCTGGGTGACGGTGAGCACGAGGTCGGTGGCGGTGATGCCCTCGTTGAGCTGGCCGGTCAGCTTGAAGCCGATCACCTCGGGGATGAGCATAGAGACCGGCTGGCCGAGCATGGCCGCCTCGGCCTCGATGCCGCCCACGCCCCAGCCGAGCACGCCGAGGCCGTTGACCATGGTGGTGTGGCTGTCGGTGCCGACGCAGGTGTCGGGATAGGCGACGGTCGCCCCATCCTCGTCCTTGGTCCACACGGTCTGCGCCAGATATTCGAGGTTCACCTGGTGGCAGATGCCGGTGCCGGGCGGCACGACGCGGAAATTGTCGAAGGCCGACTGGCCCCATTTCAGGAAGCGGTAGCGCTCCTGATTCTGCTTGTACTCTTCCTCGACATTCTTGCCGAAGGCGGCGTTGTTGCCGAAGAAGTTGACGATCACCGAATGGTCGATGACGAGGTCGACCGGCACCAGCGGGTTGATGCGCTTGGGGTCGCCGCCGAGATTGACCATGGCGTCGCGCATGGCGGCGAGGTCGACCACGGCCGGAACGCCGGTGAAGTCCTGCATCAGCACGCGCGCGGGGCGATAGGCGATCTCGCGCTCGGCCTTGCCGCGGTTGAGGAGCCAGTCCTTGATGGAGATGATGTCGTTCTTGGAGACGGAGCGGCCGTCCTCGAAGCGGAGCAGGTTTTCCAGCAGCACCTTCATGGAGAAGGGCAGGGCCGAGACGCCTTCGAGGCCGTTCTTTTCGGCCTCCGGCAGGCTGTAATAGACGTAGGTCTTGGTCCCGACGGTGAGAGTTTTCCGGCTTTTGAAGCTGTCGAGCGACGTCACGGCTGACTGATCCCCGCTAACGGTGTGGCAGGATGCGCCGGGCCTTGGAGGAGGGAGGGCTGGCGGGCTATAGCTCGCGCTGCCCTGTCTGCGGCGCGGGGCGCATCGTTCAGAATTCTATATAGAGCCATTTCAAACTCCGATCCTAGAGGGCACGACGCGATGCATCGGAAATTTGTGCGCTGCATCGCCTGCGGTAACGGGTGGAAGCGCTGATGCGCCTCGTCGTCGAGGATCTGGCCTGCCGGCGCGGGGCGCGGCTGCTGTTCGAGGGGCTCGGCTTCACCCTGGAATCGGGGCGCGCGCTCGTCGTCACCGGCCCGAACGGCACCGGCAAGTCCTCGCTCCTGCGCCTGCTGGCGGGGCTTTCCGGGCCGGCCGCCGGCCGCATCCGCCTCGAAGGCGCCGCCGAGCCGGAGGATTTCGCCGAGGAGGTGCACTATCTCGGCCATCTCGACGCCCACAAGGCGGCGCTCTCGGCCGAGGAGAACCTTTCCTTCTGGCGCGCCATGCTGGGCCGGCCGGCGCTAACGGTCACTGAAGCCATGGAGGAGGTCGGGCTCGGCGGCCTCGGCGGGCTCCCCGTCGCCGTGCTCTCGGCCGGGCAGAAGCGGCGGCTCGCGCTCGCCCGGCTTCTCGTCGCCGAGCGCCCGCTCTGGCTGCTGGACGAGCCGACCACGGCGCTCGACGTCGCCGCGCAGGCGCGCTTCGCCGCCCTCGCGCGTGCGCACGTCGACAAAGGCGGAATGATCGTCGCCGCCACCCACGCCCCGCTCGATCTCGGCCCCTCCGATGCGCTCGACCTCGGCGCCCGGCGCCCGGCGAGCCCCATAGCTTCGGTGGTCGCATGAGCCGCGCCTTCCTCGCCCTGCTCCAGCGCGACCTCAGGCTCGCCATCCGCGCCGGCGGCGGCGCCGGGCTCGGCGTCGTCTTCTTCCTCGCCGTCGTGGTGGTGACGCCCTTCGCCATCGGCCCGGACCTCGCTTTGCTCGCGCGCATCGGCCCGGCGATATTGTGGATCGGCGCGCTGCTCGCTTCGCTGATCGGCCTCGACCGGCTTTTCGCGGCGGACGCCGAGGACGGCTCGCTCGACGTCATGTCGATGCTGGAACTGCCGCTGGAGCTGATCGCCGCCGCCAAGGGCCTCGCCCACTGGATTGCGACGGGGCTGCCGCTCGTCATCGCCGCGCCGGTGCTGTCGCTGCTGCTCAACCTCGAGCCCGCCTCCATCGGCGCACTGACGCTGACGCTGCTCGTCGGCACGCCGGCGATCACCTTTCTCGGGCTGATCGGCGCGGCGTTTGCCGCCGCCTTCCGCCGCGGCGGGCTGCTGGTGGCGGTGCTGGTGATGCCGCTGACCATCCCCGTGCTGATCTTCGCGGTGGCGGCGACCGGCACCGCGCTCGGCGGCACCGTGCCCTTCGGCACGCCGTTCCGCATCCTTGCCGGCCTGTCGCTCGCCTCCCTCGTGCTCGGCCCGATCGCCGCGGCGGCGGCGCTGCGGGTGACCCGCGACTGATGTTATCTGGCATGCCAGAGCGGCGCCGAGCCGGCGCGACACGCCCGCGCAGGGGCGCGCCGGACGCGATCTGACGCTGCGTCACGGCGGTGGTGCAGCAAAGCGCCGCAGGTGGCGCAAAGCCTTGGCGTGATTGGTTTGCCGGCGTTTGACGGTGCTACGGGGCCGCTACGTCATTTGCCCCCCTCAATCCCTCACGTCCCCGTGTTGCAGCGTTCAAACAGCCGTGTTAGGGAACCGCCGACTTCGGGGGCGGGCGTCAAAGTCCGGTCCCGCTTGAGTTTGAACCTTTCCCGTCCGCGAGCCGGCGCCGTCCTGGCGGGCATCGCTTCGGACAAGTCCCGAGAGAGGCACAGTGGCCGAGACCTACGTATCCGGAGTGGCAGGACGTTACGCGACGGCGCTCTTCGAGCTCGCCCGCGACGCCAATGCCGTCGATGCGGTGAAGGCCGACCTCGACAGGTTCGCCGCCCTGATCGCCGAGAGCGACGATCTCAAGCGCCTGGTGCGCAGCGCGGTGTTCTCCTCCGAGGAGCAGGAAAGGGCGGTCGCCGCCATCCTCGACAAGGCCGGGATCGGCGGTCTCGCCGGCAATTTCTTCAAGACCGTGGCGGCCAACCGCCGCCTGTTCACGGTCGAGGCGATCATCCGCGCCTATGAGGCGCTGGTCTTCGCCTACAAGGGCGAGGTGATGGCCGAGGTCACGGTCGCCCAGCCGCTCTCTGAATCCCACGCCGCCACGCTGAAGCAGGCGCTCGACGCGATGACCGGCAAGAACGTCAAGCTTGCCGTCGAGGTCGATCCCTCGCTGCTCGGCGGGCTCAAGGTCAAGCTCGGCTCGAAGCTCGTCGACGCCTCGCTCAAGACCAAGCTCAATTCGATCCGCACTGCGATGAAAGAGGTTCGCTGATGGATATCCGCGCCGCTGAAATTTCCGCGATCCTCAAGGAGCAGATCAAGAATTTCGGCCAGGAAGCCGAAGTCTCCGAGGTGGGTCAGGTCCTCTCCGTCGGTGACGGCATCGCCCGCATCTACGGCCTCGACAACGTCCAGGCCGGCGAGATGGTCGAGTTCGAGAACGGCACGCGCGGCATGGCGCTGAACCTCGAAATCGACAATGTCGGCGTCGTCATCTTCGGCTCCGACCGCGAGATCAAGGAAGGCCAGACCGTCAAGCGCACCGGCGCCATCGTCGACGTTCCGGTCGGCAAGGGCCTGCTCGGCCGCGTGGTCGACGCTCTCGGCAACCCGATCGACGGCAAGGGTCCGATCGAGGCCACCGAGCGTCGCCGCGTCGACGTGAAGGCCCCGGGCATCATTCCGCGCAAGTCGGTGCACGAGCCGATGCAGACCGGCCTCAAGGCCATCGACGCGCTGATCCCGATCGGCCGCGGCCAGCGCGAGCTGATCATCGGCGACCGCCAGACCGGCAAGACCGCCATCGCGCTCGACACCATCCTCAACCAGAAGCCCATCAACCAGGGCACGGACGAGAAGGCCAAGCTCTACTGCGTCTACGTCGCGGTGGGCCAGAAGCGCTCGACCGTCGCGCAGTTCGTGAAGGTGCTGGAAGAGCAGGGCGCGCTGGAATATTCCATCGTCGTCGCCGCCACCGCTTCCGACGCCGCGCCGATGCAGTTCCTGGCGCCGTTCGCCGGCACCGCCATGGGCGAGTTCTTCCGCGACAACGGCATGCACGCCCTCATCATCCATGACGACCTGTCCAAGCAGGCCGTGGCGTACCGCCAGATGTCGCTGCTGCTGCGCCGCCCGCCGGGCCGCGAAGCCTATCCGGGCGACGTGTTCTACCTGCACTCCCGCCTGCTGGAGCGCGCCGCCAAGCTCAATGACGAGAACGGCGCCGGCTCGCTGACCGCCCTTCCGGTCATCGAGACCCAGGCCAACGACGTGTCGGCCTACATCCCGACCAACGTGATCTCGATCACCGACGGCCAGATCTTCCTCGAGTCCGACCTGTTCTTCCAGGGCATCCGCCCGGCGGTGAACGTCGGCCTCTCGGTGTCGCGCGTCGGCTCCTCGGCGCAGATCAAGGCGATGAAGCAGGTTGCCGGCAAGATCAAGGGCGAGCTCGCCCAGTACCGCGAGCTGGCCGCCTTCGCCCAGTTCGGCTCGGACCTCGACGCCGCCACGCAGAAGCTGCTCAACCGCGGCGCCCGCCTGACCGAGTTGCTGAAGCAGTCGCAGTTCTCGCCGCTGAAGGTCGAGGAGCAGGTGGTGGTGATCTACGCCGGCACCAACGGCTATCTCGACGCCCTGCCGGTCTCCAAGGTGCGCGAGTTCGAGAACGGCCTGCTGCTGGCCCTGCGCTCCAAGCACGCCGACATCCTCGACACGATCCGCACCTCCAAGGAGCTGTCGAAGGACACCACCGAGAAGCTCGTCAAGGCGATCGACGCCTTCGCGAAGACCTTCGCCTGAGCGCAGCGGAGCATCGGGGTAAATGGCCAGCCTTAAGGATCTGCGCAATCGCATCGCTTCGGTGAAGGCGACGCAGAAGATCACCAAGGCGATGCAGATGGTGGCCGCGGCCAAGCTGCGGCGCGCCCAGCAGGCCGCCGAGGCCGCGCGTCCCTATGCCCAGCGCATGGAAGGCGTGCTCGGCAACATCGCCAATGCCGTCGCCGCCGGCCCGGACGTGCCGCGGCTGCTCACCGGCACCGGCAAGGACGAGACGCACCTGCTGCTCGTGCTCACCGCCGAGCGCGGCCTGTGCGGAGCCTTCAACTCGTCGATCGTCCGCCTCGCCCGCGAGCAGGCTTTCCTGCTGATGAACCAGGGCAAGACGGTCAAGATCTACTGCGTCGGCCGCAAGGGCTACGAGCCGCTGCGCCGGCTGTTCCCGAAGCAGATCGTCAAGCTGGTCGAGCTGCGCGCCAATAAGGGCGTCACCTTCGCCGACGCGCAGGCGATCGCCCACGACATCGGCGACATGTTCGCCGCCGGCGAGTTCGACGTCGCCACCCAGTTCTTCAGCCGCTTCCACTCGGTCATCTCGCAGGTGCCGACGGCGCAGCAGCTGGTCCCCGCCACCTTCCCGGAGCAGCCGGCGGCTGCGGCCACGGGCGCGTCGGCGGTCTACGACTACGAGCCCGGCGAGGCCGAGATCCTCGCCGACCTGCTGCCGCGCAACCTCGCGGTGCAGATCTTCAAGGCGCTGCTCGAGAACGGCGCCTCCGAGCAGGGCGCGCGCATGAGCGCGATGGACAACGCCACCCGCAACGCGGGTGAGATGATCAAGAAGCAGACTTTGACCTACAACCGCACCCGCCAGGCGATGATCACGAAGGAACTGATCGAGATCATCTCCGGCGCCGAGGCGCTGTGAGGCACGGACCGGAAAAGGACGACAGACATGGCTAAGGTCGGACGCATCACGCAGGTCATCGGCGCCGTCGTGGACGTGCAGTTCGAGGATCACCTGCCGGAGATCCTGAACGCGCTGGACACCACCAATAACGGCGCGCGGCTCGTGCTCGAAGTGGCGCAGCATCTCGGTGAGAACACCGTGCGCACCATCGCCATGGACTCGACCGAAGGTCTGGTCCGCGGCGCCGAGGTGAAGGACACCGGCGGCCCGATCGCGGTGCCGGTCGGCGAGGCCACCCTCGGCCGCATCATGAACGTCATCGGCGAGCCGGTGGACGAGGCCGGCCCGGTGGTCGGCACGACCACCCGCGGCATCCACCAGCCGGCCCCGTCCTATGCCGAGCAGTCGACCGAGGCCGAGATCCTCGTCACCGGCATCAAGGTCGTCGACCTGCTGGCGCCCTACTCCAAGGGCGGCAAGGTCGGCCTGTTCGGCGGCGCCGGCGTCGGCAAGACCGTGCTCATCATGGAGCTCATCAACAACATCGCGAAGGCGCACGGCGGCTATTCCGTGTTCGCCGGCGTGGGCGAGCGTACCCGCGAGGGCAACGACCTCTACCACGAGATGATCGAGTCCAAGGTGAACGTCGATCCGCACGAGAACAACGGCTCGGCCGCCGGTTCCAAGTGCGCCCTCGTCTATGGCCAGATGAACGAGCCGCCGGGCGCCCGCGCCCGCGTCGCCCTGACCGGCCTCACCGTCGCCGAGTATTTCCGCGACCAGGGCCAGGACGTGCTGTTCTTCGTCGACAACATCTTCCGCTTCACCCAGGCGGGCTCGGAAGTGTCGGCGCTGCTCGGCCGCATCCCCTCGGCGGTGGGCTACCAGCCGACGCTCGCCACCGACATGGGCGCGCTGCAGGAGCGCATCACCACCACCACCAAGGGTTCGATCACCTCGGTGCAGGCGATCTACGTGCCGGCCGACGACCTGACCGACCCGGCCCCGGCCGCCTCCTTCGCCCATCTTGACGCCACGACCGTGCTGTCGCGCTCGATCGCCGAGAAGGGCATCTACCCGGCGGTGGACCCGCTCGATAGCACCTCGCGCATCCTGTCGCCGATGATCCTCGGCGAGGAGCACTACAACGTGGCGCGCCAGGTGCAGCAGACGCTGCAGCGCTACAAGTCGCTGCAGGACATCATCGCGATCCTGGGCATGGACGAGCTGTCCGAAGAGGACAAGACGACCGTCGCCCGCGCCCGCAAGATCGAACGCTTCCTGTCGCAGCCCTTCCACGTCGCCGAAGTCTTCACCGGCTCGCCGGGCAAGCTCGTCGACCTCGCCGACACCATCAAGGGCTTCAAGGGCCTGGTGGAAGGCAAGTACGACCACCTCCCGGAGCAGGCCTTCTACATGGTCGGCACCATCGAAGAGGCGATCGAGAAGGGCAAGAAGCTGGCTGCCGAGGCGGCGTGATCCTCTTCGCCCGGCGCCCCTTGAGGGCGCGGGGCGGTGATCGCTCAAGCTGACGCATCCCCTGGAGGACCCATGGCCACCTTCCCGTTCGAACTCGTCTCGCCCGAGCGCCTCGTCTATTCCGGCACGGTGAGCGAAGTCGTCGTGCCGGGCACCGAGGGCGAGTTCGGCATCCTCGCCGGCCATGCGCCCTTCGTCTCGACGCTCAAGCCCGGCATCCTGACCATCAAGGGCGACGGCGCCACGCGCAAGCTGTTCGTGCGCGGCGGCTTCGCCGAGGCGAACCCGCAGGGCCTGACCGTGCTGGCGGAGACCGCCATCCCGCTCGCCGAGCTGCACGCCGAAAACCTCACGCAGATGATCAAGGACGCGGAAGAGGACGTCGAGGACGCCAAGGACGAGACGACCCGCAACCGCCGCCTGGTCTTCCTCGAGCAGGTGAAGTCGGCGGCCGCGGCCGTCGAGGCCGATGCGCGCACGGCGCATTGATCGGCGCTTCCCGCCACAGCCACTATGATCCGGGCCGCTTCGACAGCGGCCCTTTTCATGTCCGGAGACCATGCCGATGAGCAGCGACGCGACGAGCTTCAGCGCCTCCACCTTCAGCGCGCATGCCTGGGGCCGCAACCTGCCGACCTATGAGGCGATCCGCAGCATGCCGTTCAACGACGCGCTGGCGGACGGAACGCTGTCGCTGGAGCGCTTCCGCCACTACATGGTGCAGGACGCGCATTACCTCATCGCCTTCGGCCGCGGCCTCGCCATCGCCGCCGCCAAGGCCGACGACCCGGACGGGCTGGTGCAGTTCGCCGAGGCCGCCAAGGTCGCGGTGGTGGTGGAGCGCTCGCTGCACGCCGACTTCTTCGACAAATTCGGCATCGGGCCGGAGGAGTTCGGGCGGACCGAGATGTCGCCGGTCTGCCACCATTATTCGAACTTCCTGATCGCGAACGCCTATGCCGAGCCCTATCCGGTGGTGCTGGCGGCGCTGCTGCCCTGCTTCTGGATCTATGCCGAGATCGGCCGCGACATACTCGGCCGCGCCGTGCGCCCAAACCCCTATGACGCCTGGATTGACACCTATGCCGGCGAGGAGTTCCACGAGGCGGTGCGCGCGGTGATCGCCACCACCGACCGCGCCGCGGCCGGCGCCTCGCCGGACGTGCTCACCCGCATGCACGCGGCCTATAAGCGCGCGACCCAGCTGGAATGGATGTTCTGGGATTCGGCCTGGCGCATGGCAGACTGGCCGGTCTGAATCCTGCATGCCGGTGCCCGATGGCGCATGGCGCCGCCGGGGGAAACATGCATGAATGGCAGGGTGACCGCACGGTCCGACGCTTCACGGGCCGAGACCCCTACGAGCCGGGACATGCACGAGCTGAGCAGCGAAGCGCCTGCGGCGGAACGGGGCCGTTCCGAGGCGCTTATCCGCGCCCGCATCCTCGAGGCGATCTTCGAGCGGCGGCTGCCGCCGGGCGAGAAGCTGACCGAGGATCGGCTGGCGGAGCTGTTCGGGGTCAGCCGTACCGTGGTGCGCCAGGCCCTGGCGCGCCTCGCGCAGGACGGCATCGTCGAGCAGCATCCCAATCGCGGCGCTTTCGTCGCGGCGCCGAGCCGGGCCTATGCCCGCCATGTGCTCGCCGCCCGCGCGGTGGTGGAGCCGGAGATCGCGGGAGCGGCGGCGTGCAGCTGCGATGATCACGCCCTCGCCCGTCTGCGCCGGCACATCGCCACCGAGGACGAGGCGCGCGCCGCCGGCGACCGGGCGACGCTGGTGCGGCTCACCGGCGCGTTCCATGTCGTGCTGGCGGAAGTGGCGGGAAACCCGGTCTTCGTCCGGCTGCTCACCGAGTTGCAGGCGCTGAGCTCGCTGTCGATCCTGCTCTATGCGCGCGGCGAGCATTCCGCCTGCCCGCCGGACGAGCACTCCAACATCGTCGCCGCCATCGAGCGCGGCGCATCGATGGAGGCGGCCGAGCTGATGCGCGCGCATATCGCGCATGTGGCGGCGGACATGGACTTAAGCGAGCCGGCCGGGCGGCCGGAAGGGCTGGCGCAGGCGCTGGGCTTCGCGCCGCGCGCGCGGCAACCGCGCTGAACGTCGCGCCGACCCCCGTCGAGGGTCAGCGAATCAGCGGCGGCGGCCGGGCGGCGGGCGGCGCTGGCCGGAACCGATCGGCGGGGTGGGGCCGCCGGTCTTGTGGCGGAAATTGATGCGCCCGCGCTCGAGGTCGTAGGGCGACATCTCGACGACGACGCGGTCGCCGACGATGGTGCGGATGCGGTTCTTCTTCATCTTGCCCGCCGCATAGGCGAGTATCTCGTGTTCATTGTCGAGCACGACGCGGAAGTTGCCGTCGGGCAGTACTTCCGTCACGGTGCCGTCGAACTCGAGCAGTTCCTCTTTCGCCATTAATGGCTCTCCTCGTACAGGTCGCCGCTAGGCAAATACCCTGATGGCAGGCTTTTGTCTCGCCTAGATATTGCCGCGCTGCGGCGGAAACAACTTCCGCCGCTCGTCGACGCGACATGGCAGGGCCGGGAACTGGTCCCGGCCCCTGGCACCTCAGTTCGCCGGGCGGAACGACTTGCGGCGCGGCGGGCGCCGGCCCTCGCGCGGCGGGCCGTCACGGCGCACGCCCTCGGGCCGGGCGCCTTCGTGGCGATGGCCCTCGTGACGATGCCCTTCATGACGGTGGCCGTCCTGGCGCTGCCCGTCGGCGCGGTGCGCATCCGGGCGCGGCCCGTCGTGACGATGCGCGTCCTTGCGGTGGCCGTCATGCGGGCGCTCGGGACGGAAGCCGCGCTCCTCGCTGCGGGCCTCGCCGCCGCGATGATCCGGGCGGGGACCGCGATGGAACGGGCGCTGTTCGCCCTCGCGGCGCGGGCCGCGTTCCTCGCTACGCGCCTCGCCGCTGCGATGCTCGGGACGCGGACCACGATGGAACGGACGCTGCTCGCCCTCGCGGCGCGGACCGCGATCCTGACGCGGACCACGGTCTTCGCGGGGACCGCGATGCTCGCGCGGACCACGCTCCTCGCGGAAGCTGTTGTCCTCGCGGCCGGCCACCGGCCGGGTGGTGCCGTCGCGGCGGGTCTCGCCGCGCCGGTCGACCGAGGGGATGGTCAGCTTGATCAGCCGCTCGATGTCGCGCAGGAACGGGCGCTCCTCGCCGTCGCAGAAGGAGATGGCGATGCCCTCGCGGCCGGCGCGCGCGGTGCGGCCGATGCGGTGGACATAGCTCTCCGGCACGTTGGGGAGGTCGTAATTGATGACGTGGCTGACGCCCGGCACGTCGATGCCGCGCGCGGCGATGTCGGTCGCCACCAGCACCTTCACCACGCCCTGCCGGAAGGCGGCAAGCGCGCGCTCGCGCTGCGGCTGGGACTTGTTGCCGTGGATCGCCTCGGCGTTGATGCCGGCGCCCGCGAGGCTCTTCACCACGCGGTCGGCGCCGTGCTTGGTGCGCGAGAACACCAGCGCCCGGTCGAGCGTGGGTTCGCCCAGCACCTCGACGAGGAGGTTCGGCTTGCCGGCGCGATCGGTGAAGAACACCTTCTGCTCGATCTTGTCGGCGGTCTTGGCGACCGGCGTCACCGCCACGCGCACCGGGTCGCTCAGCAGCGTGTCGGCGAGCTTCTCGATCTCGCGCGGCATGGTGGCGGAGAAGAACAGGTTGCGGCGCTTGTGCGGGAGCCGGGCGACGATGGAGCGGATGGCGTGGATGAAGCCCATGTCGAGCATCTGGTCGGCTTCGTCGAGGACGAAGACCTCGACCATGTCGAGCCGCACCGCATTGTTTTCGAGCAGGTCGACGAGGCGGCCGGGCGTGGCCACCAGCACGTCGACGCCGCCGGCGAGCGAGCGCGCCTGCCGGCCGATCGGCACGCCGCCGATGGCGAGCGCGGTCGAGGGGCGCACATGCTTGCCGTAGAGCCGGAAGCTCTCGAGGATCTGGCCGGAGAGTTCCCGGGTCGGGCTCAGCACCAGCGCGCGGGCCGAGCGGCGCTCGGGGCGCAGGCGCTTGGTGACGAGGTGGTGCAGGATCGGCAGCGCGAAGGCGGCGGTCTTGCCGGTGCCCGTCTGGGCGATGCCGACGAGGTCGCGGCCGGCGAGCACCTGCGGCACGGCCTGGGCCTGGATCGGCGTGGGAGTGGAATGGTTCGCTTCCGCGAGGGCTTTCAGGATCGGCTCGGCGAGGCCGAGCTCAGGGAAAGTGTTCAAGTAGCGTTCTTTCATGGGCGATCGGGTCCGCGCGCAAAAGGGGCGCGAACCGCGAATCACGGGGGGTGGCAGACACCCCGCGTGGCCTGGGACGTCAAAGTTTTCGGATGATCAGGGGCCGAAGACTGCCGCGGATGAACCGAAGCGGAAATCGTGCAACGCGGCCCCGAATACGGACGCTTGGTCCGCATGCAGCCCCTATGTGGCCTAAAAGGGTGGTGATTTCAAGGCGTCATCCGCCCGGCTATAACGTTGAGCCTATGTATCCCGATGTGGTCGGCCTTCGCAGCTTCTATGCCCAGCCGCTCGGCGTGGTGACGCGCCGGCTGGTCGGGCGCGCCATCCGCGCGCGTTTCGACAATGTGCGCGGGCTGTCGCTGCTCGGCATCGGCTATGCGACGCCCTATCTCGGCATGTTCCGCGAGGAATGCGAGCGCTCGCTCGCCTTCATGCCGGGCGCGCAGGGGGTGACGCGCTGGCCTTCCGCCGCGCCGACGCTGGCCGCCCTCGTCGACGAGACCGAGCTGCCGCTGCGCGACGGCATGATTGACCGCGTCATCGCCGTGCACCTTCTGGAGATGACGCCGGACGCCGAGGAAGTGCTGCGCGAGGTCTGGCGCGTGCTGGCGCCGGGCGGGCGGCTGCTGTGCATCGTGCCGAGCCGGCGCGGCATCTGGGCGCGCACGGAAAACAACCCGTTCGGTCATGGCCGCCCCTTCTCGCGCACGCAGATCACCGACCTCTTGCGCGGGGCGCTGTTCACGCCGGTGGGCTGGGACGAGGCGCTCTACATGCCCCCCGTGGCGCGCAACTGGTTCCTGCGCTCGGCGGTGGCGTGGGAGCGCGTCGGCGCCACGCTGTCGCTGCCCTTCGCCGGGGTGCACATCGTCGAGGCGACCAAGCAGGTCTACAAGCCCGTCGCCACCAAGCGCCGCTCGCGCCTGCGGGTGCTCAAGCCCGTGCTGGAGCCGGTGCTGGCGCCGAGGCCGGTGGGCGGGTGAAGGTCGGCCTTCTTTAAGGATCGGATTCGGACTATATTCGGTCCTGAAGGATGGAGCCGATCATGAAGCTTTCCGAACGCATCAAGCCGATCAGCTACCTCAAGGCCAACGCCGCCGAGGTGATCGCCAAGCTCGCCGAGCATCAGCAGCCGATGATCATCACCGTCAACGGCGAGGCCAAGGCGGTGCTGCAGGACATCGACAGCTACGAGGAGATGCAGGAGGCGATCGCGCTGATGAAGGCGCTCACCCTCACCGAGCAGCAGGTGAAGGAGGGCGGGGTTGAGCCGCTCGACGAGGCGTTCCGGCAGGTTCGGGACAGCTACAAGGGTTGAGCCGCGATGCCGCGCCGCGTTGTGGTCGCCGCCGACGCCCGCGCCGATCTGCAGGCGCTGTTCGCCTATATCGCCGAGCACGACTCACTGGCGGCCGCGGAGCGCGTTCTCGCCGGGCTTCGCGAGGCTGCCGCCAGCCTTGCCGAGCAGCCGCTGCGCGGCCGCATCCCGCAGGAGATGCAGCTCCTCGGCAGGACCGATTTCCGCGAGATCGTCGTCCACAAGACCTACCGCATCATCTACCGGGTGGAGGAGGATGCGGTCGTCGTCTATGGCGTCGCCGACGGGCGCCGCGACATGCAGGGTTTCCTCTACCGCCGCCTCGTGCGGTAGGGCCTCACCCCTTCCGCGACAGCAGGAACACCGCCTGCTCGCCGAGCAGGTTCCATACCGCCCAGGGCAGGTTGAAGCGCACCGGGTGGCCGGAGGCGTCGAGCGCGACCGCCCGCTCGATGCCGGCGCCCACCTCGTCCACCAGGTCGACGAAGTCGCGGATGGTGCAGAAATGGATGTTCGGCGTGTCGTGCCAGCGGTACGGCAGGTTCTCCGTGCTCGGCATCTTGCCGTTGATCAGCAAATCGAGCCGCATGCGCCAGAAGCCGAAATTGGGGAAGGAGACGATGGCGCGGCTGCCGACGCGCAGCATCTGCTCCAGCACCCATTTCGGCCGGCGCGTCGCCTGGATGGTCTGCGACAGGATCACATAGTCGAAGGCGTTGTCGGGATAGTCGGCGAGGTCGATATCGGCATCGCCCTGGATCACGGCGAGGCCGCGCGCCACGCCGGCATTCACCCCCTCGCGCGACAATTCGATGCCGCGCGCGTCGCAGCCGCGGGTGGTGGCGAGCAGCTCCAGCAATTCGCCGTCGCCCGAGCCGACATCGAGCACGCGCGAGCCCGGCTGCACCATCTCGGCGATGAGCAAGAGGTCGACGCGGGCGCCGGAGGAGGCCCGCGCCGCCTCGCGCATGGTGAGGTCGTGGGTCTTCAGGTCCTTCAGGGCGAGATCGCGCGGCGACATCAGCTCACCCCCACCGCGCGGGCGGCGGCGTCGATGAAGCCGCGCGTGATGGCGAAGAATTCCGGCTCGTCGAGCAGGAAGGCGTCGTGGCCCTTGTCGCTCTCGATCTCGGCGAAGGAGACCGGCGCGCCGGCGGCGTTGAGCGCATGCACGATGTTGCGCGAATCCGCCGTGGTGAACAGCCAGTCCGAGGTGAAGGACACCAGGCAGAACCGCGTCTTCGTCGCCTTGAACGCGTTCGCCAGCACGCCGCCATAGTCCGCGGCGAGGTCGAAATAATCCATCGCCCGGGTCATGTAGAGATAGGAGTTGGCGTCGAAGCGGTCGACGAAGGCCTCCCCCTGGTGGCGCAGATAGCTCTCCACCTGGAAGTCCGCGTCGAAGGAGAAGGTGTGGCCGTCGCGGTCCTGCAGCCGCCGGCCGAACTTCCGGTGCAGCGACGAGTCCGACATATAGGTGATGTGCGCCGCCATGCGCGCGACCGAGAGGCCGCGCCGCGGGCTGCTGCCCTCGGCGAGGTAGCGCCCGCCGCGCCATTCCGGATCGGCCATGATCGCCTGCCGGCCGACCTCGTGGAAGGCGATGTTCTGCGCGGAGTGGCGGGCCGCCGTGGCGATGGGGAAGGCCGCGAACACCCGCTCGGGGTAGCTCGCCGCCCATTGCAGCACCTGCATGCCGCCCATGGAGCCGCCGACGACCGCCAAGAGCTTCTCGATGCCGAGCTGGTCGACCAGCATGGCCTGCGCCCGCACCATGTCGCGTATGGTCAGGATCGGCAGGTCGAGCCCGTAGGCCTTCCCCGACGCCGGGTTGAGCGAGGACGGCCCGGTCGAGCCCATGCAGCCGCCGATGACATTGGTGCCGATGACGAAATAACGATCGGTGTCGATCGGCTTGCCCGGCCCGACCAGCGTCTCCCACCAGCCCGGCTTACCGGTGACGGGATGCACGTTCGCCACATGCTGGTCGCCGGAGAGCGCATGACAGATGAGGATGGCGTTGGAGCGCGCCGCGTTCAGCGTGCCATAGGTCTGGTAGGCGATCTGGAACGGGGTCAGCACGCCGCCGGCGTCGAGCTGCAGCGGCTTGTCCGCGCCGAAGCGCATGATCGCCGAATGGGGATGATCCGCTTCGCCGCGCGCGGGCTCGAAGGCCCGGATCTCGCCAAGCGTCGTGTCGCTGTCAGACATGGAAAAACCGACTTACCGGACGAAGAGTTCGTTATACCGGACGATCCGATGATCCCACAGCGGCGACTTGTCAATATCGCGCGGGATGAGATTTTGATTTGCGCCGCGCGCGGAGGGCGCTACGAACATCGGCCGATGAACAAGAACGCCACCAGCCCGGCCCCCGTTCAAGCCGCCGCCGTTCCGGCCCCGACCGAGGCGGTCGCGGACCTCTCCGTGCTGCGTGCGGAGATCGACCGCATCGACGCCAGCATGCACGCGCTTTTGATCGAGCGCAGCCAGATCGTCGACCGGCTCGTGCAGGTCAAGCGCACCCGCGGCGCCGAGGGCGGCTCGGCCTTCCGCCCGGCGCGCGAGGCCTCGATGATGCGCCGCCTCGTCGACCGGCACCGCGGCATCCTCCCCCTCGACACGGTCGAGGGCATCTGGCGGGTCATCATCTCGACCTTCACCTATGTGCAGGCGCCCTATGCGGTGCATGCGGACCTCGCCTCGGGCGAGGCGGCGATGCGCGACGCCTCGCGCTTCCATTTCGGCTTCACCGTGCCCTTCATCGGCCATATGGGCGCCTCCGGCGTCGTCGCCGCGGTCGCCCGCTCGCGCGGCGATCTCGGCCTGGTGCCGGCCTTCGCCGCGCCGGGCGCCGGCGCCTGGTGGACCGCGCTCGAAGGCGAGCACGCGCCGAAGATCATCGCCCGGCTGCCCTTCGTCGAGCGCGCCGACCATCCGGCCGGCCTGCCGGTGTTCTGCATCGCCCATCCCGTCACCGACGGCGCCGTGACCGAGGTGGAGGCGTGGAGCCTGCACGTCTCCGGCTGGAACGCGCAGGCCGCCCGCGCGCTGGCCCCGCTCGCCGAGGTCGTCGCCGTGCCCGACCGCGGCCTCGACGGCGCGGCGCTGCTCGCCTCGATTCCGGTCGGCGGCGAGCGGGTGAACGACGTCAGCCTCGACACCGTGCTGGCGGCGCTGCGCGATTCCGGCGCCTCCGTGCGCGCGGCGGCTCTCGTCGGCAGCCACGCAAGCCGCTATACCCACCAGCCGCAGGGCTGATCGTACCGTTTCCCGATCATCTCCTGACAATCGCCGACCATCCGCCATCGGAGCTATGTCATGTCGTCCGCCGCCCGTCCGACCCGCCCTGTCCCGCGCGCCAACGTGCTGGAGATCGAGGCCTATGTGCCGGGCAAGTCGCATGCGGCGCCGGGGGTGAAGGTGCACAAGCTCTCCTCCAATGAGAGCCCGCTCGGCGCCAGCCCGAAGGCGCTGGCGGCGTTCCAGTCCACGGATGCGCTGGAAATCTATCCCGACGGCTCCTCGACGAAGCTGCGCGAGGCGATCGGCGCCACCTACGGCCTCGATCCGGCGCGCATCGTCTGCGGCACCGGCTCGGACGAACTGATCAACCTGATCGCCCATGCCTATGCCGGGCCGGGCGACGAAGTGGTCTATTCGCAATACGGCTTCCTCATCTACCGCATCGCCGCGCTGGCGGCCGGGGCGACGCCGGTGGTCGCGCCCGAGAAGGACTACCGCACGGATGTCGACGCGCTGCTGGCGGCGGCGACCGACAAGACGCGCATGGTCTTCCTCGCCAACCCGAACAACCCGACCGGCACCTATCTGGCCTTCGACGAGGTGAAGCGGCTTCAGCGCGCGCTGCCGCCGCATGTGCTGCTGGTGCTCGACGCGGCCTATGCGGAATATGTGCGGCGCAACGACTATGAATCCGGCATCGAGCTGGTCGCCACCTGCACGAACGTCGTGATGCTGCGCACCTTCTCCAAGATCCACGGCCTCGCGGCGCTGCGCGTCGGCTGGCTCTACGGGCCGGCCGAGGTGGTGGACGCGCTCAACCGCATCCGCGGCGCCTTCAACATCTCGGCGCCCGGCATCGCCGCAGCGACCGCGGCCATCGGCGACGTCGCCCATACCGAGGCGGCGGTGACGCATAACGAGACCTGGCTGCCCTGGCTGACCCGCGAACTCACCGCGCTCGGCCTCGAGGTCACGCCGAGCGTCGCCAACTTCCTGCTGGTGCATTTCCCCGACGTGCCCGGCCGGACCGCGGGGGATGCCGACGCCTTCCTCATGCAGCGCGGCCTGATCGTGCGGCGGGTGGACGCCTATGGCATTCCCGGCGCGCTACGCCTCTCCGTCGGCACCGAGGAGGCGAACCGGCTGCTGGTGGCGACGCTGGCCGAGTTCCTCGGGAAAACGAGTAGCGGCCATGGTGCTTGATCCGCCGCTCGCCAGCCCGATCGTCGGCCGGCTCGTTGTCATCGGCGTCGGCCTGATCGGCTCGTCCATCCTGCACGCCGCGCGGGCGCGCGGGCTCGCCGGCACGCGCGTCGCCTATGACGCCTCGCCGGCGGTGCGCGAGCGGGTGCTGGCGCTCGGCCTCGCCGACCTCGTCGCCGCGACGCCCGAGCAGGCGGTGCGCGATGCCGACATCGTCATCCTCTGCGTGCCGGTCGGCGCCATGGGCGCGGTGGCGAAGGAGATCGGCCCGCACCTCAAGCAAGGCGCCATCGTCTCCGATGTCGGCTCGGTGAAGGGGGCGGTGCTCTCGGCGCTGCGCGCGCATCTGCCGGAAGGCGTGCACATCATCCCCGGCCATCCGGTGGCGGGCACCGAATATTCCGGGCCGGACTCGGGTTTTGCCACGCTGTTCAAGAACCGCTGGTCGATCCTCACCCCGCCGGAGGGCGCCGATCCCGCGGCGGTGGCGAAGCTCGTCGAGCTGTGGAGTGCGATGGGCGCCAATGTCGAGACCATGACGGCCGATCACCACGACCTGGTGCTCGCCATCACCTCGCATGTACCGCACCTCATCGCCTACAACATCGTCGGCACGGCGGCGGACCTCGAGACCGTCACGCAGTCCGAGGTGATCAAGTATTCGGCCGGTGGCTTCCGCGACTTCACCCGCATCGCCGCCTCCGACCCGACCATGTGGCGCGACGTGTTCCTCAACAACCGCGAGGCGGTGCTGGAGGTGCTCGGCCGCTTCACCGAGGACCTGATAGCGCTTCAACGCTCGATCCGCTGGGCCGAGGGCGACAAGTTGTTCGACCTGTTCACCCGCACCCGCGCCATCCGCCGCTCGATCATCGAGATCGGCCAGGAGACGGCGGCGCCGGACTTCGGCCGCGCCCACGACTGAGCGCGGCGCGGCCGATACTGTTTGTCGGCTACATGTCGCCGTCGGAGGCGTAGACCCGCAGGCGGTGGCCGTCGGGATCGAGCGCCACGAAGCTGCGGCCGAAATCGAGGTCGGTCGGCGGCAGCGCGATCGGCACGCCCTTGTTGGCCCAGCACTCATACTGGGCGTCGACCGCGGCGGCATCCGCCACGCGGAAGCCGATCTCGTTGCCGCCGGAGCGCAGATGCGGCAGCGGCTTCACCCCGTCGCGCCGCCACAAGGCGAGCGACATGCCGGGCGCCAGCTCCAGCACCGCCACGCTGGCGGTTTCCTTGATGGGTTCGCGTTCCAGCAGCGAGCCGTAGAAACGGGCGCTTGCCGCGGGATCGTTGACGTAGAGAAGGATCTTGCTTGCGTCGATCATGGTGCCCCCGATCGGTTCGTCAAAGGACGACCCTAGCCGATGCTGCTGCCAATTTTCGTCAGCATCATTCGGCGGTATGCACCTCATGCGCGGGCTGGGCGTGCTTCACCTGCTTCCATTGCTTCAGGAGGTCCGCCCGCCGCGTCGGGTAGCGGGTCTCCATCATCTCCACCATCGCGATGCGGTCGGTGCGGAAGCTGCGGAAGTCGTCGCGCAGCTCGCACCAGCTGATCAGCAGCCGCACCTGGTCGAAGAAGGCCAGCGCGAAGGGCCACACCACCCGCTCGCTCGGAGCGCCGTTGGCGTCGCTGTAGTTCAGCAGCAGCTTGCTCTCGGTGCGGATCGCCTTGCGCAGGATCGCCGCGTCGATGGCATCGGCGGGGATCGGCGCGCCCGGCGCGATGAACAGCGACGAGCCCTCCATCTCCTCGCGCAGGTCCGGCGGCAGCACCGCGCCGATGCGCGCCAGCGCCGAGCGGGCGGCCTCGGCGAGCCTGCCGTCGGCACGCCCCGCCACCCAGCGCGAGCCGAGCACCAGCGCCTCGATCTCCTCCGGCGTGAACATCAGCGGCGGCAGCAGGAAGCCCGGCCGCAGCACATAGCCGACCCCGGCCTCGCCCTCGATGGTGGCTCCCTGCGCCTGCAGGCTGGCGATGTCGCGGTAGAGCGTGCGCAGGCTGACGCCGATCTCCTCGGCGAGCGCGCGCCCGCTCACCGGCCGCCGATGGCGGCGCAGCACCTCGAGGAGGTCGAAGAGGCGTTCGGAGCGCGACATGGGCGGATCATAGCCCGAACGCTGCTGACGGATAGTGGCAGCAGCGGCGCTCCCGTTAACAACCGAAAGAACGCCGTCATCCTGAGGTGCGAGCGCAGCGAGCCTCGAAGGATGGTCGGCACCGCGCACCCCGGCGAGCATCCTTCGAGGCCCGGCCGTTGGCCGGGCACCTCAGGATGACGGAGCGCCGTGGTCAGTGTCGGACGGGCGAAAGCCTCACCCCGTCGTCGGCATGACGAACTGGGCGCCCTCGCGGATGCCGGTCGGCCAGCGGGCGGTGGTGGTCTTCATCTTGGTGTAGAAGCCCACGCCCTCCATGCCGTAGACGTTGCGGTCGCCGAAGATCGACCGCTTCCAGCCGCCGAAGGAATGGAACGCCACCGGCACCGGGATCGGCACGTTGATGCCGATCATGCCGGCCTTGGCGTCGCGGTCGAAGGCGCGCGCCGAGTCGCCGTCGCGGGTGAAGATGGCGGCGCCGTTGCCGTATTCGTGGTCGTTGACCAGCTTGAGTGCCTCGTCATAGCGGTCGACGCGCACCACCGAGAGCACCGGGCCGAAGATCTCGTCCTTGTAGATCTTCATCTCCGGCGTGACCTCGTCGAACAGGCAGCCGCCGATGAAGTAGCCGTTCTCATAGCCCTGCAGCTTCAGTCCGCGCCCGTCGACCACGAGCTTCGCGCCTTCCGCGACGCCGGTATCGACATAGCCCGAGACCTTGGCGAGGTGCTCCCTGGTCACCAGCGGGCCCATCTCGCTGTCGCGGTCCATGCCTGGACCGACCTTGAGCGAGCGCACCTTCGGCACCAGCTTCTCCATCAGCGCGTCGCCGACGCCGCCGACCGCGACCGCCACCGACACCGCCATGCAGCGCTCGCCGGCCGAGCCGTAGCCGGCGCCCATCAGCGCGTCGACGGTCTTGTCGAGATCGGCATCGGGCATCACCACGAGGTGGTTCTTGGCCCCGCACAGCGCCTGCGCGCGCTTACCCGACGCGGCGGCGGTCTTGTACACGTACTCGCCGATGGCGGTGGAGCCGACGAAGCTCACCGCGGCGACGTCCGGATGCGTCAGCAGCGTGTCCACCGCCTCCTTGTCGCCCTGCACCACGTTGAACACGCCGGCCGGAAGCCCGGCCTCGGCCAGCAGCTCGGCCAGCATCAGCGAGGGCGACGGGTCCTTCTCGGAGGGCTTCAGCACGAAGGTGTTGCCGCAGGCCAGCGCCACCGGGAACATCCACATCGGCACCATGACCGGGAAGTTGAACGGGGTGATGCCGGCGACCACGCCGACCGGATGGCGGGCGGAGAACACGTCGACGCCGCGCGCCACCTGCTCGGTGAAGTCGCCGCGCATGAGGTGCGGGATGCCGCAGGCGAACTCGACCACCTCGATGCCGCGGGTCACCTCGCCCTTGGCGTCCTCGAAGGTCTTGCCGTGCTCGGCGGTGATGGCGGCGGCGAGCGCGTCCATGTCGCGTTCCAGCAGCGCCTTGAACTTGAACAGGATGCGCGCGCGCGTCAGCGGCGGCGTGTCCGCCCAGGCCGGGAACGCCTTCGCCGCGGAGGCCACCGCCTCGCCCACCGTGGCGGTGGAGGCGAGCAGGACCTCGCCCGACTGCGCGCCGGTCGAGGGATCGAACACCGGCGCCGAGCGCCCGGAGGTGGTGACGGCCTTGCCGCCGATATAGTGACCGATGACCGCCATGCGCCTGTCTCCTTGCTGGTGCTGACGGTTGTGCTTGTCGAAGAAGCTCACTTCAACGACGATGCTCGCCCATCCGTTGTGCGCGGATTGGCTAAAGGGCATTGAGATGGACTGGGATCACCTGCGCATCTTCCTCGCCGTGGCGCGGGCCGGCCAGATGCTGGCGGCGGCGCGTCAGCTCGGGCTCGACCATGCGACCGTCGGCCGGCGGCTCGGCGTGCTGGAGGCGAGCCTCGGCAGCAAGCTGATCGAGCGCCGCACCACGGGGAGCGAGCTCACCCCGGCCGGCGAGCGCCTGCTCGCCCATGCCGAGCGGGTGGAGACCGAGATGCTGCAGGCGCAGGCGGCGCTCGGCAATGTCGATCTCGCCTTGGCGGGGACGGTGCGGATCGGCGCGCCGGACGGCTTCGGCACCTATTTCCTCGCCCCGCGCCTCGGCCGCCTCGCCGAGGAGCATCCGGGGCTCACCATCCAGCTCGCGCCGCTGCCGCGCAGCTTCTCGCTGCCCAAGCGCGAGGTGGACATCGCCGTGACGCTGCAGCGGCCGAGCGAGGGGCGCCTCGTCGCCCGCAAGCTCACCGACTATACGCTCGGCGTCTATGCCTCGCGCGGCTATCTCGAACGTACGGGCGCGATCGACGGGACGGGCGATCTCGCCGGCCGCCTGCTCATCACCTATGTCCCCGACCTCGTCTACTCGCCGGCGCTCGACTATTTCGAGGCCTTCCGCGAGATCGAGGCGCGGCGGCTCGAATGTGCCAGCGTGGTCGGGCAGATGGAGGCGGTGCGTGCGGGCGCGGGGGTCGGCATCCTGCACGACTATGCCGCGCGCACCCATGGCGAATTGGTGCAGGTGCTGCCGGAGCTGAGCTTCCGCCGCTCCTACTGGCTGGTCACCCATGCCGACATCCACGATCTCCGGCGCATAAGCGAGGTCGAGGATTTCATTGCGGGAGCGGTGCGCGAGGCGCGCGCGAGCTTCACGCCGGATGTCGAGCCCGAGCGGCTCACATCCCGAGCTCGTTGAGCACGGCGCGCAGCCGCGCGGTCTCCTCGCGCAGGAAGGTGCCGAAGGCGGCGCCAGGGAGATAGGCGCCGATCCAGTTGTAGCGGAACAGGGTCGCCTTCCAGTCGATGCCCGTCACCATCCGGTCGGTGAGCGCGATCAGGTGCCGGGCTCCTGCCGGATCGAGGCCGGGCGGGGCGAAGACGCCGCGCCAGTTGCTGAGTTCGATGTTCAGCCCCTGCTCGAGGAAGGTCGGCACGCCGCTGCCGGGCAGCCGCTGCGGCGCGGAGATCGCGAGCGCGCGCAGCTGGCCGAGGGCGAGATGCGGCTGCAGCTCGCTCAATCCGGCGATAACCAGCAACTCGTTGCCCCGCAGCGTCGCTTCGATGGGAGCGGTGTTGCCCAGATAGGGGCGGTAGCGCAGCTGGCGATCCCCGAGCCCCGTCCGCCGGGCGATCATCTTGGCGAGCAAATGGTCCATGGTGCCGATGCTGCCGCCGCAGAACTGGACGCCGGAAGGGCTCTTGGCCAGCGCGTTGAGGAGCTCGGCGAGCGACTGGTAGGGCTGCTCCGGCCGCACGGCGACGGCGAGATATTCGCTCGTCAGCCGCGCCACGGGGATCAGGTCGTCGAGACCGGCGGAAAGCCGCGCCATCAGAGCCCTGATGATCAGGCTGGCGCCGCTCACCATCAGCGCATCGCCCCGCCCGGCATAGTCGTGCCGGAAGCGCCGCAGGCCGGAAGGCGCTCCATGTGGCTCATAGAGGAGGACGGGCTCGATATCGGCCTCGCGCACGCTGCTGGCGATGGCCCGCGCCAGCACGGACCAGCCGGTATCTTCCGGCGCCGGCGAGAAAAGCGTCAGACGGCCGCCTGCGCCGGCCGCGTCCGCGACCTGGCCAAGCGCTACCGTGAGCGGAAGGCAGCCGGCCGCGAGGCCGGCGATGAACTGGCGACGATGCATCGGATCCGCGTACCGGGCAGATTGCCGAGAAATTACTTCTAATATCTGTACAGTTTCGGGCGCAACCTATCCGTGAGTGTGTAGTTCATCCGCGATGCCGCTTCTGCGCAAGGTGTTACCCGGGAACCACGCTTCCAATCGCCGAGAGGTATCTCACCACCTAGAGATTGCATTGGGAAAGACAGGCCAGTCCGCCCCATCCCCGGACAGCGCCGGCGAAGCTTATTGTCCGAACGCCGCCGGATCGGCCGGGCCGTCATGGAATCGGCATTCGCCATGGTCGGCGAGGATCTCGATCACCCGGCACTCGCCGACATGGCCGTGCGAGCAGCCCTCGACCATGCGCTCCAGCTCCGCCTTCAGCGCGGTGAGGCTGGCGATGCGCCGTTCCACCTCCATCAGGCGGTCGCGGGCGATGGCGTCGGCGGCGGCGCAGGACTGGTCCGGCTCGTCCTGCAGCCGCAGCAGCGTGCGGATGGCCTCGATCTCGAAGCCGAGCTCGCGCGCATGGCGGATGAAGGCGAGGCGGCGCATGTCCTCCGCGCCATAGGAACGGCGCCCGCCCTCGGTGCGCGGCGGCGAGGGCAAGAGGCCGATCTCCTCGTAATAGCGGATGGTCGGCACCTTCACGCCGCTGGTGCGCGCCACTTCGCCGATGCTGAACTGCGTCTTCGGGTTCTTCCCCATTTCCCGCTTGCTCCTCTAGTCGCTGGAGGAATTAGGCTCGCCGCCACGCTGAAGCAAGAGGTGCTGGAATGTCCGCCCTGAAGACCCGCTACCGCATCGAGGGCATGGATTGCGCGGCCTGCGCGACCAAGATCGACACGGCGGTGCGCCGCGTGACCGGTGTGGCGGAGGTGTCGGTCTCGGTGACGGCCGGGACGATGACGGTCGAGCATGACGGCGCCGACCTCGCCGTGCTGGAGAAGCGCGTCAGCGGGCTCGGCTACGGCATCGCCCTGCTGCCGGCGGCGGCGACCCCGCCGGTGGCGCCGGGTCTTCCGGAGAAGGCGCACGACCACGCGCATGATTCCTGCTGCGCCGGGCATGACCACGACCACGCGCACGACGATTGCTGCAGGCACGACCATGATCATGACCATGCCCATGATCGTGGCCACCACCACCCCGATGATGGCCACCGGTGGCACGGCGAAAGTCACCATTCTGGTCACCAGCTGGAAGCCACCTCCGCGGCGGCTCCGGCCGCTCTCGCCGGCCCCTCCTGGCTGCCCGGCCGCAAGGCACGTCTGACCATCGTCTGCGGCGCGGCGCTGGTCGCGGCCTATGTCCTCGGCCACTTCCTGCCGCAGCTCAACCCGTGGATCTTCATCGCCGCGCTGCTGGTCGGGCTGGTCCCGATCGCGCGGCGCGCCGTCGCCGCCGCCTTCGCCGGCACGCCCTTCTCCATCGAGATGCTGATGACCATCGCCGCCGTCGGCGCGGTGATCATCGGCGCTTCCGAGGAGGCCGCCGCCGTCGTTTTTCTCTTTCTTGTCGGTGAGTTGCTGGAAGGCTTCGCCGCCGGCCGCGCCCGCGATTCCATCCGCGCGCTGACGGCCTTGGTGCCGAAGACCGCCCGCCTCGTCCAAGGTTCGGGCACAAGCGAGGTGCCGGCGACAAGCCTCAGGATCGGCGACGTCATCCTCGTCCGCCCCGGCGAGCGCATCCCCGCCGACGGCGAGGTGCTGGAAGGCATCGGCGCGGTGAACGAGGCGCCGGTGACCGGCGAGAGCGTGCCGGTGCCCAAGCAGGCGGGCGATCCCGTCTTCGCCGGCACGGTGAACGCCGAGGCGGCGCTGACCATCCGCGCGACCACGGAACCTTCCGACAACACCATCGCCCGGGTGGTGCGGCTGGTGGAGGAGGCGCAGGAGAGCAAGGCGCCGACCGAGCGCTTCATCGACCGTTTCTCCCGCTATTACACGCCGTTGGTCGTGGTGCTTGCCGCGCTGATCGCGGTGCTGCCGCCGCTCGTCGCCGGCGCGCCGTGGGACGAGTGGATCTACAAGGGCTTGGCCATCCTCTTGATCGGCTGTCCCTGCGCGCTGGTCATCTCCACCCCGGCGGCGGTGGCCGCCGGCCTCGCCTCCGGCGCGCGGCGCGGCCTCCTCATCAAGGGCGGCGCGGTGCTGGAGAATCTGCGCAACGTCACCGCCGTCGCCTTCGACAAGACCGGCACCCTGACCGAGGGCAAGCCAGAGGTCACCGACCTCGTGGTCTTCGCCGGCGACGAGGCGGCCCTGCTCGCCCGCGCCGCCGCGCTGGAAGCGGGCTCCACCCATCCGCTAGCCAGCGCCATACTCGGCGAAGCCGCAGCGCGTGGGATCGCTTATCCGGCGGTGAGCGGGGCCGGCGCGCTCGGCGGCGAGGGCGTCAGCGGCATCGTCGAGGGGCGGGCGCTGTTCCTCGGCTCGCCCAAGGCTGCGGCCAAGCGGGCCTCGCTGTCGGAGGCGCTGCGCGCCGCCATCGGCCGGCTCAACGACGAGGGCAAGACCGTCGCGGTGCTGCTGGTCGACGGCGTGGTGGAGGGCCTCATCGCCATGCGCGACGAGCCGCGCGCCGACGCGGCCGAGAGCCTTGCCGCGCTGAAGGCGGCGGGCATCCGCACGATCATGCTCACAGGTGACAATGAGCGCACCGCCAACGCCATCGGCGCCGATCTCGGCATCGAGGTGCGCGCCGGGCTGATGCCGGCCGACAAGCAGCGCATCGTCGGCGAATTGAAGGCCGAGGGCTTCACCGTCGCCAAGGTCGGCGACGGCATCAACGACGCCCCGGCGCTCGCGAGCGCCGATGTCGGCATCGCCATGGGCGGGGGTACGGACGTCGCGCTGGAGACGGCGGACGCTGCCGTGCTGCATGGGCGCGTCGGCGATGTCGGCGCCATGGTCGAGCTGTCACGCGCGACCATGCGCAACATCCACCAGAACATCACCCTCGCGTTGGGGCTGAAGGCGGTGTTCCTTGTCACCACCATCGCCGGCATCACCGGTCTGTGGCCCGCCATCCTCGCCGACACCGGCGCCACCGTGCTGGTGACGGCCAATGCGTTGAGATTGCTCGGCCGGAAGGCTGACTGACGTCAGCCTTCCTTCGCCAGCTGCTTCAGCCAGCGCTTGGCCTGGGCGCGGACGTTCTTCGGCGCGGTGCCGCCATAGGAGACGCGGCTCTCCACCGACTTCGTCACCGACAGTACGCCGAACACGTCCTGGGTGATGCGCGGCTCCACTTCCTGCATCTCGGCCAGCGACAGCCGGTGCAGCGGCGCGTCCTTGGCGGCAGCGACGGCGACGATGCGGCCGGTGACGTGGTGCGCCTCGCGGAACGGCAGCCCGAGCACGCGCACCAGCCAGTCGGCGAGGTCCGTGGCGGTAGAATAGCCCGCGCCCGCCGCCGCCTTCATCTTCTTCTCGTCCGGCACCAGGTCGCGCACCATGCCGGCGGTGGCGGCGATCATCAGAGACAGGGTCGAGAATGCGTCGAAGGCGCCTTCCTTGTCCTCCTGCATGTCCTTGGCATAGGCGAGCGCGAGGCCCTTCATCACCATGAGCAGGCCGGAGAAGGCGCCGGCGATGCGGCCGATCTTGCCGCGCACCAATTCCGCCGCGTCCGGGTTGCGCTTCTGCGGCATGATGGAGGAGCCGGTGGTGAAGCGGTCCGACAGCTTCACCAGCCCGACCAGCGGCGAGGTCCAGATCACGATCTCCTCGGCGAAGCGCGTCAGATGCATGGCGCAGATCGACGCGGCGGCCAGCGTCTCCAGCACGAAATCGCGGTCGGAGACGGAATCGAGCGAATTCGCCGTCGGCCGGTCGAAGCCGAGCGCGCTTGCCGTGGCGAAGCGGTCGATCGGGAAGGAGGTGCCGGCGAGCGCCGCCGCGCCGAGCGGGCATTCGTTGAGTCGCTTGCGCGCGTCCGCGAGACGTCCACGGTCACGCCCGATCATCTCGACATAGGCGAGCAGGTGGTGGCCGAAGGTCACCGGCTGCGCGGTCTGGAGATGGGTGAAGCCCGGCATCACCGTGCCGGAATGGATCAGCGCCTTCTCGGCCAGCGCCTGCTGCAGGTCCTTGAGCTGAGCGTCGAGCGTGTCGACGGTGTCGCGCACATAGAGCCGGAAGTCGGTCGCCACCTGGTCGTTGCGCGAGCGGGCGGTGTGAAGGCGCCCGGCGGCAGGGCCGAGCAGGGTGGCAAGGCGCGATTCCACGTTCATGTGGATGTCTTCCAGCGCCCGCTGGAAGGTGAAGCCGCCGGATTCGATCTCTGACAGGATCGTGTCTAGACCGGCGACAATCTTTTCGGCATCAGCCTTGTCGATGATGCCCTGGGCCGCCAGCATCGAGGCATGCGCCTTCGAACCCGCAATGTCCTGCGCGTACAGGCGCTGGTCGAAACCGATGGAGGCGTTTATCTCCTCCATGATCGCATCGGGACCGGTCTCGAAGCGGCCACCCCACATCTTGTTGCTCATGTTCGACTTTTCTCCGCGAGGATGGCCATGACCGAACGACCTGAGGATGCTCCGGAGCCCGACAATCCGGGTCCGGCGCGATCCGGCGGCCGGTTCGCCCTCGTCGTGGCCGCCGCCGTGATACTTGGCGCCATTGCCGGGCTGGCAGGCGTATACGGGATCGGGGGCGGCACGCGCAACGCCATTGCCACCCTGCCGCCACCGGTTGCGGGCGACGCTGGCACCACTGCCACGGCTGCTGGGGCGGACGCCGCTTGCACGGCGGCGACCGATACCGCCAAGCGCATCGCAGGGCTTGCCAAGGGCGAGCTCGCCGCCTTCGCGCCGACGGAGAAGCCGACGCGCATCCCCGACCTCGCCTTCCTCGACCCCGAGGGCAAGCCGGTGAAGCTGTCGCAGGTCGGCGGCGACGGGCTGAAGCTCGTCAATATCTGGGCGACCTGGTGCGTGCCCTGTCGTGAGGAGATGCCGGCACTGGACGAATTGCAGGCGACGCTCGGTACCAAGGGCGGCGCCACGCCGGGCTTCGAGGTGGTGGCCATCAACATGGACACGCGCGACCCGGCGAAGCCGAAGGCATTCATGGACGAGACCGGGATAAAGAACCTCGCGCTCTATACCGATCCGAAGGGCGAGACCTTCCAGGAACTGCGCGCGGTCGGGCGCGGCTTCGGCCTGCCGACGACGATGCTGATCGACGCCAAGGGCTGCGAGATCGGCCATATCGCCGGCCCGGCGGAATGGGCGAGCCCCGACGCATTCGCCTTGCTGCGCGCGGCGCTGGCGGAGGGCGGGGCGACGCAATAGGCGCGCCGCCTCCCGGCGGCGGTCAGCCGCAATAGTCGATGTAGCCCAGCAGACGCGGCATGGCGATTTTCCGGCTCGAGCGCCGGAACACGCCGTAGCCCTCGCGTGAGCCGCCATTATTGGTGTTGCCCTCGAGCGTGACCAGCGTGCCGCTCGCGCCGTCAACGCCCTCGACGATGCCGGCATGTCCCTTGCCGCCACCGGTGTCCAGCGTGAACACCATGCCCGGACGCACGGTCCGGGCACTCGCCGTGCTCGGCTCGACGATGGCCGTCGAGCCGATCTTGCGCTGCTTCCAAAGGGCGTGGACGCCGGCCGTTGGGTAGAGCGGCGAATTGTCGAAGGCTTCCCTGAACACCCACTGCACGAAGGAGACGCACCAGGGATGGTCGCCGCTGCTCGGGTCGAGCCCGGCCGCGCGGTGATAGGCGTCGACCTGCGGCCCCCGGTTCGAGCCGACGGGAATCTCGCACACGCCGATCTGCGAGCGCGGGATGGCAAGCACGCGCCCGCGCGTGTCGCCGGCCGCTGGCTTCGCGGCACCAAGGCTTTCCGCGCCGAACAGCGCGGCCCAGGTTTCCGGCCCGACCCGGCCGTCGACTTCGATCTCCCCGCCGGTCGGATCGGTATAGCGCGCCTGGAACAGGCGCACGGCGTCTTCGGTGGCGACGCCGAAATCGCCATCTTCGATCAGGGCACTTCCCAGCACGTCATTCAGGCGCGCCTGCAGCCGCGCCACCTCCGGCGAACCCAGCATTCCGTTCTCCAGGACGACGCCGGCATAGATCGGTGCAGGATTGAGCATGTGGTTCATGGATGTCCCCCAAGCGCAGGCAATCTGCGCGCAGAGGATGAAATCATCAAAATATACCACTTAAAAGAGTAAAGATTGTTGTCTCGCGTTTCGCGCGATGGCGCCGCGCGGGCGCAACGGAAACGGGTGGCAATTTCCTCGCGGAAAGACTATCCCGCTGCTCTCGCGTTGCAGGAGCCTGCGCATGTCCGCCTCCGAGCCCGTCGCCCGCACCGGGCTCGCCGCGTCACCTTCCGCCGCCGGCCCGCTGCCCATGGCGACCTCCGACTGGGCGACGCTGGTGCTGCTGTCGATGATCTGGGGCGGCTCCTTCTTCTTCGGCAAGGTCGCCATCGCCGAAATCCCCCCGCTCACCATGGTGCTCGGGCGCGTCGGCATCGGCACTGCGGCGCTGTTCGTCATCGCGCGGCTGAGCGGGGTGCGCGTGCCGCTGAACCGCAGGCTCGTCGCCGAATTCGCCCTCATGGCGGTAATCGCCAACATCATCCCCTTCGGGCTGATCGCCTGGTCGCAGCAGCACATACCGAGCGGGCTGTCCTCCATCCTCAACGCCGCGACGCCGATCTTCACCGTGCTGGTGGTGCAGATCTTCAGCCGCGAGGAGAAGCTGACCGCCGGCAAGCTCTTCGGCGTGGTGCTGGGCTTTGCCGGCGTGGCGGTGATGATGGGGCCGGCACTGCTCGGCCAGCTCGGCGGACACCACCTGCCCGCGCAGCTCGCCGCCATCGGCGCGACCATCTCCTACGGCTTCGCGGCGGTCTATGGACGCCGCTTCCGCCATATGCCGCCGCTCGGCGTCGCGCTGCTGCAGCTCGCCGCCTCGGCGATATTGCTGGCGCCCGTGGCCCTGCTGCTGGACCGCCCGTGGGAGCTGCCGGTGCCGTCGCTGCATGTGATCGGCGCGCTGACGGGACTGGGCGTGCTCTCCACCGGCATCGCCTACATCCTCTATTTCCGCATCCTCGCCCGCAACGGCGCGACCAACATCTCGCTCGTCACCTTCCTCGTGCCGGTGAGCGCCATCCTGCTCGGCGCGCTGATCCTCGGCGAGGAGATGGAGCCGCGCGAATTCGCCGGCTTCGCCATCATCGCGCTCGGCCTCGCCGCCATCGACGGCCGGCCGGCGCGCTGGCTCGCCCGGATGATGCGCTAGGCGGCCACGGCGGCGTAGCGGCGGGGCGAAGAACCCATCACCCGCTTGAAGGCGATGCTGAAGGCGCTCTCGGACTGATAGCCGAGCGCCAGCGCGACCTCGGCGATGGACGCGCGCGAATGCGCCAGCCGGTCGGCGCCAAGCAGCATGCGCCAGTGGGTCAGGTACTCCATCGGCGGCGCCCCGACCGCCTCGCGGAAGCGGGCGGCGAAGGCTGAGCGCGACATGCCGGCGCGGGCGGCGAGTTCTTCGACCGACCAGCGTCTGGCGGGCTCGGCATGCATCGCTTCCAGCGCCGCGCTCATCTGCCGGTCGGCCAGCGCGAAGAACCAGCCGACGCCGTCTCCCGCTCCCGACAGGTGCAGCCGCAGCGCCTGCACCAGCATCATGTGGGCGAGGTACTGGACGACGAGGAAATTGCCCGGCCGCGCCTCGCGCAATTCCTGCATGATCCGCTCGGTCGACCAGCACAGCATGGCCGTCTCCGCGCCTTGCCGGATATGCACCAGCGGCGGCAGCAGGCGCAGCAGCATGTCCGCCTGCGGCCCCTCCAGCGCGAAGCGGGCGCTGACGATGGAGAAGTCGCCGCCGCCATTCAGCGTCGCCACGCCGCCATGGCGCACGCGCGGGAAGATGGTCTGCCCGTCCATGGGTTCGACATCGCGGCCGGAGGCGAGGCCGAAGCTGCGGCCCATGGGCAGCAGGAAGCAGTCGCCGCTCTCCAGCCGCACCGGCTCGGCAAGGCCGTCGACGGTGAGCCAGCAGGCGCCGGTGACCACCGCGCCGCTCTTGATGGTGCCGCGGGCCTCGGGAAAGCGCACCGCCCAGTCGCCACCCGCCTCGAAGCCGGCGGCCAGCAGGTTGCGCGGCTTCATCAGCGACAGGATGTCGGACAGCGGATCCATGTTCTGGACGATCTCGAAGAAATAGCGGACGTCGTCTCATAGATCGTATCGGACGGCGGGTCTATCTCAGGTCCCACGCGGCGGTCGCGTCTCGCGCCGCCGGATTTCAGGGACATCGCCATGCATATCTTCGTCACCGGGGCCACAGGCTTCGTCGGCTCGGCCGTCGTTCGCGAGCTTCTCGACGCCGGCCATAGCGTCACCGGCCTCGCCCGCTCGGAGACGGGCGCCGAGGCGCTCGCGCGGGCAGGCGCCGCCGTCCATCGCAGCGACTTCGACGACCTTCCCGATCTGCGCGCCGCCGCCGGCCGTGCCGATGGTGTGATCCATACCGCCTTCAATCACGACTTTTCGACCTTCAAGGAGAATTGCGAGGCCGACCGCCTAGTCATCGCCGCGCTCGGCGAGGCGCTCGCCGGCTCGGACCGACCGCTGGTGGTCACCTCCGGCATCGGCGTGCTGCCGCAGGGCGGGGTGACGAGCGAGGAAACGCGCCCGGCCGTCGGCGAGGCAGCGCATCCACGCGCGGCGAGCGAGCAGGTGGTGGACGAAATCGCGGTGCGCGGCGGGCGCGTTTGCGCGCTGCGGCTGCCGCCTTCCGTGCATGGCGAGGGCGACCATGGCTTCGTGCCCATGCTCGTCAAGCTGGCCCGCGAGAGCGGTGTCTCGGCCTATCCCGGCGAGGGTCGCAACCGCTGGCCGGCGGTGCATCGGCTCGATGCGGCGCGGCTCTACCGGCTGGCGGTGGAGGGCGGCGCGGCCGGGGCGCGCTACCACGCCGTCGCCGAGGAAGGCGTCGATTTCCGCGACATCGCCGCCGCCATAGGCCGCGGGCTCGGCGTGCCGGTGGTTGGCCTCACGCCGCAGGAGGCGCAGGCGCATTTCGGCTGGTTCGCGCATTTCGCGGCGATGGACGTGCCGTCCGTCAGCCGCTGGACGCAGGAGGCACTCGGCTGGCGGCCGACCGGGCCGAGGCTCCTCGCCGATCTCGACGGCCCGGCCTATTTCAAGGGGTGACGCGGCTTACCGCGTCGGCACCGGCTTCTCGCCGCGATAGTCGTAGAAGCCGCGCTGGGTCTTGCGGCCGAGCCAGCCGGCTTCGACATATTTCACCAGCAGCGGGCAGGGGCGATACTTCGAGTCGGCCAGCCCCTCGTGCAGCACCTGCATGATGGAGAGACAGGTGTCGAGGCCGATGAAGTCGGCGAGCTGCAGCGGGCCCATCGGGTGGTTGGCGCCGAGCCGCATCGCGGTGTCGATGGCGTCCACCGAGCCGACGCCCTCATAGAGCGTGTAGATCGCCTCGTTGATCATCGGCAGCAGGATGCGGTTGACCATGAAGGCGGGGAAATCCTCCGACACCGCATAGGTCTTGCCGAGCCGGGTGACGAAGCCCTTCGACAGCTCGAAGGTCTCGTCCTCGGTGGCGATGCCGCGCACCAGCTCGACGAGCTGCATGATCGGCACCGGGTTCATGAAGTGGATGCCGATGAAACGCTCCGGCCGGTCGGTGGAGGCGGCGAGCCGGGTGATCGAGATGGACGAGGTGTTGGTGGCGAGGATCGCCTCCGGCTTCAGGAACGGGCAGACGGTGGAGAAGATCTTGCGCTTGATCTCCTCCTTCTCGACCGCCGCCTCGATGACGAGGTCGGCGTCGGAAAGGTCGGAGGTCTGGTCCGTGCCGTGGATGCGGGCGAGCGCGGCCTTCTTCTCGTCCTCGCCGTACAGCCCCTTGGAAACCTGGCGCGCCATGTTGCCGTTGATGGTGGCGAGGCTCGACTTGATGCGGTCGGCTTCGAGGTCGTTCAGCACCACGTCGTAGCCGGCGAGCGCACACACATGCGCGATGCCGTTACCCATCTGCCCTGCGCCGATGATGCCGACGCGCTTGATCTCGAAACCCATCGCTACGCCCGTTCCCCCGTACTCTGGCTGCCAGTATACCGGCCCGTCAGGCTTTTGCCTTAGCTATTTCGGCTTGTAGCGCCGGCACGATCTCGAACAGGTCGCCGACCAGGCCGTAGTCGGCCACCTGGAAGATCGGCGCCTCCTCGTCCTTGTTCACCGCCACGATGACCTTGGAGTCCTTCATGCCGGCGAGGTGCTGGATAGCGCCGGAAATGCCGAGCGCGATGTAGAGGTCGGGCGCCACCACCTTGCCGGTCTGGCCGACCTGCCAGTCGTTCGGCGCGTAGCCGGCGTCGACCGCCGCACGCGAGGCGCCGACCGCCGCGCCGAGCGCGTCCGCCAGCGGCTCGACGACCTCGTGGAACTTCTCCGCCGAGCCGAGCGCGCGGCCGCCGGAGACGATCACGCGGGCGGCGGTGAGCTCCGGACGGGCGCTGGCGGCGATCTCCTCACTGAGGAAACGCGAATGCGCGGAAGGCTCGGAAATGTCGAGACTGCGGATCGGCGCCGAGCCACCTTCGCCCGCCGCGGGGAAGGAGGCGGTGCGGATGGTCAGCACCTTCTTGCCATCGGGGGCACGCACGCGCTGGATGGCGTTGCCGGCATAGATCGGCCGGTCGAAAGTGTCGGGGCCGACGATGCCGATCACATCGGAGACCTGCATGACGTCGAGCAGCGCGGCGACGCGCGGCAGCACGCTCTTCCACACCGCGGTGGAGGGGGCGACGAGCGCGTCATAATCCCTGGCCAGCGCGACGCCGAGCGCGGCGACCGGCTCGGCGAGGCGGTGGGCATAGGACGGGCCGTCGGCGACCAGAACCTCGGCGACGCCGTCGAGCTTGGCGGCGGCCTCGGCGGCGGCGCGGCAGTTCTCGCCCACCACCAGCACATGCACCGGGGCGCCTAAAGTCTTGGCGGCGCTCAGTGCGCGGGCGGTGACGGGGTTGAGATGGACGTCGTCATGTTCGGCAAACAGCAGGGTCGGCAAGCTATTGGCCATGGTCAGAGCACTCCCGCCTGCTTGAGATGGGCGACCAGCTCGGCGGGGGAGCCGAGCTTGATGCCGGCGCTGCGCCCGGCCGGTTCGGTGGTGGAGATCACCTGGAGCCGCGGGGCGACATCGACGCCGTAGGCGGCCGGCGACTTCTCGTCGATCGGCTTCTTCTTCGCCTTCATGATGTTGGGAAGGCTGGCATAGCGCGGCTCGTTGAGGCGCAGATCCGTGGTCAGCACGGCGGGCAGATCGAGGCTGACCGTCTGCAGGCCACCGTCGATTTCCCTGGTGACCTTAACGGTGACATTTCCGTCGCCACCGGTGGCATCGCCGAGCACCACCTTGGAGGCGAAGGTCGCCTGCGGCCAGCCCAGCAGGGCGGCGAGCATCTGGCCGGTCTGGTTGCAGTCGTCGTCGATCGCCTGCTTGCCGAGGATGACGAGGCCGGGCGCCTCCTCCTCGACCACCTTCTTGAGGAGCTTGGCGACGGTGAGCGGCTCGATGCCGGCTTCTTCCGTCTTCACCCAGATGCCGCGGTCGGCGCCCATGGCGAGCGCGGTGCGGATGGTCTCGTCGGTCTTCGCCGGTCCGATGGAGACGGCGACGACTTCGCTCGCCTTGCCCGCTTCCTTCAGTCGCAGCGCCTCCTCGACGGCGATCTCGTCGAAGGGGTTCATCGACATCTTGATGTTGGCGAGCTCGACGCCGGAGCCGTCCGGCCGGACGCGGATCTTGACGTTGTAGTCGACCACCCGCTTCACGGGCACCAGGATCTTCATCACATATCTCCCGCCCCGCGGGGCGCGAGGCCCCGCTTGTGGCAGCCGCATTCACAGGAAGGCGATGTCGCGGCAAGGCCGGGCGATGAGCGTGCAATCGGGCGCTCGGGAGCGGCGCTTGGGGTCGGCATCGGCCCGCGGAAAACGCCGGGGAAACTATGGTTCACCCCGAGGCCTGTCAACGCTGACCATGGGCCGATTTCACACCGGCGGGCGCCCGTCGGGCGTGCCGTCGCGGCTCATCACCCAGAGCGGCACGCCTTTGCGGCGCATGAAGACGATGAGCACGGCGCCGGTGACGAGCCCGCCAATATGCGCCCACCAGGCGGTGTCCTGCTCGCCGGACATGGCGAGGCTCCAGAGCTGGAAGGCGATCCAGGCGCCGAGCGGCCAGATGGCGGGAATGCGCAGCGGCAGGCGCAGGAAGAACAGCACCCAGATGCGCACATTGGGATGCAGCATCAGATAGGCGCCGACGAGCCCGGATATGCCGGCTGAGGCGCCGACGAGCGGGGAAGCCGAATCGGGCATGGCGAGCGAGTGCGCCAGCCCGCCGGCGATGCCGCAGAGCAGGTAGAAGACGAGGAAGCGGGCATGGCCGAGCGCGTCCTCGACATTGTCGCCGAACACCCAGAGGAAGGCCATGTTGCCGGCGAGGTGCATCCAGCCGCCATGCAGGAACATGTAGCTGACCAGCGTCAGCTCCGGCGGCAGGCGCACATATTCGGCCGGCAGCACGGCGGCATGCGTCACCACCGCCGGAATGGCGCCGAAGCCGAAGGCCGAGGCGACGTCGATCTCGGCGCGATAGCCGTGCTGGAGCAGCACGAAGACCAGCACATTCGCCGCGATCAGCGCCCAGGTGACATAGGCGTGGGTGATCCCTTCCAGCGGGTTGTCGTCGTTGAAGGGGATGAGCATGGGATCGAGTTGCCAAGGTACGAGAGTGTCAAACCAAATCTATCTCAGTTACGGCACTCCGGCGCGTTCCTGGATCAACGCTGAACTCGCTAGAGCTTAACCCTCACATCGATTTCTATGAGTTCGGGCCGTACGCCCATGTGCTCGGACAGCATTTGCTTGATGCGATCCATAATGCCCAACCCAGGCTCCTCACTACTCGTAGGAGCGTCGTCTGCCTTCTGGTTCGATTGAGAACCTTGAGGACTTAGAGAAACCCTCTCGGTCCATATAGCCTTGTCGCCGAATCCTGACCCGGTGAAGCGCCAAGCAGGTTCGTAGATCGGCCCAATCCAAGAAGGTATCTGTTCCATTGCGTGTTGCCGTTTTGCCGCAAAATTAAGCTCAAATGCCTCGCGAATAATTTCTTTCTCAAACATAGATACACAAACCTGATCTCGGCTGCTTGGCTTCTGCCACGCGTGAATGACATAATTTACATTATCCAAAACCTTCCATCTGCCGGTTGGCGCGCGCGTAAAGCTAATTCTTCCATGAGGTTGTGTTGTAATCTTAATCGCGCATAGCAGCCTTTCAGCGCCGCGCGTAGCTACGATTTGCGAAAACTCCGGCGAGCCCGACCCTTCAGCAATGCTCTCTACTTTATAGCCTTTATCCGCCAGCAGCCGAACGACTGTGAGGCGAATTTCTCTCTCCGACCTCACCTCAATTTCCATCACGCAATCTCCTCATAGGTAATGAGGGTAAAATTCCATATATCATTTCTACTGTCAATAAAGTAGGGGGGCAAAATATTTAACCCTCCTAAAAAGGCGAGGGTTAAAGGGGTCCGCTGCGACCGGCGGCCGGCACCCACAATACGTCGCCGCCGGCGCGGGCATTGGCCGCGCGGCTCATGACGAAGAGCAGGTCGGAGAGGCGGTTGAGATACTTCACCGCCGCCGGCGAGACGATCTCGCCTTCGGTGCGCGAGAGCTCCACCACGAGGCGCTCGGCGCGCCGGCACACGGTGCGGGCGACGTGCAGATGCGCCGCCGCCGGCGTGCCGGCCGGCAGCACGAAGGAGCGGAGCGGCTTCAACGGCGCGTTGAGCGTGTCGATGTCGCGCTCGATCCCGTCGACCTGAGAGGTGACGATGCGCAAGGGCTCATAGCTGAGCGGCTCGCCGGTATCGGGCACGGAAAGGTCGGCGCCGAGATCGAACAGGTCGTTCTGGATGCGCGCCAGCACCGCGTCGATGTCGGCAAGGTCCGGGTCGGCCTGCGTGGCGAGCCGGGCGACGCCGATGGCGGCGTTGGTCTCGTCCACCGTGCCATAAGCCGAGACGCGCAGATCGTATTTCGCCCGCCGCTCGCCGCTGCCCAGCGCCGTGGAGCCGTCGTCGCCGGTGCGGGTATAGATGCGGTTGAGCACGACCATGGCCGATGCGCCCTCTCGATGCGTCCCGTCGCCGCCTCAGCCCTGGTGCATCAGGATGATGGTGAGCAGCACGAAGCAGAGCGCCACCGCCTGCAACAGCACGCGCCACTGCATCAGCTTCTGCGAGCGCAGCGGCGAGCCGCCCCGCGCCATGTTGGTCAGGCCAAGGATCAGCACCACCGCAACCGCGCCGAGCGCGATCGGCAGGATGATGAACTTGGCGATGGTCACGAGATCCATCGAAGTCTCCGGCGACCCGACGCGCGGGCCGACTCTTAGTTCAGGGCGAGAATGGCAGCATTCAGTGCCGTCGCATAGGACACCCACAGTAGATAGGGGGTCAGCAGTCCGGCCGCTACGTGGTCAATGCGCGCGGCCGCCCAGATCGCCGCGGCAATGGCGAGCCACAGCACGAGGATGACCGCGAGCGCCGCGCCGATGGCCTCCATGCCGAAGAACACCGGCGACCACAGCGCGTTGAGGGCGAGCTGGACGAACCACAGCCCGATGGCGAGGCGCCGCCTCTGTGAGGGGCGGTGCAATTGCCAGAGCCGCCAGAGCGCCACCGCCATCAGCACGTAGAGCGTGGTCCAGACGATGGGGAAGAGCGCGTCCGGCGGGGTCCAGCCGGGTTTGGCGAGGCCGGCGTACCAGGTCGGGATCTTCGGCGTGGTCACCAGCGAACCGACGGCGCCGACCATCAGGCACAGGCCGACCGCGAGCACGAGGCGGAAGAAGGAAAGGGTCTTCATGCGGCTCCTTCACGATGCCAACCGATCTGCACTATGCCGCGATCCGGCCGCGAAGTGCATCAGCAACTGCGCCGTATCCGACCGTCATCCCCGGGCTTGGCCCGGGGATCCACGACTTCTCAGGGCTCACGAGCCGAAGTCGTGGATGGCCGGGCCAAGCCCGGCCATGACGTCGCTTGGAGGGGCACCGGACGGCGGGGCGCCGATGTCGCTCATGCCGGCTGCGGCGCGGCGCTCGGGGCGGGCGGGCGCTGGCCGAGGTCGCGGAAGGCCTTGGAGGCGGAATCGAGCCGCGCCGTCCAGTCCGGGTTCGGCGTCTGGCCGCGTATGGCGAGGTCGTAGGCCTGCAGCAGCGCGGCGATGCAGAGCGGCTCGATCAGCGCCGCGTTGAGCGCCCAGGCGGTGACGGCGGCGAGGACGACGCCGAAGCCGGTGAGCCCGCCCGGCATCGCATAGGCGAGGCCGACCGCCGGGCCGAGCACGAACAGGAAGATCGTGATCACCGCGGCGAGCTCGAACAGCACGATCCAGACGGCGTTGCGGATCATCGTGCCGCCGTTCTGGGCGTAGAGCACCAGCCCGTCGCGCGCCGCCTCGGCCGGGGGCGTGTCGCCGCGGCGGATGATGTAGGCGAGGATGATCTCGTCGACGAGCCCGAGCGCCACCTTGAGCACGGCGTTGACGAAGTCGTTGAGCGTCTTGAAGCCGGGAATCCACGAGGTCAGCATGTTCAGCAGGCCGACCAGCGCCCGCACCACGCCGCGGATCAATATGTCGATGCCGAACAGCACGTTCACTTCGAGGAAGCGGGCTTTCACGGTGGCGACGGCGTAGGAAATTTGCGCCTGCCCGCCGGGAATCTCGCCGCCTTGCAGCAGCGCGTCCATCGCCGCGACGTGGCCGGCCTTGACCAGGTAGATCAGATATTGCCGAACCCACCACAGCACGCCGCAGACGAGGCCGAAGCCGACAATGCCGCCGATCAGCGCGCCGGTGATCTCGCCGTCACCGCCGAAGCCGAGGCCGACGGCCCAGCCGACGCCGGTGCCCAGCGCGATGCCGATCACGAAGCCGGCGGCGATGGCGCAGTAGACGACGAGCCGCAGCAGCACGAAGGGCCAGGTGCGCATCACCAGCCCGATGGCCGTCCCGATGGAGAAGTCCCACATGCCTCGCCCCCAAAGCGCAACTCCCCGTCCCGGCGGTGCCGGGACGGGATAGCGAGAACCTTTGCCCGGCGGCGCCGGGACGGGAGTAGCGTAGAACCGTTTCGGGCGAAGGGAAATCGCCTGCTTCGCGTCAGGTCGCCGTCAGGCCGCGAGATGCTTCTCGATCTCGTAGACCGGCAGCCGCACCATGTCGCGGTCGACCTCGGCGGTGACGGCATCGCCGAGCTGCTTGCTGTAGAGCGGGCGCAGCACGCCGAGCGCGCGCGGCGCGGCGACGACGACGATGGACTTCACCTCGCCGGCGCCCACCGCCGCGTCGAGGCGGGCGGCGAGCTTGCGCAGGAACTCGCGCTCGGCCTCCTCGTGCCAGTCGGTCGGCTCGACCGAGGAGCGCGCGGTGCTGGCCGATTCATGCACGCGGCCGGGCGCGTCGCTGCCCTGCTCGCGGGTCGGCGGGTTGTCCTGCTCGCGGACCTCATGGGTGCGCAGATTGGGGAAGGCGGAATCCCCCTCATTGCGCAGGATGAGTGCCTTGCGACCGTCGCAGACGACGACCCAGGCGCCGGTTTCGATCTTGATCTTGTCGTAGCTGGTCATTCTCCGCCTCCTTCGGCTTCCAAGCCATTCGGCGCCGTTCGCGACCGGCGCGCCTTGACGAAAGTCAAGGAGGAAGGAGGGGTGGCGGTTCCCATGCCGAGGCTCAGCCGGGTCGCGCGGCGGCTACCAGCCGGATGGGGGTGCGCCGGCGGAAGCCGATCGATTCGTAGAGGCCGATCGCCACGTCGTTGCCGGCATAGGCGTGGAGATAGGCGATGTCGCCGCGCGCGCCGATCTGCGCCGAGACGAACAGCGACAGCGTGCGGCCGAGGCCGCGCCCGCGCAGGTCGGGATGCGCGCAGACCCCGCTCAGCTCGGTGAAGCCGGACTGGCGCAGCCGCTCGCCGGCCATCGCCACCAGCCGGCCGTCCTGGCGGATGCCCCAGAAGCGGCCGAGGCTCTGCGCCTTCAGGCTGAACGGTCCCGGCTGGGTGAGGGTGGCCAGCGCCAGCATCTCCGGCGCGTCGGCCGGGGTGAGCGGCTCGATGCGGAGGTCTCCCGGCGACGCGATGGGCGCCTGCGCGATCATCTGCACCACCTCGGCGGTGGCGACCGGCGACAGCGCTGCCGGCAGCACGATCTCGTCCGCCTGCACGATGAGTACGCGCTCGCCCGGCGCGACGAGCGCGGCGAGGGCATCGAGGGATTCCGCGTCGTCATCACGCGCCGCCGCGAAGGGCGCGATGTCGGCGGGGTAGCGCCGGGCGAGCGACCCGCCCAGTGCGAGCGGTGCGTGGGCGGTCGCGAGCGCCGACCAGATCGGGCGGTCGAGAAGATGTGCGGTCATGGGCGCGCCTCCCTGCGCCGGGCGACGCGCTTGTGCAGCGGCTCGGCGGCGAGCCGGTCCTCGATCGCCGCCAGCTGGGCGAGCAGCGGGCCGTCGAGCCCGGCGCAGAGCTCGGCGACGGCGGCATCGATCCGCGGCCAGATATCGCTCTTGGCGGTCGCCACCAGATGCCGGCCGGCGGCGGTGAGCGAGACGATCTTCTGCCGCTGGTCCTCCGGGCCCGGCCTCGCCTCGACGAGCCCGCGTTCGATGAGCCGCCCCACGGTGCGGGTCACGCCCGGCTGCGACACGCCGAGCGCTTGCGCGAGGTCGCCGATGGTCAGCGGCCCCAGCGCGTCGAGCGTGGCGAGGAAGGGATGCTGGCCCGAGGGCAGGCCGGCGTCGAGCGCGTCGAGCACATGCTGGGTGTCGGCCTGAAGCTGCTCGCCGAGCCGTTTCAGCCGGCTGCCGAGCGCGAGATGGCCGAGCCCGCGAAGAATGTCGTCCATCGGACAGGTTCCGTATTACATATCACGTTATATAACATGATATGTATCTGGGGCCAAGAGGTCGCGGCGATGCTGCGTCACCTCGGTCACGGTCGCGGGATGGGAAGCGTATCGGCAGGCGATCCCGGCTCTCGCTGCGCCCGGCCGGGATGACGGAGGTTCAGAGCCGCCCTTCGCGGGCGCGCCTTATGGCGGCGTTGAGTTCGCCGCCGTAAACGAAGATCGAGGCGGTGGTGTAGAGGAAGACGAGGGCGATCATCACCGAGGCGAGGCCGGCATAGGTGGTGACGTAGTTGTTGGCGAACTCGGCGAGGTAGCGGCCGAAGGCGGCGCCCGCCGCCAGCCACAGCCCCAGCGTCACCAATATGCCCGGCGCCACCTCGGCCAAAGTACGCCGTCCCGCCGGCAGCCACACATGCGCCACCACCAGCGCGACGATGAGGATGGCGGAGGTCGCGGCATAGCGCAGGAAGGTGATGACCCAGCCGAACGGTTGCAGCGCCGGCACCCAGCGCACCGCCGCCAGCCACAGCACCGGGCCGAGCACCACCAGGAAGGACAGCGCCAGCAGGCCGGCGGCGCCGACCACGACATAGCCGATCGATTCGAGGCGCAGCCAGTACCAGGCGCGGCTCTCGCGCACGCCATAGGCGCGGTTGAGGCCGATGCGCAGGCTCTCGATGCCGTTGGACGAGAAGTAGATGGCGAGCACCACGCCGATGGTCAGCACGTCGGTGCGCACCTGGGTGAGCACGTTGCGGATCTCGCGCCCGATGGGGGCGGCGACCTGCGCCGGCCAGGCCTCCAGCATCAATTGCACCGTCTCGTCGGCCAGCGTCTTCAGATCGAAGAACGCCGCCAGCGCGGTGACGAAGATGAGGAAGGGGAACAGCGACATCAGCGCCGAGAGCGCGATGTGGCTGGAGATCGCCCAGCCGTCGTCCTCGACGAAGCGCCAGAAGGCGTCCCAGGCGATGTCGAAGGCGCGCAGCAAGGGTTCCGGTCTCCTCGGGGAAGCGGACGGAAGGCGGGCAGGCGAAGCGCCGAGCGGTAGGCGCCGCGGGTGACATCGGACGTCGACGGGCAAATGGCAAGTGGGGGGCGACCCCAATCCCGCTACCGTCAGCGCCCGGCCGGTTCCTCCTGGGAAGGGCTCGACTACTTTCGCAGGCGGAAGACGGTCTGCACCGTCAGGTGGCCGAATCTCGGCGAGTGATACAGCTCGATCACGCAGTCCGAGAAGCCGCCGTCGCGGGCCATGTCGAATATGTCCCAGCCGAAATCGAAGAATACGAGCGATCCCTCGTTGGAAACCGGGTTGCCGTGATAGGCCGGAGGAAGCAGATGCTCCAGCTGGCCATCGACGATCCGCGCCCGCTGGAGGCTCTGGTCGTAACCGACGAAAAACGGCGTCGTCATCAGCATCTCGCCGCCCGGCCTGAGAACCCGGTGGCATTCGCCGAAGGCGATGGTCGGTGAGGGGATATGCTCGAATACCTCGTTGCTGACGATCAGATCGAACGATGCGTCGTCGAAGCTCAGGTCATGTATGTCTTCGTGGTGGATCCCGTTGACGATGTCGCCGGACTTGTATTCGTGGCCGAGATATTCGCTCCCCGTTATGGAGCTCACGTTCTCTAGATTCGCAACGGACCAGTGGAAGATGGCGGTCACTTCTTCCATAAAGTAGATGTCGGGCGCGCGGCTCGTTGATTTCGTCTGGTTTTTCAGCAGTGTCGCGATCAGTCGCTGGCGGTTGTTCAGCTCGGTGATCGGACAAGAAAGGCGCTCTCTCAGGTTCGGAATGGACTTCCCATTCTCGGTCCGGCCTCCCCACTGGAGATCGACGATAAAATCGACCTCGCTCTGAGCCGGCTCGGAATATCCGCGAAATACCCATTCCTGATCGTGACGATGAGCCTCTATGACCGAATTGTCATACTCATCGATTTTCCGTTTCGCGGAGCCGGCCTGAAACGCATCCCATTCCGCCCTCGATCTTATGCGAGCGATGGGCTCGGGGAATTTGCGGAGCCGACGATTAAACCAGTCAAACAAAGCGTAATTCATCCAGCAACGCACCATGAAGGGAATGATCGAACCAAGCTCCCGATCGGCGAGTGTACGATCCCAGCGTCAACTATCAAATTTCGCGCCACCGTTCCCACCTATAAAGCTGATCTCATTTCGCTTTGGCGCCGGGGTGCCCGCTTGTGGTAGATAAGGCGCCCGTTTTCGTGACCCAGTTTTGTGACCAGCGAGTGAAGCCCATGTCCGCCGCCTCTTCCCTGCGCGCCGTATCCGCCGCCGAGACCCGTCTCGACGCGCCGGCGCCGCGCGAGGACGGCTCGGACGTCCACGAGGTGATGCTGGAGATCGGCCGGCGCGCCCGCGCGGCCGCCCGCACGCTGGCGCTGGCCTCGGCCGAGGCCAAGACCGCTGGGCTGAAGGCCGCCGCCGCCGCCATCCGCGCCAATGTCGCCGCCATCCTCGCCGCCAATGCGGAGGATGTCGCTGCGGCCAAGGCCTCCGGCATGAGCGCCTCCATGCTCGACCGCCTCACGCTGAACGAGGCGCGGCTGGAGGCGACCGCGCGCGGGGTCGAGGAGATCGCCGAGCTGCCCGATCCCGTCGGCAAGGTGACGGAGAGCTGGGAGCGGCCGAACGGGCTGCGCCTCGAGCGCGTGCGCACGCCGCTCGGCGTCGTCGGCGTCATCTATGAGAGCCGGCCCAACGTGACCGCCGACGCCGGCAGCCTTTGCCTGAAGGCCGGCAATGCGGTGATCCTGCGCGGCGGCTCGGACAGCTTCAATTCTTCCCGCGCCATCCATGCCGCGATGGCCGAGGGGCTGACCACCGCCGGCCTGCCGGCCGACGCCATCCAGCTCGTGCCGACCCGCGACCGCGCGGCGGTGGGCGAGATGCTGGCCGGGCTCGGCGGCACTATCGACGTCATCGTGCCGCGCGGGGGAAAAAGCCTCGTCGCCCGGGTGCAGAGCGAGGCGCGGGTGCCGGTCTTCGCGCATCTGGAAGGCCTCGTTCACATCTATGTCGACCGGGCCGCCGACCTCGACAAGGCGCTGACCGTGGTTCGGAACGCCAAGCTGCGCCGCACCAGCGTCTGCGGCGCGGCGGAGACGCTGCTGGTCGACGAGGCCGGGGCGGGCGCGCTGCTGGCGCCGCTCGTCACCATGCTGCTCGACGAGGGCTGCGAGGTGCGCGGCGACGCGGCCGCGCAGAAGGTCGACGCCCGCGTGAAGCCGGCGACCGACGAGGACTGGCGCACCGAATATCTCGAGGCGATCATCTCGGTGAAGCTGGTCGGCGGGTTAGAGGCCGCCATCGACCATATCGAGACCTATGGCTCGCACCACACCGACGCCATCCTCACCGAGGACGCGGCAGTTGCGGAGCGTTTCCTGTCCGAGGTCGATTCCGCCATCGTGGTGCACAACGCCTCGACCCAGTTCGCCGATGGCGGCGAGTTCGGCTTCGGCGGCGAGATCGGCATCGCCACGGGGCGGATGCACGCGCGCGGGCCGGTGGGCGCCGAGCAGCTCACCTCCTTCAAATACCGGGTGCGCGGCACCGGCCAGATCCGGCCGTGAACGCCGCGCCCGGCGCGTTCCGCGCCGACCTCTCCCCGTCGGGGAGAGGTGAAGGGTTCACGCCCGACACCCGCATCCCCCCGCTTTTGCCGGGCATGCGCATCGGGCTCTATGGCGGCAGCTTCAACCCGGCGCATGCCGCCCACCGCGCCGCGAGTCTTTTGGCGCTCAAGCGCCTGCGGCTCGACAAGGTGTGGTGGCTGGTCACGCCCGGCAACCCGCTGAAGGACAATCAGCGCCTGCCGCCGCTCGCCATGCGGGTGGAGCAGGCGCGCAAGGTCGCCAACCATCCGGCGCTGGTGCCGACCGGGCTCGAGGCCGGGCTCGGCACGCGCTACAGCTACGACACGGTGGCGGCGCTGGTGACGCGGTTCCCTGACGTGCGCTTCGTCTGGCTGATGGGGGCGGACAACCTCGCCTCCTTCCACCGCTGGGGCCGTTGGCGGGAAATGGCGGACCTCGTGCCGATCGCCGTCATCGACCGGCAGGGCTGCACCTTCCCCGCCATGGCCGCCCCGGCGGCGCAGGCGCTGGCGCGCTGGCGCCAGCCCGAGAGCGAAGCCGCGCGCCTCGCCTCGATGCCCGCGCCGGCCTGGACCTTCCTGCACGGGCTGAAATCGCCGATGTCCTCGACGCAGCTCAGAGAGAAGGGCGACGGATAGCCGATTGAACCGCAGGGCACCAAGGCCGTTCACACGGGAGTGTCATCTGTCCGTGGCAGGTTGTGCCGATGTCGGAAGGTTCGAGGCGCGTGGGTTCCCGGCCGCTTTACGTCCTGTTCAATCCGCTTTCCGGCTCGGCCGCGGCGCTCGGCCTGACCGCCGCGGCGCTGGCCGGGAAATTCCGGGCCGCCGGCCTTGAAGCCGAGATCGACGCCGACAGTTCCCGGCCGCTGGAAGTGCGGGTGGCGAAGGCCCTCGCGAGCGACGCGGAGATCATCGTCGCGGCCGGCGGCGACGGCACCATCACCGCGCTGGCGCATGCGCTGGTCGATACGCCCAAGACGCTCGCCTTGCTGCCGCTCGGCACCGCCAACCTGCTGGCGCGCGACCTGAAGATCCCGCTCGACCTCGACCGGGCCATCGCCGAGCTCGCCACCATGGCGCCGTGCCGGATCGACGTCGGCGACGTCAACGGGCGCATCTTCCTGCACAAGGTGGTCATCGGCACCATCCCCGGCATTGCCGCGGCGCGCGAGACCATACGCGGCAGGGCCACGCTGCGCGCCCGGCTGGATTTCGTCCGCTATTTCCTGCAGCGCCTCTCCGAGCCCCGGCGGATCGCCCTGCACATCCATCCCGTGGACGGGGCGAGCCGGGTCGAGCGGGTGCGGGCGGTGGCGGTCGCGAACAACGCCTATGACGAGGGGCTGGGCCGCTTCTTCGCGCGCGAGCGGCTCGACCGCGGCACGCTCACCCTCTACGTGCTCAAGCGCCTCGGCCTCTCCGACACGCTGCGCCTGACGCTCGCCATGCTGATGGGCCGCTGGCGGCAGGACAGCGCGCTCGCCATCGAGGAGGTCGAGGGCGTGGTGCTGCACATGAAGAAGCACGACGTGCGGGTGATGATCGACGGCGAGGTGGTGCGGATGGACCCGCCGCTCACCTTTCGCATCCGGCCGCAGGCGCTGTCGATCCTGGCGCCGGCGGCGGTCGTGCTGCAAGCCGGCACGCCGAATGCGGCGGGGGCCGGCTGAATGCGCATCGTCCACCTCTCCGACCTGCATTTCGGCCGCCACGATGAACGCCTCGCCGAGGGGCTGGCCGAGGAGGTCACGCGGCAGGCGCCGGACCTCGTGGTGGTGAGCGGCGATTTCACGCAAGTCGGCTCGGTGGCGGAGTTCATGAGCGCCCGGCGCTTCATCGACCAGCTCGCCGCGCCGGTCTTCGCCGTGCCCGGCAATCACGACGTGCCGGCCTGGAACCTGCCGCTGCGCCTCGTCGATCCCTATCGCCGCTACCGCCGCCATATCCATCCCGAGCCGGAGCCGTTCCTCAACCTCGAAGGCATCGCGCTGGCCGGCATCAAGACCTCGCGCCGGCTGCGGGCGGGCCTCGACTGGTCGCACGGCTCGATCAGCCACGGGCAGCTGGAGCGGCTGGAGGCGCGGCTTTCCGGCGTGCACAAGGACAAGCTGCGCATCGTGGTGGCGCATCATCCGCTGATGCAGCCGGAGACGCCGATGGCGCGGCCGATGCGGCTGGTGGATCGCGCCGACAGGGCGCTCGCGACCTTCGCGCGGCTCGACGTGCGGCTCGTGCTGTCCGGGCACTTCCACATGTCCTATGTGCGCCACCACCACCGGGTGGAGGGCGAGCGCACCGGCCCCGTGCACGCCGCCGTGGCGCCGCTTCTGGTGGTGCAGGCCGGCTCCACCATCTCCACCCGCCTGCGCGACCACCGCAACGGCTACAACGTCATCGACATCAGCGACGGGAAGATCGCGGTGGCGGTGCGGGAGTGGAGCGGGAGCGAATGGGCGGCGCGGGTGTCGCAGCCGGCCTCATAATTCGTACCCCTCCCGATGAACCTCATCCTGAGGTGCTGGCCGCAGGCCAGCCTCGAAGGATGCTCGTCCTGGCGCGCTCGAGCGACCATCCTTCGAGGCTCGCTGCGCGAGCACCTCAGGATGAGGGTGCATTGCTGATCAGACTCAAGGGGACGGCAGGCACCGTCGAGGGCTATCATCGCCGCACGTCATGAACGGACGGGAGCCTATCGATGGCCGCGGTCCTGCTGTTCCACCACGCGCAGGGGCTGACGCCGGGCCTGCGCGCCTTCGCCGACGAATTGCGGGCCGCCGGCCATGCCGTGATCGCGCCGGACCTCTTCGGGGGGCGCCTCTTCGCCAGCATCGACGACGGCCTCGCCTATGTCGGCACGATCGGCTTCGACGCCATGCTGGAGCGGGGCACCCGCGCCGCCGACGCCCTTCCCGCCGGCCTCGTCTATATCGGCTTCTCGCTCGGCGTGCTGCCGGCGCAGAAGCTGGCGCAGACGCGGCCCGGCGCGCGCGGCGCGCTGCTGTTCCACGCCTGCCTGCCGCTCAGCGGCGACTGGACCTTCGGCCCCTGGCCGGCGGGCGTGCCGGTGCAGATCCACGGCATGGACAACGATCCCATCTTCGTCGGCGAGGGCGACATCGAGGCCGCCCGCGAGATCGTGGCGCAGGCGCAGGATGCCGAGCTGTTCCTCTATCCCGGCGACCAGCACTATTTCGCCGACAGGTCGCTCCCCTCCTATGACGCGCCCGCCGCCGCGCTGCTCACGCAAAGAGTGCTGGAATTTCTCGCCCGCGTCTGACGCAGGGGGCGGACGAGCGGCTATGATCCGGCGACGGGCGGGGACGAGGGGCTGATGTCGACCGCGATTTCCATCCTCGGCGGCGTCGGGCTTTTCCTGCTCGGCATGACCGTCATGACCGACGGGCTGAAGGCGCTGGCGGGCTCGGCCCTGCGCAGCGTGCTCGGCAAGGCGGCGGCGACGCCGCTGTCCGGCGCCTTCTGGGGCGCGATCGTCACGCTGCTGGTGCAGTCGTCGAGCGCGGTGACGATGACGACGATCGGCCTCGTCAGCGCCGGGCTGCTCACCTTCCCGCAGGGCCTCGGCCTCGTCTTCGGCGCCAATGTCGGCACCACCGGCACGGGCTGGCTGGTGGCGCTGATCGGCGTGCGCGTCTCGCTCTCGGCCTATGCGCTGCCGATGATCTTCATCGGCGCCCTGCTCAAGCTGCTGGCGGGCGGGCGGATCGCGGCGGCGGGCGGCGCGCTCGCCGGCTTCGCGCTGGTGCTCTACGGGCTGACCAATCTCCAGCAGGGAATGGACGGCCTCGCCGAGAGCCTGCATCCCTCCGACCTGCCCGCCGTGCTCGGCATGCCCGGCGTCGGCTGGGCGACGGGCTCGGTCGGGCTGATCACGCTGATCGCCGTCGGGCTGGCGATGACCGCGGTGATGCAGTCCTCGACCGCCGCCATCGCCGTCACCATCTCCGCCTTCTTCGCCGGGGCGGTGAGCCTGGAGCAGGGCGCGGCGCTGATCATCGGCCAGAACATCGGCACGGCGACCAGTTCCGCTCTGGCGGCCATCGGCGCCAGCGCGACGGCCAAGCGGCTGGCGCTGGCCTATGTGCTGTTCAAGCTCATCGCGGCGCTGATCGCGATCCTCGCCTTCCCGTTCACGGCGGCGCTGATGCAGGCCCTGAGCGACACCGCCGACGGCACGACGCTGCTCGCCGCCTACCACACGGCCTACAATGTCGTGGGCGTGGCGGTGCTGCTGCCGGCGACGCAATGGTTCACCCGCGTGGTGGAGCGGCTGCTGCCTTCAAGGGAGACCGCACTCCAGCGCGCGCTCGACCCGAGCGCGCTCGCCAACCCGGTGATCGCGGTCGAGGCCGCCCGGCGCGTGGTGGCGGACGTCGTCGCCACGATGGCCGCCTCGGTCGCGGCCGGGCTTTCCGGCCGGGCCGGCCCGACGGCGCAGGACGGCGTGACGGCCGCCGCGACAATCGAGGAGGTGCGGGACTTCCTGTCCGAATTGAAGCAGCCGCCCGAGACGGAGCCCGAGCGGCTGCGCCTGACCAGCACGCTGCACGCGCTCGACCATGCCGGGCGGCTGGCGGAGATAGTGGCGGGCGGCGTTCCTGCCGGACCGGGCGCCGCGCAGGATGCGCGCGCCGCCGGCCTGTGCGCGCAGGCCATGCGGGCGGCGCAGGCGGTCGGCGGCTCGATCACCGCCGAGACCGCCCTCAGCACGCAGGCCGCGCCCATCGGCTGGAAGGTCGCGCCCGAGGTCGCCGCGGCGCTTGGTGAAGCGGGCGGCGCGGCACGCGCGCTCGATGCGCTCCAGCGCGGCCATCGCGCCGCGACGCTGGCCGCGGTCGCGCCGGGCGAACTGACCGCCGCCGACGCGCTCGCGCGGATCGACACCGTCCGCCAGCTCGACGCCCTCGCCCACCACGCCTGGCGCGCGTCGGCGCATCTGGTGGGAAGGGGTGGGTAGGGCGAGGTGGGGGACGCAATTCAAAGAAACCATCGGTAGATCGCCTCCACTATCGCCATCTGCCTGCGCGACCACCACGATGGCTACAAGGTTATTTCCATAAGGGGCGGGAAGATTGGCGTGGCGGTCGGGATGTGGAACGGGAAGGAGTGGGTAGGAGGTGAGGCAGAGATTCTGCTAGGCCTTGCCGACCCATCAGTCCCGTGCGAGAAATGTGGTTAAACATTGTTAAGATTGCCAATCCTTGAGGTTTGCGATGGTTAATCGCATGATTATTGGCTCCACTGAACGTAAGTTCGATAATTCAAGAGCTGATATACTTAGATTTGAAAGTCGTGATCCTGCATTTCCTTTGGTTGTAACTTATTTGACGGCGCTATTTGGGTTTGTCGGTTTGTTGGAATTATACAATCCCGATGAAAAAGGCGCCCGCCCGTGGGCTGTGACCGATGTGGCGACATTCGATGGAAATTTATGTAATTCAAGGATTATTTGGTCCCCACACCATGTCGTGGAGCCTATGATATGCAATGCTTGGCCCCGTTTTGTTGAATTTGAGGTCTTCAAGGCTGATCCGATTCCGACTGGCCGTAAGCTAATGCTTGGTGTTTTGGAGAAATATCTATTCAACTTGGGTCAGTCATTGATTACGAATTTTGTTGAAGAATATAAGCATCATTTGGATTCAAAGTATGGAAAGAGGTCTAATTGGCCGCCAACATGGAATTTTGCTCGGGCAATTAGGAATGCTATGGCTCATGGTGGTCAAATTCGAATTGACGACGGTGCCGTCGTCAATTGGCATAACGCGTCATATTCAAAGGCGGATAATGGCAAATTGATTACGGATGATGTGTGGCCGGGGGATCTATTGTTCCTAGTCAAAGAAATGGAACGGGAGATAGCGGAAATAGTACCGAAGTGACGACAATTTCGTTGCGGGGTGACCAGTTTCGATCCCGGCGAGAGCCCTCAAGAGAGGGTGTGATCACGAACGCCCGTCTCCCCCGGTTGAAAAACACCCCCCTTACGCACTATCTTAAGAACGTATGAACGACGCGGAATCTCCCGCGCGTTCCCGTGGCCGTAATGACGAGAGGATCAGGACCCCTGTCCATCATGGCGCTTGCAGCAGCCGCCTCCAGCCCGGCGACTGCGCCCGTCTCCGAAGCGTCTTTCGACGCCGAGGAGATGCTAGCCCTCGTTCTCGCCCGTCTCGAAGATGACAAGGCCGAGGACATCGTCTCCATCGAACTTCGCGGCAAGACGACCATCGCCGACTACATGGTCGTCGCGTCCGGGCGCTCGCAGCGCCATGTCGGCGCCATCGCCGAGCACCTCGTCGAGGCGCTCAAGGCGCGCGGCGTCAAGGGCGTGCGCGTGGAAGGCATGCCCGCCTGCGACTGGGTGCTGATCGATGCGAGCGACGTCATCGTCCACATCTTCCAGCCGGAAGTGCGCGGGTTCTACAATATCGAGAAGATGTGGTCGGGCGCCGTGGCCGGCGGCTCGCCGAAGATGACGCGCGGCTAAAGCGCGTTGCGGCTGGTGATCATTGCCGTGGGCCGGCTCAAGGCCGGGCCTGAGAGAGAGCTTTGCGCGCGCTATCTCGACCGCGCGGGCAAGAGCGGGCGATCCCTTGGCCTGTCCGGTCCCGACGTGGTCGAGATCGCCGAGAGCCAGGCCCGCCGTCCCGAAGACCGCATGACGGATGAGGGCGCGGCCATCATCGACGCCCTGCCCGATCCCGGCGCGATGATCGCGCTCGACCCGCGCGGGCAGGAGATGACGAGCGAGCAGATCGCCGCCGACATCGCCGCCTTGCGCGACCACGGCTCGCGCGCGCTCACCTTCGTCATCGGCGGGGCGGACGGGCTCGGCGAGAATGTGCGCGGCTATGCCGACCGGATGGTGTCCTTCGGACGCGCCACCTTCCCCCATCAGCTGGTCCGCGTCATGATGGCCGAGCAGCTCTACCGTGCGACGACCATCCTTTCCGGCCACCCCTATCACAAGGCCTGACGGACCGGGCGTCGGGCGGCGCTAACCGAAGATTAACCACGCTGGCGCCTCCTGTGCCGATGCCCACCCGCCGCACCGTCCCGATCGCCCCGCGCCGCCCGCTTCTCGGGGCCGGCTGCGCCCTGCTCGCGCTTGTTCTCGCGGCGCCGGCGCCCGCCCAGAACGCCCCCGCGTCGGGGGCGCCCGCCGAGCGTACCGCCGGCCAGAGCCCGCCGCCGAAGGACCCGCCGCCGAAGGACCGCGCCGCCCAGCAGCAGCGCATGGAGCGGCTCAATGTCGAACTGAAGGATTCCACCGCCGCGCAGCAGCGGCTGATGGCGGAGATCGAATCCATCAAGGGCGACCGCGCCAAGCTGAACGCGGCGCTGCTCGACACCGCCATCCGCGTGCGCGAGGTCGAGGCCAAGCTCGACACCAGCGAGCAGCGCCTGCTCCAGCTCGGCCGCGAGGAGGCGGACATACGGGAATCGCTGGCCTCGCGCCGGGACGTGCTGGCCGAGGTGCTGGGCGGGCTGCAGCGGCTCGGCCGCCGTCCACCGCCGGCGCTGCTGGTGCGCCCCGACGACGCGCTGCAATCGGTGCGCTCGGCCATGCTGCTCGGCGCCGTGCTGCCCGAGCTGAAGGCGGAGACCGACCTGCTGGCGAGCGAGCTCGCCGCCCAGCAGCGGGTGCGCGAGGAAACCGCGCGCGAGCGCGACGCTCTCGCAGAATTGAAGCTTACGCTTGCGGATGAGCGCCGCCGCACCACGGCGCTGATCGACGAGAGGAAGAAGTCGCTGGCGCAGGGCGAGCAGGCGCTGGCCGAGGAGAAGAACCGCGCCACCGCGCTCGCCGCCGAGGCGGGCAATGTGCGCGAGCTGATGCAGCGCATGGAGACCGAGATCGCCGCCAGCCGCAAGGCGGCGCAGGAGGCGGCGAAAACCAAGCCCGATCAAGGCCCCGCGGCGCATCTGGCGGCACTGAAGGATCCCGGCCGCCTCTCGCCCGGCATTCCCTTCGACGAGGCCAGGGGCATGCTGCCGCCGCCGGTGGGCGGCGCGGTGCTGAAGGCCTTCGGCACCGAGGACGGCTATGGCGGGCAGGAGAAGGGCGTGTCGTTCGGCACGCGGACGGAGGCGCAGGTGGCCGCGCCGAGCGACGGCTGGGTGGTCTATGCCGGCCCGTTCCGCTCCTATGGACAACTATTGATCATCAATGCGGGCGGCGGATACCATATTCTTCTGGCAGGAATGGATAAGATCACCGTCGAGTTGGGTCAGTTCGTGCTGTCCGGCGAGCCGGTCGCGGTCATGGGGCGCGGCCCGCAGCTTGTGTCGTCGGTTAGCCTTGGAACCGCCCAACCTATTCTTTACGTCGAATTCCGTAAGGACGGGAATTCGATCGACCCAACCCCCTGGTGGGCGACGAGCGAGAGCGAGAAGGTACGCGGATGATGCGTAGGACGTCAGTATTTCTCTTCGGTGCGGCGGCCGGCGCCATTATCGCCGTGGGCGCCACCCAGCCGCGGCTGCTGCTTCAGCCGACCCAGGCGATGGCGGCCGCCTCGGACACCTATCGCCAGCTGAACCTGTTCGGCGACGTGTTCGAGCGGGTGCGCGCCGACTATGTCGAGAAGCCGGACGACGGCAAGCTGGTCGAGGCGGCCATCAACGGCATGCTCTCCTCGCTCGATCCGCACTCTACCTACATGGACGCGAAGGACTTCCGCGACATGCAGGTGCAGACCCGCGGCCAGTTCGGCGGGCTCGGCATCGAGGTCACGATGGAGGACGGCCTCGTCAAGGTCGTCGCCCCGATCGATGACACCCCCGCGGCCAAGGCCGGCGTGCAGGCCGGCGACCTGATCGCCAAGCTCGACGGCGAAGAGGTGAAGGGCATGACCCTGAACCAGGCCGTCGACAAGATGCGCGGCGCGGTCTCCACCCCGATCAAGCTGACCATCATCCGCAAGGGCGCGGACAAGCCGCTCGAGCTGACGCTCACGCGCGACATCATCAACATCAAGTCGGTGCGCGCCCGGGTCGAGTCCGACGACATCGGCTATATCCGCATCACCTCCTTCAGCGAGCAGACCGGCGAGGGGCTCAAGAAGGCGATCGCGGACCTGACCAAGCAGATCGGCGAGGACAAGCTCAAGGGCTTCATCATCGACCTGCGCAACAATCCGGGCGGCCTGCTCGACCAGGCGATCGACGTCTCCGACGCCTTCCTCGATCGCGGCGAGATCGTCTCCACCCGCGGGCGCAACCCCGAGGAGACCGAGCGGCGCAACGCCCGTCCGGGCGACCTCGCCACCAACAAGCCGGTGATCGTGCTGGTGAACGGCGGTTCGGCCTCGGCCTCCGAGATCGTCGCCGGCGCCCTGCAGGACCACAAGCGCGCCACCATCCTCGGCTCGCTCTCCTTCGGCAAGGGCTCGGTGCAGACCGTCATCCCGGTGTCCGGCAACGCCGCGATCAAGCTGACCACGGCGCGCTACTACACGCCGTCGGGCCGCTCGATCCAGGCCAAGGGCATCCAGCCGGACATCGAGCTGGTCCAGGACGTGCCGCAGGACGTCAAGGAGAAGGCCGAGGCCGCCGGCGTCGAGACCACGCGCGGCGAGGCCTCGCTCAAGGGCCACCTGAAGAACGGCGAGGACGAGCAGACCGGCTCGCCGGCCTATGTGCCGCCGGATCCGAAGGACGACACCCAGCTCAAGCTGGCCGTCGACCTGATGCACGGCGTGCAGAAGAACGCCGCCTATCCGGCCGACCCCAAGGCCGCCGTGCCGAACTGAGTTCGGCCGCGTCCCATAGCCGGCGCCGCCGGCTGTGACCGAAAAGCAACGAACCCCGCTCTTCCGCGAGAGCGGGGTTTCGTTTGCGCGGATGCCGCCGGGCCTGCCCGATTTCGCCGCGATCCCGCCTTGGTCGGCGCCGACAACGCCGCTCATGGAACGTTCGCCCTCGCTTCGCACGCCGATCGCCGCGCCGCCGCCTGCCGGGACCTTGCCGGGCAGCGACGCCGGGCGCGACAGCGCGCACCATTATGCGGCGGTGGGCATCTTCGCCCTTGCCGGCGTGGCCGTGCTCGGCCTCGCCGCCGGCGTGTGGCTCTCGCGCGGTGCCGGGCCCGAGCCCGACGACGCGCTGTTCTCCTTCGATCCGGGCTTCTCCACCGGCGTCGCCGTCGACGCCCCGGTGCTGCGTCCGGGCTTCGACTCGGCCGGCGCCGGCAGCATCATCCTGTTCGACGGCGCCACCGGCGAGAGGGAGGTGATGAGCGCGCCTCCCGCGCTCGACGCCGCCGACACGGCGCTCCTCGCCGGCGAGCACGGGTCGCTGCTGCGCTAGAACATGTTCCGCTGACGGCGGGCGGCTTATATCGGGCTGTCGTGATGGCCTATCATGATGCCCGTTCCTTCCCGATTCCGGTTGCCGCCATGATCCCCTTCGACCAACTGCCCTACCGCCCCTGCGTCGGTGTCGTGCTCGTCAATCGCGACGGGCTGGTGTTCCTCGGCCAGCGCGTCGGCGGGCCGGAGCATGTCGACGCGCATCATTCGTGGCAGATGCCGCAGGGTGGCATCGACGACGGCGAGAGCCCGGAGGAAGCGGCCCTGCGCGAGCTCTACGAGGAGACCAACGTCTCCTCCGTCGAGCCGCTGAAGACCGCCGCGGAATGGTTCGCCTACGACCTTCCCGAGCCGATCGCCCGCGAGGCGTGGAAGGGACGCTATCGCGGCCAGAAGCAGAAATGGATCGCGCTGCGCTTCCTCGGCGAGGACGGCGAGATCGACATCCACCAGCCGGGCGGCGGCCAGCACAAGCCCGAATTCATCAACTGGCGCTGGGAGCGGCTGGAGCGCACGCCCTCGCTCATCATCCCGTTCAAGCGCGCGGTCTATGAGCACGTCGTGCGCGAGTTCGAGCCGGTGGCGACGCCCGCCGAATAGGGCGCGGGCATTAAGGTTGACGGCGGCATTTCCGCCGGCGGGAACCGCGCCGCGCTAGGATGGCGCAGCGGTCGTTCGGCTTGCGACGCGTTCGGCAATGCTCCGACACACAATGACGCCGACCTGAAAAAGGCGGGAAACATTTGCGCGCGAGTGTCGGCGCCACCGCTGCGGGAGATCGACTCTGCGATGCGAACGAACGTTCGTTCTTGACATGCAACCTTGGGTCAATCTACATGCGAACGAACGTTCGCTCCAATTCCGGATGTCCATGACCGCTCTTGCGCCTCGCACCCGTGCCGCCCTTCCCAAGACCGCCGGCGGCTCCCGTGCGGCCAAGGCCGCTGGTGCCAAGGCCGCCGGTACCAAGACCGCCGGCACGTCCGCGCCCGTCGCCGGCGCGCCGGAGAGCGTGCGCCGCGACCCGCGCCGGCGCGTGCTGGACGCGGCCATCGCCTGCTTCACCCGCTCGGGCTTCCACGGCACCTCGATGCACGAGGTCTGCGCCGAAGCCGGCATGAGCCCCGGCGCGCTCTACCGCTACTTCCCCTCGAAGGAGGCGATCATCATCGCCATCGTCGAGGAGGAGCGGGCGGCGCGCGCGAGCCTGCTGGAGCGTCTCGACGCCGCGCCGAGTTTCGTCGAGGGGCTCGCCGCCATGGGCCATGCGCTGTTCTCCGGCGAGATGCCGATGGTCTGCGTCGAGCTCGGCCCGGAGATTTCCGCCGAGGCCTCGCGCAACCCGGTGCTGAAGGCGAAGTTCGACGAGGTCGAGGCCGAGATGACCGAGGCGATCCAGCGCGCCTTCGTCGCGGCGCAGGCGCGCGGCGAGATCGACCCCGCGCTCGACGCCGATGCGGCGCTCGTCATGATCAATGCCATCGGCGACGGCCTGCTGCTGCGCCGCCGCCTCGAACCCGAGCTGCCGCTGGCGCAGATGATGCCGGCGCTCGGGCAGCTCATCGGCCGCATGTTCGCGCCGGCTCACCGTTCCGTTTCCCCGGACAAGGCCCCATGACCGACAAGTCCTCCTCCTTCCGCGGGCGCGTGACGCTCGCCCTCACCATGACCGCCGTGGTGGTGGGCATCGCCGGCTATGCCTTCCGCGACCGCATCGCCGCGGGGCTGAGCCTTAGCGAGCCGGCGCAGGCCAATGTCGCCGCGCCCGAGCCCAACCAGGTGCGCGGCATCACCATCTCGGTGGTGCCGGCCGCACGGCGCGAGGTGATCGAGACCCTGCCCGTCACCGGCACGCTGGTGGCGCGCGAGGAGATCATGGTCGGGCCGGAGCTCGACGGCCTGCGCATCACCGACATTCTCGTCGAGGAGGGCGACTGGGTGGAGAAGGGCCAGACGCTCGCCCGCCTGTCGCGCGACACCATCGACACGCTGCTGGCGCAGAACACCGCCAACGCGGCGCGGGCGCAGGCCGCCATCGCGCAGCAGAAGGCGCAGCTCCAGCAGGCGCTGGCCCAGCACACCGAGGCGCAGGCCTCGGTGGAGCGCGCCCGCACCCTGATCAAGACCGGCGCCACCTCGCAGGAAGTGCTCGACCAGCGCGAGCGCGCCGTGAAGGTCGCCGCCGCGCAGGTGACGGCGAACGAGGAGGCGGTCGCCGCCGCCGAGGCCGACGCCGCCCAGACCAAGGCCAATCGCGACGAGCTGGAGGTCCGGCTCGCCCGCACCGACATCAAGGCGCCGGAAGCCGGCATCATCTCGGCGCGCTCGGCGCGCCTGGGAGCTATCGTGCTCTCCGCCAACACCGAGCCGCTGTTCCGCATCGTCAAGGACGGCGCCATCGACCTCGACGCCGAGGTGCCGGAATCGGCGCTGCCGCGCATCGCGCCCGGCCTGCCGGTGGCGGTGACGCCGGCCGGCTTCGACAAGCCGGTGGCGGCGAAGGTCCGCCTGGTCGGCGCCAATGTCGAGCGCGCCACGCGCCTCGCCCGCGTCGCCGTGGCGCTGCCCGCCGACGAGCGGCTGCGTCCCGGCGCCTATGGCCGCGGCATCATCGAGATCGCCCGGCATGAGGGCGTGGCGCTGCCGCAGTCGGCGGTGCAGTTCACCCCGGAAGGGGCCATCGTGCTGGTGGTCGAGGGCGAAATCGTCCGCCGCCGCGAGGTGAAGACCGGCCTCAAGGGCGAAGGCTATGTCGAGATCGTCGAAGGCGTGAAGCAGGGCGAGAGCGTGGTGGCCCGCGCCGGCGGCTTCCTGCGCGACGGCGACCGGGTGACGCCGGTGCCGCTCACCGAGGAGAAGGGCGGCGTCTGATGGCTCTCAACATATCCGCCTGGGCGATCCGCAAGCCGGTCCCCTCCATCGTGCTGTTCGTGGTGCTGACCGCGATCGGCCTCTACACCTTCGACCGGCTGCCGATCACGCGCATGCCGAACATCGACCTGCCCATCGTCTCCGTCACTATCACCCAGCCCGGCGCCGCGCCGAGTGAGCTGGAGACGCAGGTGACCAAGATCGTCGAGACCTCGGTCGCCGGCGTGCAGGGGGTGAAGCACATAACCTCGACCATCACCGAGGGCACCTCGCTGACCGTGGTCGAGTTCCAGCTCGAGACGCAGGTCGACCGCGCGGTCAATGACGTGCGCGACGCGGTGACCTCGGTCAGGTCCGAGCTGCCGCAGGACATCGAGGAGCCGCTGATCCAGCGCGTCGACGTCGAGGGCATGGCCATCGTCACCTATGCCGCGTCGGCGCCGGGCATGACGCCGGAGGAGCTCTCCTGGTTCGTCGACGACACGGTGATCCGCTCGCTGCAGGGCGTGCGCGGCGTGGCGCAGGTCAAGCGCGAGGGCGGCGTCGACCGCGAGATCCGCATCTCGCTCGACCCCGACAAGCTCGCCGCGCTCGGCGTCACCGCCGCCGACGTCAACCGCCAGCTCGTCGCCACCAATGTCGACCTCGCCGGCGGGCGCGGCGAGATCGGCACGCAGGAGCAGTCCGTGCGCACGCTGGGCGGCGCGCTCACCGTCGCCGACCTCGCCGAGACCCGCATCGCGCTGCCGGCCGGCAGCGACGGGTCCGCGCGCTATGTGCGCCTCGCCGATCTCGGCAGCGTCACCGACGGGGCGGCCGAGCCGCGCATCTTCGCCCGGCTTGACGGCAAGCCGGTGGTCGCCTTCGGCGTCTATCGCGCCAAGGGCTATTCCGACGTGGTGGTGGCGGAGAACGCGGAAGCGGAGCTGCGCAAGCTCGAGGCGGCGCATCCGGACGTGAAGATCACCCTGATCGATTCGACCGTGAAGTACACCAAGGCGGACTACGAATCCGCCATGCACACGCTCATCGAGGGCGCGGTGCTGGCGGTGATCGTGGTCATGCTGTTCCTGCGCGACTGGCGCGCCACCATCGTCACGGCGCTGGCGATCCCGCTGTCGATCCTGCCGACCTTCTGGGTCATGGACCTGCTCGGCTTCTCGCTCAACGGCGTGAGCCTGCTGGCCGTCACGCTGGTGACCGGCATCCTGGTGGACGACGCCATCGTCGAGATCGAGAACATCGTCCGCCACATGCGCATGGGCAAGTCGCCCTATCGCGCGGCCATCGAGGCGGCGGACGAGATCGGCCTCGCCGTGGTGGCGACCACGCTGACCATCGTCGCGGTGTTCCTCCCCGTGAGCTTCATGGGCGGCATCGCCGGCCAGTATTTCCGCCAGTTCGGCATCACCGTCGCGGTGGCGGTGCTGTTCTCGCTGCTGGTGGCGCGCCTGCTCACCCCCATGCTGTCGGCCTATTTCCTGCGCGACCACGGCCATCGCGAGGTCAAGGACGGGGCGCTGATGCGCTTCTATGTCCGGCTGCTGCACGCCTCGATCCGCCATCGCTTCATCACCGTGATGGCGGGCATCCTCCTGTTCATCGGCTCGATGTGGCTGTCCACGCTGCTGCCGTCGGGCTTCATCCCCAATTCCGACGTCTCGCGCTCGGTGCTGGCGCTGGAGCTGCCGCCCGGCGCGACGCTGGAATCGACGCAGCGCGTGGTCGACGAGATCTCTGCCAAGCTGAAGGCGCAGCCCGAGGTAGAGAGCGTCTTCGCCACTGCCGGCTCGGGCTCGACCAACGGCCCGGCGGGCGCGGCCGGCGAGGTGCGCAAGGCGACGATCATCGTCAACCTCGTGCCGCGCGCCGATCGCGAGGCGACGCAGAAGCAGTTCGAGATGCGCATGCGCGACAAGATCGCCAGCGTGCCGGACCTGCGCTTCAACTTCGGCGCCTCCGGCGGCGCCGGGCCCGGCCAGCGCGAATTCACCGTCATCCTGTCCGGCTCGGACGGCGAGCAGGTGGAGAAGGCGGCGCTGGAGCTGGAACGCGAGGTGCGCGCCAATGTGAAGGGCCTGAGCAATGTGATGACCAGCGCCGCGCTCGACCGGCCGGAGCTGCGCGTCGTGCCCAAGCTCGGCGAGGCCGCCGAGCTCGGCGTCTCCGTCGCCGACATCGCCCAGACCGTGCGCATCGCCACCATCGGCGACGTGTCGCAGAACCTCGCCAAGTTCTCCGCCGGCGACCGGCAGGTGCCGATCCGGGTGCAGCTCGACGAGCGCGCGCGGGCCGACCTCTCCACCTTCGAGACGCTGAAGGTTCGCACCGCCTCGGGCGCTTCGGTGCCGCTGTCGGCGGTGGCCGACATCTCCTTCGGCACCGGCCCCTCCAGCCTCGACCGCTACGACCGCGCCCGGCGCATCGCGCTGGAGGCGGATCTCGCCGGCAATACCCAGCTCGGCGAGGCGCTGGCCGAGGTCTATGCCCAGCCGGTGGCGAAGAACCTACCCCGCGGTGTGGTGCTGAAGGAGACCGGCGACGCCGAGATCATGTCCGAGGTGTTCGGCGGCTTCGCCGACGCCATGCTGGCCGGCGTGATGATGGTGCTGGCGGTGCTGGTGCTGCTGTTCGCCAATGTGCTGCAGCCGATCACCATCCTGATCGCGCTGCCGCTGTCGGTGGGCGGCGCCTTCATCGCGCTCTTGATCACCAACAACGCCATGACGCTGCCGGTGGTGATCGGCTTCCTGATGCTGATGGGCATCGTGACGAAGAACGCCATCCTGCTGGTCGATTTCGCCATCGAGGCGGTGCATGGCGGCGTCGCGCGCACCACGGCGCTGATCGAGGCCGGGCGCAAGCGCGCCCAGCCGATCGTGATGACCACCATCGCCATGACGGCGGGCATGGTGCCCTCGGCCATGGGGCTGGGCGAGGGCGGCGACTTCCGCTCGCCCATGGCGATCGCGGTGATCGGCGGCCTGATCGCCTCGACCGTGCTGTCGCTGGTGTTCGTGCCGGCGGTGTTCACGCTGATGGACGATTTCGGCCACTTCCTCTCCCGCACCTTCGGCCGCTTCATCGGCGAGCGGGACGAGCCGGACGAGCACGAGGTGCCGGCGGCGGTGCTGGCCACGGTCCACGCCGCGCGGCCGGACCCGCATTCCACCCCGCGCCCGCCGCTGGCGGCGGAGTGAGGGCGGTCAAACACGCAGCGTCATCCCGGACGCCGCTCAGCGGCGATCCGGGATCGTTCTACGGTCTCTTCCGCAAATCTTTCCCTCATCCCCGGGCTTGACCCGGGGACCCAGACTTTCCGTGTTAGCCCGGTCGAAAGTCTGGGTGGCAGGAACTCGGGCTTGCCCGAGTTCCTCATTGAGGAGACCGAAGTCGGCACATGCCGACTTCGGGTCAAGCCCGGCCATGAGGGCGGTTTGTGGTGGGGTCTTCGGCTACTGCAGCGAGCCGTCGCCTTCGCCGCCGGTGCGGGCCATCGCCATCTGCGTCACCGCGATCAGCATCTCCGCCCGTGCCGCTAGGCTCGGCGCCTCTAAGAGAGCCTGCTTCTCGCGCGGGCCGAAGGGCGACATCATGGCGAGCGCATTGACCAGCGCCTCGTTGGGCGCGTCCTTGATGCTCTCCCAGTCCGCTTCCAGCCGGTTGGCGTCGAGATATTCCGCCAGCGTGCGCAGGAGCGCACCGCGGTCCACCGCGTCGGCGCCGAGATTGGGCTTGAAGTCGTCGGCGAAGGGCTCGTAATCGACCTTGGCCTGGCGATAGGGCGTGCCCGCATCGACCTCGGAGACGATGCGGAAGCGGCAGACGCCGCTCAGGTTGAGCAGATAGCGCCCGTCGCCACTCTCGGCGATCTCGGTGATGCGGCCGACGCAGCCCACCGCCAGCAGCGCCGCGCCGCCGGCCATGGCGTGGCCGGTGGCATCGAGCGCCGGCTGCACCATGCCGATCAGCCGGCTGCCGGCCAGCGCCGCATCGATCATCGCCAGATAGCGCGGCTCGAAGATGTTGAGCGGAAGCTGGCAGCGCGGCAGCAGCAGCGCGCCTTCCAGCGGGAAGAGCGGGATGATCGGCGCCAGTTCCGACGGCCCGGTATAGGGACGGTTGATCGCCATCGGCGCTCCTTGGCCGTTAAGCAGCGTCAGGCGAACAGGATGGAGGACAGGCGCCGGCGGCCGGCGACCGTGTGCTCGTCGGTCGGGCCCCAGGCCTCGAAGAACTGCACCAGCTGCTTGCGGGCGCCGTCGTCGTTCCAGTTGCGGTCCTTGCGCACGATGGTGAGGAGCTCGTCGACCGCCTCCTCACGCTTGTCGTGCGCGGCGAGCGCCACGGCGAGGTCGAAGCGGGCCTGATGGTCGAGCGGATTGGCGGCGACCTTCGCCTCCAGCTCCTTCACGTCGCCCAGCGCCGCGGCGGCTTCCTCCAGCTCGATGGCGGCGCGCACGGCGGCAAGGCCGGCATCGTTCGCCGCGCTTTCCGGGGCGAGGGCGAGGGTGGCCTGGGCCTGCTCGGCATTGCCGGCGGAGAGCTGGGTGCGGGCGAGGCCGGCGATGGCCTTGAGGTTGGCCGGCTCCTCGGCGAGCACGGCGGCGAAGATCTCCGCCGCGCCGACGAGGTCGCCCTCGGCCAGCGCCGCCTCGCCGGAGGCGACCACCTCGGCCATGTCGTCGGCCCCGCCGGCGCCGGCGACGAGCCGGTCCACCAGAGCCTGCACCTGCGTCTCCGGCTGGGCGCCCATGAAGCCGTCGACCGGCTGGCCGTTGACGAAGGCGTAGACGGTAGGCAGCGACTGGATGCCGAGCTGCTGGGCGACGGCGGGGTGCTCGTCGGTGTTCATCTTGGCGAGGCGCACCTTGCCCTTGGCGCCGCGCACCACCTTCTCGATGATCGGGGTGAGCTGCTTGCAGGGGCCGCACCAGGGCGCCCAGAAGTCGACCAGCACCGGGCGGCGGCGGGATTCCTCCACCACGTCCTGCATGAAGCTACGGGTCGTGACGTCGATCACGACATCGTCGCCGGCCGGGGCGTCGGCGCCGTTCTGGGCCGGGTTGGCGGGCTGGTTCAGCAGCATGGGTCGTCCTCGCGATACTCGGTCTGCGGAGCGAAGCTATTCGCCGCATAAGATGGTCCGCTGCGCCGCGAATGCAACGGCGGATGCGGCCGCGGCTCAGTCTCGGGCTCAGCCCTCCTCGGCGGCATCGGTGCGGCGTGGCACCGCCATGACCAGCGGCTCGTGGCCGGTGGTGCGCAGGAAGCGGATCAGGTCGGCGCTGCGGATGGCGGTGGTGGCGGTGTTCACCAGCGGGTGGCAGTTGACGGTCTCATGCGTCATCAATTCGGCGTCGAGCACCACGGTGACGCGCCCTTCCGTGTCGTTCACCGGCCCGAAGGCGGTGACTGCACCCGGCTTCACGCCGAGCACCTCTTCCAGCAGCTCGGCGCTGCCGAAGGAGAGCCGGCTCGCCGCGCCCAGAGGCTGGTGCAGGCTCTTCAGGTCGACGCGCGTTTCCTCCTCGACGACGACGAGGAAGATGTTCCCCTTCTTGTCCTTGAGGAACAGGTTCTTGGTGTGCCCGCCGGGGATGTCGCCGCGCAGCGCCTGCGAATCCTCCACCGTGAACAGCGGCGGGTGCTCGACGGTGGTCGTCTCGATACCGAGCTCGGCGAGCCGGGCGAGCAGGTCCTGGGTGGTCAGCGGCATGGCGGGCTCGGGGAAATGAAGGGAGGCGCCGCTTTCTAGTGCGGGGCGGTGGCGTCCGGCAAGGGGCCGCCCGGCGCGGGAGTCTTGGGCGGTGCGCCGCTCACCGTCGCCGCAACGCCGCGCTTGCCGGCGCAGGGGAAGAAGCGCTCGGTCGGGGCGTAGATCAGTATGTCCGGCTTGAAGCGGTCGATCATGCCCTGATCGAAGTTGCAGAGCTGGTGGTGCGTCCAGACATAGGCCGAGCTGCGCGCCGCGAGCAGGCCGTGCCAGAAGCCGTTGGTGAAGGAATCGCCGATCACCATGATGCGCGGCCCGTCATGCCCGGTGGTGACGGCCCGCGAGACGAAGAGCGGGTTCTCCTTGCCGACGATGATGCCGGGCAGCGGCGCGAGATCGTCGCGCGGCGCGAATGCCGGCTTCCACGGATAGCGGATATCCGGCGGCTCGCGCTGGTCGAGCCCGCCGAGGCGCAGAAGGTCGCCGCCGGGCTTGACCTCCGCAGTGCCGAGCGCCTCCTGCGGGCTGACGGCGAGGTCCGGCCGGCCGACGGCTTCCATGGCGGCGTTGAAGGCGAGGAGCGCGCCGCGCTCGTTCCAGTGCGTGTCGTAGCGGAAATAGACCCGGCCGTCCTTCTTCGCCTCCGCGATCAGCGGCCGCAGGTCGACGAAGGGGATATTGTCCGCCTTCATCCGCGCGGCGACGAGGTCGTACTCGGTCGGCGTCTTTTTCTGCCCGCGCGCATAGGCCGGCAGCTCCTCGAAATCGGCCGTGTGGGCGTTGGGCGGGATCAGCGCCACGAAGCGCCCGCCGTGCGCCTTCATGTCGGCGTCGAGCTCCTTGGCGAGGCCGACGAAGCCGGCGACACGATGGGGCCGAACGACCTGGCCGAGCGACTGCTCGAGCGCGTCGTTGTCACGGATGAACAATACGCCGTGCGTGCCCTGCAGCACCCGCTCGCCCTGCGTCTCGTCGATGAAGCGCAGATAGGAGCGATGGGCGGCGAGCACGGCGCCGCGGAAGCCGAAGACGTTGTTGATGTAGGGGTCGAGGCGCTTGGCGGCGTCCTGCCACCAGTGCTGCTCCGGCGCCAGCACGGTGCGCATCGGCGCCGGCAGGTCGGGCGCCACCAGCCCGACGGTCGGCAGGGCGAGGATGGCGACGAAGAGGATCGCCCACCAGCGGCGGAAGGCCATCAGCAAGGGCATCGGCGCGCCTCCCTCAGAACCGGAAATACAGGAACGGCGAATAGGTCGCCGCGCCGACGGAGAGGATGCACAGCGCCAGCAGCACCGCCACCGCTGCCGTGTCGGTGAAGCCGTAGAGCGCGAGGCGCAGCTTCTGCGGCAGCTTGCGCGCGCCGGGCTTCGGCAGGCCGAACATGGCGAGCGGCCAGGCGAGGATCAGCACGACGATGGTCATCGGCTTGAGCTCGGCCATCAGCGTGACCGAGAGCGGTTCCACGCCGTTCAGCCCGGCGAGGCCGGCGAACAGGTCGAGCGCCTCGGGCAGCGAATTGGCGCGGAACCACACCCATGAGGTGAGCACCACCAGCAGCACATAGGCGTGGCCGAGGATGCGCGGGCCGGCCTTCAGCGCCGCGCCGAGGCGGGTGCGCTCCAGCACCAGGAAGGTGCCGTGATGGATGCCCCAGATGACGAAGGTCCAGCTCGCCCCGTGCCAGAGGCCGCAGAGCAGGAACACCGCCCAGAGATTGACCGCGGTGCGCAGATGGCCGTGCCGGTTGCCGCCGAGCGGGATGTAGAGATAGTCGCGGAACCAGCTCGACAGGCTCATGTGCCAGCGGCGCCAGAAATCGGTAATCGACAGCGCGCCATAGGGCAGGTTGAAGTTGCGCGGGAACTTCAGCCCCATGGCGACGGCGAGGCCGATCGCCATGTTCGAGTAGCCGCCGAAGTCGAAATAGATCTGCAGCGCATAGGCGGTGACGCCGACCCACGCCTCGGCGAGATTGGGCGTCGTGGTGCGGTCGAAGATGACGGCGACCACGGGCGCCACCTCGTCGGCGATCAGCACCTTCCAGGAAAGGCCGATGACGAAGATGCGCAGCCCCGCCGACACCCGCCCCAGCGTGGTGCGCCGCGTATGGATGCGGTGCGCGATGGTCGAGTAGCGCACGATCGGACCCGCCACGAGCTGCGGGAACATGGTGATGTAGACCGCGATCTCCTCGAAGCGCCGGCTGGCGCGCGCCTTTCGCCGGTAGACGTCGACCAGGTAGGAGATGGCGTGGAAGGTGAAGAAGGAGATGCCGAGCGGCAGCGCCGGATGCACCACCGGCAATTGCAGGCCCGCCGGCAGCAGCAGGTTGAGGTTCTCCGCCAGGAAGCCCGAATATTTGAAGGCGATCAGCCCGGCGAGGTTCACCGCCACGGCGAGCGCCAGCACGCGCAGCCGCCAGGGCTCGGAACGCGGATCGATCAGCAGCGCGAAGAAATAGTTCGCCACCATGGAGACGGCGAGTACGGCGACATTGGCGAGGCCGCCCCAGGCGTAGAACACCAGCGAGAAGGCGAGCAGGACGAGGTTCTTCGCCCGCACGCCCGGCATGGCGAAGTAGCAGATCAGGAACGCCGGCAGGAAATAGAACAGGAAGGAGACGGAGGAGAAAACCATGAGGCCTTGGTGCGCCTGCCCGCGATCGGTGATGTGCGGCCTCCTTCATACACGAAGCGCCTCATCGGGAAACCTTCGGCAACGGGCCGTGCCGGCAAAAGCCCGTGTCCAAAGGACGCCCTTCGGCCGTCGCATGGCCGCCGCGCCCGCGGCGCCGTTGACAGGAAAGGGGGGCCGGTCCCACATCAGGCCGAACAGTCAGGAAAGGCATCATGCGTCCAGTCATCGGCGTGATCAGTGACGTGAAGGCGAGCGGCGGCCATGTCGTCCATGGCGTGACCGAGAAGTACATCTATGCAGTGGCGCGCGGCGCGCAGGCCATGCCGGTGCTCATCCCCGGCACCGTCTCGGCGGTCGATGCCGACATGGCGCCGGAGCGGGTGGTGATCGACGAGATCTTCGACCTCGTCGACGGCATCTTCCTGCCGGGCAGCCCGTCCAATGTCGGCCCGCAGCATTATGGCGATGCGGCCTATGACCCGCCGCTGCCGGCCGACCCGCACCGCGACGACATCTCGCTGCCGCTGATCCGCGCCGCGCTGGAGCGGGGCGTGCCGCTGTTCGGCGTGTGCCGCGGCTTCCAGGAGATGAACGTGGCGCTCGGCGGCACGCTCTACCAGAAGCTCTACGAGCAGGCGGGCCGCTTCGACCACCGCGAGGATTCGAGCCTCGATATCGAAGGCCAGTACGGGCCGGCGCATGACGTCGCGCTGGAGCCGGGCGGGCTGCTCGCCGGCATCGCCGGCGCCTCGACCTGGCGGGTGAACTCGTTGCACGGCCAGGGCGTGGCGAAGCTGGCGCCGGGCGTCGCCATCGAGGCGCGCGCCGAGGACGGCACCATCGAGGCCTTCCGCGTGCCGGACGCGCCGGGCTTCAACATGGCGATCCAGTGGCACCCGGAATGGCGCTTCTGGCAGGACAAGCTGTCGACCGGCATCTTCACCGCCTTCGGCGCCGCCGCGCGGCTTTATGGCGAAAGCCGCTCGGGCAAGCCGAAGCTCAAGGCGGTGGGGTGAGGCGCCCCTTCGAAGGCCGCCATCCTTCGTGAGCCACGTCATGGCCGGCCTTGTCCCGGCCATCCACGTCTTTGGGTTCCACGCGGCATGAAGTCGTGGATGCCCGGGCCAAGCCCGGGCATGACGGTGTTCTTGCGAAAAGCCGTCATCCCGGACGGCCCAGCCTGCACCACGTCATCCCCGGGCTTGACCCGGGGATCCACGTCTTCCCGCATGCACCCGGTCCAAGTCGTGGATGCCCGGGTCAAGTCCGGGCATGACGGTGTTCTGCGTGGACCGCGCGATTAGTCCGGCTGGCTACCCCAGCTTCTCCATCAGATGCCCGATGCCGTCGCGTATGTCGGCCTCGATGGCGCGGCGCAGGGCCGCCTCGTCCTTCGCCTCCAGCGCCATCAGGGCCTCCGCATGGCGGTCGACGGGGTAATGGCGGTGCAGGTCGGCCAGCGCCATGCGCATGAACGGGCCGATCTGCAGCCACACCGATTCGATCAGCGGGAGGAGCACATTGTCCGGCCGGTCGCCATAGAGCGCGGCGTGGAAGGCGAGGTTGGTCTCGATCATCGCCTCGGTGTCGTCGGCCTCCACCGCCGCGTCCGAAGCGCGGTTGAGCGCGTCGAGCCGGCGCAGGAAGTCGCGGTCGGCGCGCGGCAAGGCGCGCGCGGCGGCCTCGCTCTCCAGCAGCGTGCGGGCGGCGACCAATTCCTCGAAGCGGCGCGCCGTCATCTCCGGCACGCGCACCCGCCGATTGTCGAGCAGCACCAGCGCGCGCTCGGCCACTAAGCGGCGCAGCGCCTCGCGCACCGGCATGGAGGAGACGCCGAGCGCGTCGGCGAGCCCGCGTATGGTCACCGCCTTGCCGGGCGGGAAGCGCCCCGTCATCACCGCGCGGCGTAATTGGCGGAACACCCATTGCTGCAGCGTCTCGCCGTCGAGGCGCGGTTCGGGCGCGAGGGCCGGGGCGAGGTCGAGGGCGGGTTGGTCCATGTCTTTCCGCAGGCGCGCGTGTCGGAACGGCGACGTGAGAATGTCAGCTTGCTGCGCTATATAGCCGGAATCAGGCGAATCCGGTCGCCAAGATTGAGACAGCTTGAGAGGGAATATGGCCGAGAAGCCCGACACGCCCGCCGTCCGCTCCGGCCACGAGATCGACCCGAAGCTCCTGGAGCTGCTGGTCTGCCCGGTGACCAAGGGGCCGCTCGACTATGACCGCGCCGCGCATGAGCTGATCTCGCGCCAGGCGCGCATCGCCTATCCGATCCGCGACGGCATCCCGATCATGCTCGCCGACGAGGCGCGCCCGCTGACCGACGCGGAGATGGCGGGGCGGTAGTCCCGTCTATCCATCGCGCTGTCATCCCGGACGGCCGAAGGCCGATCCGGGATCGCGCGAACATCGGAGAGCGATCCCGGCTCTCCGCTGCGCTTCGGCCGGGATGACGATTATTGCTTTAGAGCGTCTCGCCGCGCAGCAGCTTCGGCGCCTGGCCGCCGATGCCGGCGGCGTCGCGGATGAAGAAGGACTTCATCGCCGGCATGCGCTCGACCAGGCCGAGGCCGACGTCGCGCACGAGGCGCACCGCGTCCGAGCGGATGCCGAATAGCCGGTTCAGCCCGTCCGTCGCCATGCCCATGGCCAGCGTGTCGAAGCGGCGCCAGCGCTGGTAGCGCGCCAGCACGTCCGGCGAGCCGATGTCGAGCCCGAGCCGGGCGGCGTCGGTGACGGCTTCCGCCAGCGCCGCGACATCGCGCAGGCCCATATTGATGCCCTGCCCGGCGATGGGGTGGATGGTGTGGGCGGCATCGCCGACCAGAGCGAGGCGTTCGGCGACGAAGGCGCGCGCCATCTGGAAGCCGAGCGGGAAGGCCTTGGGATCGTCGAGGATCTCGATCTCGCCGAGCTCCAGCCCGAAGCGACGCTCCAGCTCGTCCTTGAGCAGCACGCGCGGCAAAGCGAGCAGGCTCTTCGCCGTCGCGGTGCTCTCGGTCCAGACGATGGAGCAGCGATTGCCGGTGAGCGGCAGCAGGGCGAAGGGGCCGGCGGGCAGGAAATGCTCGACCGCCTTGCCGCCATGCGGGCGCTCATGGCCGACCGTCATCACGATGGCGGACTGGCCATAGGGCCAGCCGGTCACGCCGATGCCGGCGAGGGCGCGCAGCTTGGAGCGCGCGCCGTCGCAGGCGGCGAGCAGCGCGGCGGAGGCCTCGCTTCCGTCCGAGAAGGCGAGCGCGACGCTGCCCGGCTTCGCGGTGAAGCGCGCGACAGGGGATGCCAGCAGCTCGATGCCGCGTTCGCGGGCGAGCTCGGTCATGGCGTCCTGCAGAAGCGCGTTCGGCACCATGTGGGCGAAGGGCTCGCCCGGCTCGACGTCGCCCTCGAAGGAAAGGAACACCGGTCGCGCGGCGTCGCCGAGCTTCGAATCGGTGATCTCCATCGCCAGGATCGGCTCGGCCTCGCCGGCGATGCGGTCCCACACGCCGAGCGCTTCGAACAGGCGCCGCGCGCCGGCGGCGATGGCGGAGGCGCGCATGTCGGTGCTGTGGGGTTTCTCGGCGACGAAGGCGGGGTCTGCGACCGCGAGGCGCGCGCCATCCCCGAGGCCCTGGCGCAAGGCGAGGGCGAGGGAGAGCCCGGCGAGGCCGCCGCCGGCCATCACCGCGTCGTAGCGCCTTGTCCGATCCATGGTTCCTGCCCCCGTACGCCATCCAAAGCGGCATTGTGCGGGCGGCATCATATGCCTTAGCTAGGCTCGGGGGACAATGAGCGCGGGGGCGCGTCCGCCGCAGCGCAGGGGAGCCGGAACCGCATGTCGACCACCGCCGAACTCATCGACCTGCTCGATCTCGAGACGCTGGAGGTCAACCTGTTCCGCGGCAACAACCCGCCAATGTCCTGGCCCTTCCGCACCCGCGTCTTCGGCGGGCAGGTGCTGGCGCAGGCGCTGGTGGCGACGCAGCGCACCGTGGAGGGCACGGCGCCCGCCATGGCCGCCCATTCCATGCACGCCTATTTCCTGCTCGGCGGCGACCCCAACATCCCGATCATCTACGAGGTGGAGCGCGTGCGCGACGGGCGCAGCTTCGCCACAAGGCGCGCCGTCGCCATCCAGCACGGGCGGCCGATCTTCATCATGTCGGTGTCGTTCCACCGCGAGGAGCAGGGGCTGGAGCACCAGCTCGACCTCGACGCGCCGGTGCCGCCGCCCGAGCAGGTGCCGAGCCTCTCCAACCTGCCGGAGGACATCGTCGCGACGCTGCCGGCGGGCGTGATCGAGTATTGGCGCCGGCCGCGTCCGATCGAACTGCGCCCGGTCGGCCTCGGCGAGCGCGGTGTCGTCGCGCGGCGGGCGGTCTGGTTCCGCGCGGTGGACGCGATGCCGGACGATCCCGGCCTGCACCAGGCGGTGCTGGCCTACGCCACCGACATGACGCTGCTGGAGACCGCGACGGCGGTGCATGGCCAGAGCGTGCTCGGCCAGACGCTGCAATCGGCCAGCCTCGACCATGCGCTATGGCTGCACCGGCCGTTCCGCGCCGACGACTGGCTGCTCTATGCGCAGGACAGCCCGAGCGCCTCCGGCGCGCGCGGTTTTGCCCGCGGATTGATCTATGACCGCGCCGGCCGGCTCGTCGCTTCGGTAGCGCAGGAGGGGCTGATCCGCCCTATCGTGCCTTCGGCTTCGGCATCTGCCTGAAAATTAGTCAGCTTGTGTCAATTGTTGGGCGGCGTATGATCCCGCGCGCCGCTGCCGATGAAGATTTGGGCAGCGTCAACTGGACCGCCTAGGCTCGATTTGAGCCGGCTCACGGCATCGCGAGCAGGGGCTGTTTGCGCGTTTGCGATGAAAAACCATTGGCCGCGCACGGTTGGCACGCGAATTGATTCCCTGTGCCCGGCTTGACCGAAGGGTCGGAACTAATCCGCCTGGCCGAGTCCGACATGAAACGCCCAGAACCCAATGTGCCACGGGTTAGGGGCCAAGCGGGGACAGGAACCATGAAGATCGTCATGGCTATCATCAAGCCTTTCAAGCTTGAGGAAGTCCGGGATGCGCTCACCGGAATAGGTGTGCATGGACTGACCGTCACGGAGGTCAAGGGATACGGCCGCCAGAAGGGCCATACCGAGATCTACCGCGGCGCGGAATACGCGGTGAGCTTCCTGCCGAAGCTCAAGATCGAGGTCGCCGTGCCTTCCGATCAGGTTTCCAAGGTCATCGACGCCATCACCACCTCGGCCAAGACCGGCCAGATCGGCGACGGCAAGATCTTCGTCTATGCGATCGACCAGGCCGTGCGCATCCGCACCGGCGAAACCGACGCCGACGCGCTGTGAGCCCGCGTCATTGATCCCGACATTTTCCGATTGCGACGGAGCATTGAAACCATGACGACGAAGAGTTGGATACGCGCGGGCCTTCCCGCGCTGGCGGCGACGGCGCTGTTCTCGGCGGCCGCTCTCGCCCAGGACGCCGCGGTGGCGGCCGCTCCCGCCGGCCCCTCCATCAACAAGGGCGACACCACCTGGATGATGGTCTCCACCATCCTGGTGCTGATGATGTCGGTGCCCGGCCTGGCGCTGTTCTACGGCGGCCTGGTGCGCGGCAAGAACATGCTCTCGGTGCTGATGCAGGTGTTCTACAGCGTCTGCATCGTCGGCATCATCTGGGTGCTCTACGGCTATTCGCTCGCCTTCACCGGCGGCTCCGCCTTCATCGGCGGCTTCAGCAAGGCGCTGCTGGGCGGCGTCGGCCTGGAATCGATGGGCGGCACCTTCTCGGTCGGCGTGGCCATTCCCGAGCTCGTCTTCGTCGCCTTCCAGATGACCTTCGCCATGATCACCCCGGCGCTGATCATGGGCGCCTTCGCCGAGCGCGTGAAGTTCTCGGCGGTGGTGCTGTTCATCCCGCTCTGGGTCACCTTCATCTATTTCCCGATGGCCCACATGGTGTGGTACTGGGCCGGCCCGGACGCGGTTGACGCCGCTGCCAAGGCCCTCGCCGCCGCCACCGATCCGGCCGCCAAGGAGGCCGCCCAGGCCGCCCTCGACGCCGTGCTGGCCGACACCGGCTACATCTTCTCGCTCGGCGCGATCGACTTCGCCGGTGGCACCGTGGTGCACATCAACGCCGGCATCGCCGGCCTGGTGGGCGCCCTCATCGTCGGCAAGCGCACCGGCTACGGCAAGGAGCTGATGCCGCCCCACTCGCTGACCATGACCATGATCGGCGCCTCGCTCCTGTGGGTCGGCTGGTTCGGCTTCAACGCCGGCTCGAACCTCGAGGCCGCCCCGCTCACCGTGCTCGCCATGATGAACACCTTCATCGCGACCTGCGGCGCGGCGCTGTCCTGGATGTTCATCGAGTGGCTGGCCAAGGGCAAGCCGAGCATGCTCGGCGTCGTCTCCGGCGCGGTCGCGGGCCTCGTCGCCGTCACCCCGGCGGCCGGCTTCTCGGGCATCATGGGCTCGCTGGTCCTCGGCCTGATCGCCGGCATCGTCTGCTTCGTCTTCTGCACCAGCATCAAGAACGCGCTGGGCTATGACGACGCGCTCGACGTGTTCGGCGTGCACTGCGTGGGCGGCATCGTCGGCGCCATCGGCACCGGCATCCTCGTCAGCCCGGCCCTCGGCGGCACCGGCGTCTACGACTACGTCGCCGGCGCGGTCGCGTCCTACGACATGGCCACGCAGGTCACCGCGCAGGTCAAGGCCGTGCTCATCACCCTGGTGTGGTCGGGCGTCGGCTCCGCGATCCTGTTCTGGATCGTCAACATCATCGTCGGCCTGCGTCCGTCGGTGGAGCGCGAGCGCGAAGGCCTCGACATCACCGACCACGGCGAGCGCGCCTACCACAGCTGATCCGACGGCGCGCCTCGCGCGCGCCGCCTCTACTCCCGCAGCCTCCCGCTGCCTTGAGACCCCGGCTTCGGCTGGGGTCTTTTTCGTTGAACGAGCCGGGCCTCGGCCGGAGTCCTTTTCGTTGGGCGGGGCGGGCTTCGGTCGGGGTCTTTTCATTGAGTGGTCGGGGCCCTGGCCGGGGTCCTTTTCATTCCGGCGGCAGGCCGCGCCGCCGCCGCGCGGGTTTCCCGCCCGCCGCCATTCTCTTTCCATGGTTAAGGACGCCTTTACCGCGGCGGTCCTATCCTGGGCCGAGACGCCGCATTCCCGCGGCATGGCGAGACCCTTTACGTGCCCGAACCCCGCCTCAAAGGCGCAGACGAGACGATCCCCGCCGCGGTGCCCGATCCCGGGCCTGCGGCGCGCTCGCCCTTCGTGCGCCTGACCGAGCTGCTCGCCGGCATCACGCCGGGCAAGCCGGCGCTGAGCCTCGCCGTCGGCGAGCCGCGCCATGCCATGCCGGATTTCGTCGGCGGGGTGCTGGCCGCCCATCTCGACGGTTTCGGCCGCTACCCGGCCGGCAAGGGCCTGCCCGAGTTCCGCCGCGCCGCCGGGGAGTGGTTCTCCCGCCGCTACACGCTGCCGCGCGCGCTCGATCCGGAGCGCGAGGTGCTGGTGCTCAACGGCTCGCGTGAGGGCCTGTTCTTCGCCGCGCTGATGGCGCGCCGGCTGATCTCGCCGAAGAAGCGGGCGCTGATGGGCAAGAGCGAGCCGGCGGTGCTGCTGCCCAATCCGTTCTACGCCGCCTATGGCGCCGGCGCCGAGGCGGCCGGCTGCGAGAGCGTCGACCTGCCGCTGCCGCCCGGCGGCGGCTGGCTGCCCGATCTCGACGCGCTGACGCCGGACCTGCTCGACCGCGCCATCGCGATCTATTTCGCCTCGCCGGCCAACCCGCAGGGCACCATCGCCCCGCGCGCCTATCTCGAGCGCCTCGTCGCCCTTTGCCGGGCGCATGAGGTGATGGTGTTCGCCGACGAGTGCTATTCGGAGATCTGGCTGGGCGAGGAGCCGCCGACCGGCGTCCTCGAAGTGGCGGGCGGCGATTTCGAGGGCGTCGTCGCCTTCAACTCGCTGTCCAAGCGCTCCAGCCTGCCGGGCCTGCGCTGCGGCTTCTGTGCCGGCGACGCGCGCTTCATCGAGGCCTTCGGCGAGTTCCGCAATGTCGCCGCGCCGCAGGTGCCCGAGCCGCTGCAATGGGTCGGCATCGCCGCGCTGGCGGACGAGGCGCATGTGAGCGCCAGCCGCGACCTCTACAAGGCGAAGTTCGACGTCGCCGACGCCGTGCTCTCCGGCCGCTTCGGCTATGAGCGGCCGGATGGCGGCTTCTTCCTCTGGCTGGATGTCGCTTCGGTCGGCGGCGGCGAGGAGGCGGCGAAGAAACTCTGGCAGCGCGAGGGGCTGCGCACCGTGCCCGGCGGCTATCTGTGCCGCAGCGGCGCGGACGGGCGCAATCCGGGCGCCGACTATCTGCGCATCGCGCTGGTGCAGGATCTCGCGACCACGCAGGCGGCATTGCCCCGCCTGCTGGCCGGGCTGTCCTGAGCGGGGATCGAGGGGCGAGGGAAACGGGATGGGCCGGCAGACGCAGACGATGAGGGCGCCTCGGCTTGAGGCCGCGCCCACCCGCGCCGGTGCCGGCCGCTCCGCCGCGCTCGGCAAGTCGGGCGCGAAATCCGGGGCCAAGGGCTCGGCCGCCGGCGTCCGCGGCTCCGCCCGGCGGCGCGGCACCCCCGGCGCCTTCCTGCCGGAAGAGGTGAAGGGCGCGCTCAGCCGCCGCGCACAGGAACTGATCGGCTTCGCTCTGCTCGCCCTGTGCGCGTTCATGCTGGTGGCGCTGGTGAGCTGGTCGGCGGACGACCCCAGCCTGTCGCGCTCCAGCGCGGCGGCGCCGTCCAACTGGCTCGGCCTGCCCGGCGCCGTCTTCGCCGACCTGCTGATGCAGCTCGCCGGCATCGCCGCCCTGGCGCTGGTGCTCCCGGTCGGCGTCTGGGGCTGGCTGATGCTCACCCATCGCCGGCCGAAGCGGGTGCGTGCGCGCCTGTTCGCGCTGGTCGCCGGCGTCGTCTTCGCCGCGGGCTTCGCCGCCTGCCTGCCGCGCTTCGGCGGCTGGCCGCTGCCGAGCGGGCTCGGCGGCGTGCTCGGCGAGGGCGTGCTGGCGGTGCCCGGCACCTTCCGCTCGACCTGGCTCGCCGCCATCGACTACGCCATCGTCGGCGCCATCTGCCTGTTCGGCGCCGTCGTCTCCCTGCCGATCGCCGTCGGCGCCGGGCTTAAGAACCCGGCCGACGACGAGGACGACGAGGCGGCCTCCGATCCGACCTATGAGGACGACGAGGAATCCAGCCGCTTCGCCTTCGTCATCGGCATGCTGGCGCATGCGGCGCTGTCGCTGAAGGCGCGGCTGACCAGCGATGCGCCGCGCCGCGCCTATCGCGAGCGCCCGCGCGGGCTGGTGGCGCGGCTGCGCGCCGCCCTCGGCCTCGATGAGGAAGAAGACGACCTGCCGGCGCTGCGACGCGGCCGGCACGAGCCGAATTTCGGCGGCCGCGAGGTGATGGACGACGAGGACGCCGAGGCCGGCTTCGCCAGCGTCGACGACGACCTGCCCTTCGACGTGGAGGAGGACGAGCCCGCCCCGCCGCCCGCGCGGCCGGGCAAGCGCCCGCCGCTGCGCTCGATCAAGGGCGGGCGTAGTGCGGCGGAGGAGCAGCGCCGCCGCTACACGCCGCCGGGCCTCGATTTGCTCACCCCGCCGCCGCCGCGCGGCGGGCCGGCGCTGCCGCGCGACCAGCTGGACGAGAACGCCCGCGACCTCGAAGGCGTGCTGGACGATTTCGGCGTGCGCGGCGCCATCGTCAATGCCCGCCCCGGCCCGGTGGTGACGCTCTACGAGCTGGAGCCGGCGCCGGGCATCAAGTCGAGCCGCGTCATCGGCCTCGCCGACGACATCGCCCGCTCGATGAGTGCCATCTCCGCCCGCGTCGCGGTGATCCCCGGCAAGAACGCCATCGGCATCGAATTGCCCAATCCGAAGCGCGACAAGGTGCTGCTGCGCGAGATCCTCGTCGCCAAGGATTTCGGCGAGGCCGCGCACAAGCTCGCCATCGCGCTGGGCAAGACCATCGGCGGCGAGCCGGTGATCGTCGACCTCGCGCGCATGCCGCATCTGCTGGTCGCCGGCACCACCGGCTCGGGCAAGTCGGTGGCGATCAACACCATGATCCTCTCGCTGCTCTACCGCCACCGGCCGGAGCAGTGCCGCCTGATCATGATCGACCCGAAGATGCTGGAACTCTCCGTCTATGACGGCATCCCACATCTGCTGACCCCCGTCGTCACCGATCCGAAGAAGGCGGTGGTGGCGCTGAAATGGGCGGTGCGGGAGATGGAGCAGCGCTACCGCAAGATGTCCAAGGTCGGCGTGCGCAACATCGACGGCTTCAACGCCCGCATCGCCGAGGCGCAGGCCAAGGGCGAGACCATCGTGCGCACGGTGCAGACCGGCTTCGACCGCGAGACCGGCGAGGCGATCTACGAGCGCGAGGAGATGGACCTCTCGCCCATTCCCTACATCGTGATCGTGGTCGACGAGATGGCCGACCTGATGATGGTGGCCGGCAAAGAGATCGAGGGCGCCATCCAGCGCCTCGCGCAGATGGCCCGCGCCGCCGGCATCCACCTGATCATGGCGACGCAGCGCCCCTCGGTCGACGTCATCACCGGCACCATCAAGGCCAACTTCCCGACCCGCATCTCCTTCCAGGTGACGTCGAAGATCGATTCACGCACGATTTTGGGCGAGATGGGCGCCGAGCAGCTGCTCGGCCAGGGCGACATGCTCTACATGGCCGGCGGCGGGCGCATCTCCCGCGTCCACGGTCCCTTCGTCTCGGATCAGGAGGTCGAGCGCATCGTCGAGCACCTGAAGGCGCAGGGCGCGCCCGCCTATCTCGAGGAAGTCGTCACCGACCTCGACGAGGAAGGCGAGGACGGCGCCGTGTTCGACAAGGGCAGCTTCGGCGGCGAGGAGGGCGGCGACCTCTACAGCCAGGCGGTGGCGGTGGTGATGCGCGACAAGAAGTGCTCCACCTCCTACATCCAGCGCCGGCTGCAGATCGGCTACAACCGCGCGGCTTCGCTGGTCGAGCGCATGGAGAAGGAGGGGCTGGTCGGCCCCGCCAACCATGCCGGAAAACGCGAGATACTGGTCGAGGCGGACGGGGCGGAAAGCTATTGAACCGGGGCCGGTCCCAGCCTGCCTCCGGGGGTGACGCTGCGGCGGGGCCACAGGATCGCCACAGCGGCGCGCTACCCGCATCGATGAAACCGAGATTCGCGCCGCGCCCGGATGTTCCGCGCCCCGCGCCCACCGAGACGTGCTCCATGCGCCATCTGATCCGCGTCTGCGCCGCTTCCGCCCTTCTCGTCCTGCCGCTCGGAGCGGCGTTCGGGCAGGTGGCGGGTCAAGTGGTGCCGCTCGCCAACGTGCCGACCCCGCCGAAGCGGCCGCCGCAGGCGGCGATCACGCGCACCGCGCAGGCTGCCCCGCCGAAGGCCGCCGCCCCGAGCCAGCCCGGCGCCGACCCGAACATCCAGGTGGCGGCGGTGGCGAACCGGCGCGCCGCGGCCGACACGGTCCAGCGCATCAACACCTATTTCAACAGCTTCAAGAACATGACCGGCAATTTCGTGCAGGTCGACCCGGACGGCACGCGCCGGCAGGGGCAGTTCTTCATCCTCAAGCCCGGCCGCGTGCTGTTCGAGTACGATCCGCCGAGCCGGATCGAGCTGGTGGCGGACGGGCGCTCGGTGGCGGTGCGCGACAAGCGGCTGAAGACGCAGGACATCTCCCCGCTCTCGGCGACGCCGCTGCGCTTCCTGCTGTCGGAGAATTTCGACCTCGCCCGCAACGCCAACGTCACCGGCGTCTACCAGGACGACCTCTTCGCCACCGTGGTGATCGAGGAGAGGCAGGCGATGACCGGCACCTACAAGCTGATGATCATGTTCGACGCCAAGACCATGCAGCTCAAGCAGTGGACGGTGACCGACCCGCAGGGCTACGACACCACGGTCGCGGTCTCGAACCTCGACACCGGCGAGCGCCCGGACCCGATGCTGTTCGTGATCAACCGGGATTGAGGCGGGAGCCTCCACCAGCCTGAGCATCCTTCGAGGCTCGCCTGCGGCTCGCACCTCAGGATGAGGTCGCTCTCTTGTTGAACCCTTATCCTGAGAGCCTGACCTGTAATTCGCGACCGGGATGCTTGGAGGATCGTCATGGCCGGGCTTGACCCGGCCATCCATGTCTTTTGCGGTGGAGCACGCGTCCAAGTCGTGGATCCCCGGGTCAAGCCCGGGGATGACGGCGTACTTTGGGGCGGCGGCGGGCACAGGGAGCCCGTTCACCTTCGGCGGCACATGCTCTAGGGTCGCGGCCGAATTCCCGCCGACACCCGCACAGGTCTCCCGCTTTGCCGCTCACCATCGCCACCTGGAACATCAATTCGGTGCGCCTGCGCATCGGGTTGGTCGAGAAGCTCGCCGCCGAATACCAGCCCGACGTCATCTGCCTGCAGGAGACCAAGACGCCGGACGACCGCTTCCCGCTGAAGGACGCGGCCAAGTTCGGCTATCCGCACGCGGCGATCCACGGCCAGAAGGGCTATCACGGCGTCGCCATCCTCTCGAAGCGGCCCTTCGATCAGGTGAGCCGGCAGGGCTTCTGCGACATCGGCGACGCACGGCACATCTGCGTCACGCTCGGCCGCGAGGCGGGGCTCGAGGCGCCGCTGACCATCCACAATTTCTACATTCCCGCCGGCGGCGACATCCCCGATCCCGCGCTGAACGAGAAATTCCGGCACAAGCTCGCCTTCCTCGACGAGGCGACGATGTGGGAGCAGCTTCACCCGGAGGACCCCACGGCGCGCTCCGTGCTGGTCGGCGACCTCAACATCGCCCCGCTGGAGACCGACGTGTGGAGCCACAAGCAGCTCCTCGACGTCGTCAGCCACACGCCGATCGAGGTGGAGAAGCTGGAAAAGCTGCAGGCCGCCGGCCGATGGGTCGACGTGATGCGCAACTTCGTGCCGCCGGACGAGAGGCTCTACACCTGGTGGAGCTACCGCGCCGCCGACTGGGAGGCCTCGAACCGCGGGCGCCGGCTCGACCATGTCTGGGCGACGCCGGCCTTCGCGCCGACCGCCCGCGCCATGAACGTGGTGCGCGCCGCCCGCTCCTGGGAGCGGCCCTCCGACCATGTGCCGGTGGTCGTCACCTTCGACGTGTGACGCGGTGCGGCATGTGACGTCTCGCCTTTCTCGGAACAGCGTTATAGGTTGCGGCTAACACCGAGTGACCCAGAGTCGAGGAAGCCTCCTTGTCCCGCCGATCCCAGCCCCGTCTCTCCCGCATCCTTGTCGCTTCGCTGATCCTCGGCGGCGCGCTGGCGCTTGGCGGCTGCGGCGTGAAAGGCCCTCTGGAGCCGCCGCCCGGCACTGCGCTCGGCACCCCCGGCCCGGACGGCAAGATGCCGAAGGACACCGGCCCGGTGAAGCCGAAGCAGCCCTTCATCCTCGACGGTCTGCTCTGATCTCTTAGGACTTTCAGGCCCCGCGCCATGCACCATTTCGCCTATCGCGACGGTCTCCTCCACGCGGAGGATGCCAGCCTCGTGGATATCGCCCACGCGGTCGGCACGCCGTTCTACGCCTATTCCACCGCGACGCTGGAGCGGCACTACAAGGTCTTCACCGAGGCCTTCGCGGATGCGCGCGCGACGCTGTGCTACGCGCTCAAGGCCAATTCCAACCAGGCGGTGATCGCCACCTTCGCCAAGCTGGGCGCCGGCGCCGACATCGTCTCCGGCGGCGAGTTGAAGCGCGCTCTGGCCGCCGGCATCGCGCCGCACAAGATCGTCTTCTCCGGCGTCGGCAAGACCCGCGAGGAGATGGCCGCCGCGCTCGACGCCGGGGTGATGTGCTTCAACGTCGAGAGCGAGCCGGAGTTGCTCACTCTCTCCGAGGTGGCGGTGAGCCACGGCGTCGCCGCGCCGATCTCGGTGCGCGTCAATCCGGACGTCGACGCCAAGACGCACCACAAGATCTCGACCGGCAAGTCGGAGAACAAGTTCGGCATCCCGATCTCGCGGGCGCGGGAGGTCTACCGCCACGCTGCCGCCCTGCCCGGCATCCGCATCACCGGCGTCGACATGCATATCGGCAGCCAGATCACCGATCTTACGCCGTTCGACAACGCCACCGCGCTGCTGGTAGAGCTCGCCCGCGACCTGATGGCGGACGGGCACCGGCTGACCCATCTCGACCTCGGCGGCGGCCTCGGCGTGCCCTACGTCGCCGGCGATCCGGAGCCGCCGCTGCCGCTGCACTACGCGGAGCTGGTGAAGCGGCACACGCATAATCTCGGCCTCGGGCTGGTCTTCGAGATCGGCCGCATGCTGGTGGCCAATGCCGGTATCCTCGTTACCCGCGTGCTCTATGTGAAGGAAGGCGAGGGCAAGCGCTTCGTCATCGTCGACGCGGCGATGAACGACCTCATCCGCCCGACGCTCTATGACGCACATCACGAAATTTTGCCCGTGCGCGAGGCAAAATCGGGCGAAGGGCAGATCGTCGCGGATGTCGTCGGGCCGGTGTGCGAATCCGGCGATTTCCTGGCGCTGGGGCGGCGGCTGCCCCCGCTCAAGGCCGGCGATCTCGTCGCGGTGATGACCACCGGCGCCTATGGCGCTGTGCAGGCCTCGACCTACAATACCCGCCCGCTGGTGCCGGAAGTGCTGGTGAAGGGCGAACAATTCGCGCTCGTGCGCCCGCGGGTCGATGCCGACGCGCTGATCGCGCTCGACCGCGTGCCGGACTGGCTGGCCTGAGGCCGCTTCCGAGCTCCGCCGCCACAATTCGGCGGGGGCTGGGCATCACAATCTGATGATGAACTGGGCACGCCTAATACCGCGGCAGGGATGGCGTGCCCGTCTCCCCATGTTAAGCTGACGCTGGGGCTGGTGTCAGACTTCGTGCGTCGGAGGCTCGAACGCGTGACGGCAACACCGGAAGGCATGGACGGCGGCGAGCCGCGCCCGGAAGCGGGCGGATCGGCACGCACCGAAAGGATGCGCACCGAGGTGCGCCGGGTCGAGCAGCGCGTGGGGCGTCAGATGGGCGCCGCGCTCCAGCGTGCCTGGGCGGCGCTGATGTGGGAGCGCGTCTGGCCGGCGCTGGCCGCCGCCGGCGCCGCGGTCGGCCTGTTCCTCATCGCCTCCTGGCTGGGCCTCTGGCTGGCGCTGCCGCCCTATGGCCGCGTCATCGGCGTCGTCATCTTCGCCGCCCTGTTCGTTCTCGCGCTGATCCCGGCGCTGCGCATCCGCTCGCCCTCCTCGTCGGAGGCGCTCTCGCGCCTCGACCGCGAGAGCCGCATGCCGCACCGGCCGGCGACGGCGCTGGCCGACCATCTCGCCAGCCGGCCGGATGACCCGGTCGCCGCCGCGCTGTGGCGCGCCCACATCTCGCGCATGTCGGGCCAACTCGGCCGGCTGCGCGCCGGCCTGCCCTCGCCGCGCCTCGCCGCGATCGACCGCAAGGCGCTGCGCGCGCTGGTGATGCTCGGCGTCATCGCCACCTTCTTCATGGTGCCGGGCGACCATGTCCGGCGCATCGCTGCCGCCTTCGACTGGCAGACGCTGGTGCCGCCCAAGCCCTATCGGGTCGATGCCTGGGTGACGCCGCCCGGCTACACCGCCCGTCCGCCGGTGATGCTGCCGGGCCTGCGCTCGCAGGAGACGGCGCAGAACGGCTCGGCGGCGGCGCAGGAGAGCGCGCAGCCCTCCACCTACGAGGCGACGGCGCTGACCGTGCCGGCCGGCAGCGCGCTGGTGGTGCGCATCATCGGCCTCGACAATGCGCAGCTGACCACGCAGGGCGGCATCGCCCCCGAGCCGGAGAAGAAGGACGAGGACGGCAAGCTGGCGACCGGCAAGACGGCTGGCATCTCGGCCGACAACGCGGGCGGGACCAAGCCGCAGACCGCGGCAGGCCCGGCTCCGCAGGGCGCCAATGGCGAGGAGCGCCGCTTCGTCATCGCCGCCGACGGCTCGGCCCGCATCGAGGGGCCGGACGGGCGCTTCGTCTCCTGGCATTTCCGCGCCCAGCCCGACCAGGCGCCGACCATCGAGCTCACCAAGGAGCCGCAGGGCTCCGGCAATACCGCGCTGGCGCTCAGCTACAAGGCCGAGGATGATTACGGCGTCGTCAACGCGAAGGCGCAGTTCGTCGCCGTGCCGCCGCCCCCGCCGCTGCATGCGCTGAAGAACGCGCCCAAGCCCGCGCCGCCGCGTCCGCTGGTCGAGGCGCCGGACTTCCCGCTGCCGCTCAGCGGCGGACGCGCCCGCACGGCGACCGGCCAGACCACCAAGGACCTCGCCGAGAGCCCGTGGGCCGGCACGCGCGTGACCATGACGCTGGTGGCGCGCGACGAGGCCGGCAATATCGGCCGCTCGCGCCCGCGCACCTTTGTGCTGCCGGAGCGCTCCTTCTCCAATCCGCTCGCCCGCGCGCTGATCGACGAGCGCCGCGTGCTGGCCTTCGACGCCAATCAGCGCGAACGGGTCGAGGCGGGCCTCGACGCGCTCGCCATCGCGCCGGAGAAGTTCACGCCCGATCCCTCGCACTATATGGGCCTGCGCAGCGCCTATTGGCGCCTCGCCAACGCCAAGAGCGACGAGGATCTGCGCGGCGTCGTCGCCTATCTCTGGGAGATCGCCGTCCGCATCGAGGATGGCGACCTGTCCGACGTCGAGAAGAAACTGCGCGACGCGCAGCAGGCGCTGCAGAACGCGCTCGAGAACAACGCCAGCGACGACGAGATCAAGCGCCTGACGCAGGAGCTGCGCGAGGCGATGCAGGAGTTCATGCAGGCGCTGGCCGAGGAGGCGCAGCGCAATGCCCAGGCTGACAGCGATCAGCCCATGGGCCCGAACACCCGCATGGTGCGCCCGCAGGACCTGCAGAAGATGCTCGACCGCATCGAGGACATGGCGCGCAACGGCGCCCGCGACGCGGCCCGGCAGATGCTCAGCGAATTGCAGAACATGCTGAACGGCCTGCAGGCCGGCCGCCAGCAGCAGCGCCGGCAGGGCCAGAACCAGATGTCGCAGGCGATGGACCAGCTCGGCGACATGATCCGCCGCCAGCAGCAGCTGCGCGACCGTACCTTCAAGCAGGGCCGCGAGCAGGGTCAGCAGGGCGAGCAGGGGCAACAGGGCCAGCAGGACCAGCGCTTCGGCGACCTGAAGCAGAGCCAGGAGCAGCTGCGCGAGCAGCTCCGCCAGCTGCGCGAGAAGATGCAGCAGGCCATGCGCGGCCGCCAGCAGGGCCAGGGTGAGCAGGGCCAGCAGGGTCAGGGCGAGCAGCAGGGCCAGAACGGCCAGGGCCAGCAAGGCCAGCAGGGCGAGGGCCAGCAGGGCCAGGGCATGCCCGGCGAGGGCGGCCTCGGCGAGGCCGAGCAGGCGATGCGCGAGGCCGAGCAGGCGCTCGGCCAGGGCGACGGCACCGGCGCCGTCGATGCGCAGAGCGAAGCCTTGCAGGCGCTGCGCAAGGGCGCCCAGCAGATGGCCGAGGCGATGCAGCAGCAGCCCGGTCAGGGTCAGGGGCAGGAGCCCGGCGGGCCTTCCGGCGAGACCGCCGAGCGCAACGACCCGCTCGGCCGGCCGATGCGCTCGCGCGACTATGGCGACGACGTCACGGTGAAGGTGCCGGACGAGATCGACATGCAGCGTGCGCGCCGCGTGCTGGAGGAACTGCGCCGCCGCTTCGGCGAGCCCGAGCGCCCGCGCCTCGAGCTCGACTATCTCGAGCGCCTGCTGCGGGATTTCTGAGCGGCAGCGATCCCCGTCCCGACAACGTCATCCCGGAACGGCCGACAGGCCGTATCCGGGATCGCATGCCAATTGGAGAGCGATCCCGGCTCTTCGGCTTCGCCTCCGGCCGGGATGTCCCCCGCCCCCTCACGTCTCCGCGTCGGGGATGTAGCCGATGAAGGGCAGCTGCCGGAAGGCGTGCGACACGTCCATGCCGTAGCCCACGACGAAATAGTCCGGGCATTCGAAGCCGACGAAATCCGCCTCGATCTGCACCGCGCGCTTGTGCGTCTTCTCCAAGAGCACGCAGACCATCACCCGCCGGGCGCCGCGCGCGACGAGGAGGTCCTTGGCGAAGGCGAGGGTGCGGCCGGATTCGAGGATGTCGTCGACCAGCAGCACGTCGCGCCCGCGCACGTCGCTCTCGACGTCGCGCAGCACCGTCACCTGGCCGGAGGAGATGCGCGCGTCGCGATAGCTCGACAAAGTGATGAACTCCACTTCCGGCGCCAGCCCGGCCGCGTGCATGGCGCGGATCAGGTCGGCGGCGAAGACGAAGCTGCCCTTGAGCACGGCGATCACGAGCAGCTTCTCGGGTCTCGCCGCGACCACTTCCTCCACCAGCTCGCGGTTGCGGGCGGCGATGGTCTCGGCGTCGAACAGCACCTCCACCTTGGCGTCGCGATAGGGCTGCGCGTCGGGCTGCCCGTCCTCGTCCGTGGCGGTGGTGCTGCTTGCGGGGGTCTTCGTCATGTCGTTCCTCACGCGGCGCCGGGCGCCCTCCATGGGGTGCAGGATGGACCTTCCGGCAGGTCGCCGTCCAGCCGGGCCCTCGCCGGTCTTCTCCTGGCTGCGCTTCCGCGCCGCATCCTTGTGGCCGTCTTTTGCCCGCTGGCGCACACGCTATGTTAGGGAGGCTGCGCCATCAGAATCAGCGCGGCGCGTCGGGCCAGCCTGAAGGATAGAGACTTGGTTCGTTTCGAGAATGTCGGCCTGCGCTACGGCATGGGGCCGGAAGTGCTGCGGGATGTCACCTTCGGCATTCCCGCGCGCTCCTTCCAGTTCCTCACCGGGCCGTCCGGCGCCGGCAAGACGACGCTGCTGCGGCTGCTGTTCCTGTCGCTGCGCCCGACGCGCGGGCTGATCAGCATCTTCGGCCGCGACGCCGCCAAGCTCGACCCGAACGAGACGGCGGCGCTGCGCCAGCGCATCGGCATCGTGTTCCAGGATTTCCGCCTGCTCGACCATCTCTCGACTTACGAGAACGTCGCCCTGCCGCTGCGCGTGCAGGGGCGCGAGGAGGCGAGCTACCGCGCCGAGGTGAGCGAGCTCTTGCAATGGGTCGGTCTCGGCGAGCGCATGCACGTGCTGCCCCCGGTGCTCTCCGGCGGCGAGAAGCAGCGCGCCGCCATCGCCCGCGCGCTGATCAGCCGGCCGGAGATCCTGCTCGCCGACGAGCCGACCGGCAACGTCGACCCGAGCCTCGCCCGGCGGCTGCTGCGGCTGTTCCTGGAACTTCACAAGAGCGGCACGTCGATATTGATCGCCACCCACGACATCGCGCTGATGGACCAGTTCGACGCGCGCCGGCTCGTCATCAATCAGGGGCGTCTGACCGTCTATGATTGAGATGAAGAGGAAAGCACGCGCGATGCTGGCGATGGCCGCCGGCCGACTGCCCCGGCTGCCCGCGCGGACGGCGGCGTCCCCGGCGCCCGAGCGCGGAGGCCGGCCGGCGGCGAACGGTGCGGGCAAGACGGCCGGCAAGCCGGCGCCCCGCTCGGCCGCGGCGAAATCGGCGGTGCTGCGCCCCATCGTGCCCGGCGCGACGGTGACGGCGCGGGCGCTGATCGCGGTGATCGCCATCATGACCTTCCTCGCCGGCATCACCATCGGCGCGGTCTCGGCGGTGAGCAACGTCGCCTCCGAATGGACCTCCGACATCGCCCGCGAGACCACCATCGAGATCAAGCCGGGCGACGGGCTCGACATCCCCGCGGCGCTGGCCAAGGTGGTCGCGGTCGCCAAGGGCACGCCGGGCGTCACCGATGCGCGCGCGCTCGACGAGCGGGAGACCGCGGCGCTGCTGGAGCCGTGGCTTGGCAGCGGCCTCGACATCGCCAATCTGCCGGTGCCGCGCCTCGTCGTGGTCAGCCTCGGGCCGGAGGCCGACGCGCAGACGCTCGCCACCCTGCGCGCGTCATTGGCCGAGCAGGTGCCGTCCGCCAGCCTCGACGATCATCGCCAATGGGCGGAACGGCTGTCGTCGACCGCCCGCACCGCCATGGCGATAGGCCTGAGCGTGCTGGCGCTGGTCGCGGCCGCGACGGTGCTGTGCGTGACCGTCGCCACCCGCGCGGCGGTGGATGCGGCGCGGGCGGTGGTGGAGGTGCTGCATTTCGTCGGCGCGCGCGACAGCTTCATCGTCGGCGAGTTCCAACGCCATTTCCTCACCGTCGGCCTGAAGGGGGCGGCGATCGGCGGTGGCGCGGCCATGGCGCTGTTCTTCCTCGGCGCGACGCTGCCCTCCTGGGTCGAACTCGACCGCTCGGTCGACACGCTGGTCGGGGCGCTCAGCATCGATGCGCGCGGCTATGGCGGCATACTCGGCGTGGCGGTGCTGGTGGCGCTGGTGACGACGCTCACCTCGCGCGCCACCGTCTATCGCACGCTGCGCGGCATCAGTTAGGCGGTGGCGGTGAGCGACGTTCCCACCCCGGAAACCCCGGTCACCGATCCGGCCGCGAGCCCGGCCCCGCGTCGCCGCTGGCTGCGCCTCGGCGGCGTGCTGCTGCTGGCGGCCACCGTGGCGCTGCTGGCCGGCTTCGGCCTCTTCGTCGCCGGCATCAAGGGCCGGGAGGCGCAGACCGCGCGGCGGGCGGACGGCATCGTCGTGCTGACCGGCGGCGCCGAGCGCATCACCGACGCCACCAACCTGCTGGTCGAGGGCCGCGGCACCCGCCTGCTGATCACCGGCGTGCATCCGGACACCACGCTGGCGGAGATCGGCCGCACCGTGCCGGCGACGCGGGAATCGCTGGAATGCTGCGTCGAGCTCGGCCGCGCCGCGCTCAACACCCGCGGTAACGCCATTGAGACGGCGCAATGGGCGCGCGAGCACCGCTTCCGCTCGCTGCTGGTGGTGACCTCGGCCTGGCACATGCCGCGCGCCCTCGTGGAGCTGCGCCGCGCCTTGCCGGATGTCGAGCTGGTGCCCTATCCGGTGGTGCCGAAGCGTGGCCCCGAGAACTGGGAAGCCTCGCTCGCCAATGTCCGGCTGCTCTTCGTCGAATATGTGAAATTCATCGGCGCCTGGCTGGGCGTGCGCTCCTGGCCGGAGCTCAGCACGCAGCTCGGCGAGCACGCCCGGCCGGCGACGCGCTGAGGCGCGCCGGCGCGAGAGCCGCGCCATCAACGGAACATTCAGCATGTTTGCGGATTCCCAACAGGAGGCGAGTTGACGCCCTGTGTGGATGTTCTAGATTTGTTCTCATGATGATGACACGCGACGCTCATTTTGCTGATTCGCTGCGGGATGACGGCCCGCTCAGCGCCACCGGCCTGCTGGCGCGGCGCTTCCGACTGTGGCGCGGCCCGGACGGGCGGCGGCAGGTCTATTCCGTCTATGCCGCCGACGAGGCGCCGGACTATCCGGACGCGGTGGCGATCGCCGTGCGCATGGAAGGCACGCGCCGCATCCCGGTCTGGACCGGCCCGGCCGGCGCCAAGGCCCGCACCGCCGCGCTCGCCACCGGCGCGCAGGAGATCCACCTGCGCATCCTGCCCGAGACCGAGAGCGGCACGCTGGCGCCGATGTGAGACGAGTTTCTCCGAGACGGACGCTCGCTCCCGGAGCGACCTCGTCCTGAGTACCAAAAGCGCACCGTCATCCTGAGGTGCGAGCGAAGCGAGCCTCGAAGGATGCCCGTTTGGGTGTCGCGCTGGAGCGGCCATCCTTCGAGGCCGCCTGCGGCGGCACCTCAGGATGACGCCGCACTGTGGCGGCAAGCCCCCGGAGCCACGTCTCCTACAGCCGCTCCACCAGCCAGCGCAGCTCCTCGTCGCGGATGCCGAGCTCGGCGAGGTGGCGGGCGGTGGCCTGCACATAGTCGGCATTCGGCCCGCCAATGCCGTGGCCCTGGCGGATGAGGTGCAGCCGCTCCTCGGCGGTGAGCGCGCCGGCATATTGCGCATGGCCGCGATCGACCAGGAACACCACGGCCGGCACGGCGCGTTCGCTGCCGTCCTTCAGCCACACGCGGCGGGTCGCCTCGCGATAGATGTTGGTGACCTGCTCGCGCTCGCGCAGATAGGCGAGCGTCGCCTCGGCGTGGAGATGGGCGACGCGGAAGGCGATGCCGACGCAGGCGCCGCCGCGGTCGAGCCCGAGCACCAGCCCCGGCCTTTCCGGCGTGCCGCGCCAATGCACCGACTTCACGCAGAAGGAGCGGTGCGCGCCGATGAGCTTGCCGGGCACGCGCTCGACATGCTCGAAGCCGGGATTCCACATCAGCGAGCCATAGCCGAAGACCCAGAGGTCCTCGGGCTGGGTGGACGATGCGGGGGTCATGGCGGGCCTTCGGTCCTGCGGTGCGGATGACGAGCTTCATGGCTTTGCCCGCGCCGGACGTCGGGCGCAAGTGCTGGGAGCCCTGGATCCGCTTGCAGTTGCAACGCGCGGTGGCGGCGCTACAAGCGATGCCTTAAGCCTGCCGTATCGCCATCCGAGGGTGCGCCCGCCTTCGACCCGTGGAGCTGCCGCATGAGCCTGTCCGACACCCCGTCCGCGCCGACCGCCGGGACGCCCGCCAAGCGCCGGCGCTGGCTGATCGCGCTGCCGGCCGTGGCCCTGGTTCTGGCGGCCGCCGGCTGGTCGGTCGCCTGGTTCTACGCCGCCGGCCGCGCCCAGACTGAGATCGACGCCTGGATCGCCCGCGAGGCGACCGAGGGGCGCAACTGGAGTTGCGCCAATCGCGAGCTCGGCGGCTTCCCCTTCCGCTTCGAGCTGATCTGCGCCGAGCCGACGGTGAGCTTCACCGGGGCCGGCCAATGGTCGGCGCGGATGGCGCGCGCCCATGCGGTGGCGCAGGTCTGGAACCCCAGCCATATCATCGCGGAATTCCAGGGGCCGGCGCGCTTGAGCGAAGCGGCGAGCGGGCGCGAGCTCGTCGGCAACTGGTCGCTGCTGCAGGTGAGCGGCGTCGGCCGCGAGGGCCGCGCCGAACGCCTCTCCGTCGCCGCCAACGACTATTCGCTGGCCGAGGGCGGCACCACCCTGTTCTCCGCCCGCCATGCCGAGCTGCATGTGCGCCACCATCCCGGCGAGGCGGCGGGCACGCTCGACATCGCCGCCGGCTTCAAGGGCGCGACCGGCATCGCGCCGGGCACGCCCGTGCGGGCCTCCATGAGCAATGCGCCCGGCACCAAACCCGCCGTCACCGCCGCCGTCACTCCCGCCGCCGCGCCGGCCGCGCCGACGGTCGATGCGGAATTCGAGGCGACGGTGACCGGCGTTCCGCCCTTCCGCTCCATGCCGCCGGCCCAGCGCCTCGCGCTGTGGCAGATGGCCGGCGGGCGGGTGAAGCTGCTGCAGGCCGAGGTGAACGGCGGCGGCGGCGCGCTCAGCGCCTCCGGCGATCTCGGCCTCGACGCGCTGCGCCGGCCGGACGGCAAGCTCGATCTCTCGCTGGTGAAGGCGCAGCAATTGTTCACGGCGCTGGCCTCGGCCGGGCTGATGCCCGACTTCATGGCCAACCTCGCCCCCGCCATGATGATGGCCGGCCTGCCGGCCAATGTGGACGGGGCGAAGGCGAGCACCTTCCCCTTCGTCTTCCGCGACGGCCGGGTGGCGCTCGGCATCCTGCCGCTCGGCAAGATCGGGCCGCTGTTCTGAGGGCTGACAGAAAGCCCTTCAGTACGCCGGTCGCAGCCTTTACGCCGTCATGCCCGGGCCAAGCCCGAGCATCCACGCCTGTTTCCGGCCAAGGAAGTCGCGGATCCCCGGGCCAAGCCCGGGGATGACGTCGATGGTGTAATCGAGGTCAGGCAATGAGCCGGCGCGATGACGCCTCGGCGGGGGCGACTCATACCGCGAAGATGGTCGCGCCGGTATCCGCCGTGCCCACCGCCGCGCGGAAGGAGGCGAAGAGCTCGCGTCCGACCCCGACATGCGACGGGGCGAGATTGGCCGGAGCGGGGGCACGCTCGGCCCACACTTCCGGATCGACCAGCACGGTGAGCGTGCCGGCGACCGCATCCACCCGGATCAGGTCGCCGTTGCGGATCAGCGCGATGGCGCCGCCATCGGCCGCCTCGGGCGTGACATGGATCGCCGCCGGCACCTTGCCGGAAGCGCCGGAGAGCCGGCCGTCCGTCACGAGCGCGACCTTGTTGCCGCGGTCCTGCAGCACGCCGAGCGGCGGCATCAGCTTGTGCAGTTCCGGCATGCCGTTGGCCTTCGGCCCCTGGAAGCGCACCACGGCGACGAAATCGCCCTTGAGGTCGCCGGCCTTGAAGGCGGCCTGAAGCTCCTCCTGCGAATGGAAGACCCGCGCGGGCGCCTCGATGACGTGGCGCTCGGGCGCGATGGCGGAAGTCTTGATGACGGCGCGGCCGAGATCGCCGGAGAGCAGCTTGAGCCCGCCGGTCGGCTGGAACGGCGCTGCGGCGCCGCGCACCACATTCTCGTCGCCGCTGGTGGCGGTGCCGTCGCGCCAGGCGAGTGAGCCGTCCTCGGCCAGCATCGGCTCGCGCGTATAGGCGTCCAACCCCCCGCCCCACACCGTCTCGACGTCGCGGTGCAGAAGGCCGGCGCCGAGCAACTCGCGGATGACGAAGCCCATGCCGCCGGCGGCGTGGAAATGGTTCACGTCGGCCTTGCCGTTCGGATAGACGCGGCAGAGCAGCGGGGTGATGTCGGCGAGCTCGGAGAAATCGTCCCAGGAGAGCTTGATGCCGGCCGTCGCCGCCATGGCGACGACGTGCAGCGTGTGGTTGGTCGAGCCGCCGGTGGCGTGCAGGCCGACCACGCCGTTCACGAACACCTTCTCGTCCAGCATCCGCCCCACCGGCACATAGTCGTTGCCGAGCGCGGTGATCGCCATGGCCCGCTCGGCGGCGGCGGTGGTCAGCGCCTCGCGCAGCGGCGTGTTGGGGTTGACGAAGGAGGCGCCGGGCAGATGCAGGCCCATGATCTCCATCATCATCTGGTTGGTGTTGGCGGTGCCGTAGAAGGTGCAGGTGCCCGGCCCGTGATAGGCCTGCGACTCGGCCTCGAGCAGCGCATCGCGCCCGACCTTCCCCTCGGCGAAGAGCTGGCGGATCTTCGCCTTGTCGTCATTGGAGAGGCCCGAGGTCATCGGTCCGGCGGGGATGAACACCGCCGGCAGATGGCCGAAGGAGAGCGCGCCGATGACGAGGCCGGGGACGATCTTGTCGCAGATGCCGAGGAAGACGGCGGCGTCGAAGGTCTGGTGCGACAGCGCCACCGCGGTCGCCAGCGCGATGACGTCGCGCGAGAACAGCGACAGCTCCATCCCCGCTTCGCCCTGGGTGACGCCATCGCACATGGCCGGCACGCCGCCGGCGACCTGCGCCACGCCGCCCATGCGGCGGGCGGCGGTGCGGATCAGCTCCGGGTAGCTCTCATAAGGCTGGTGGGCCGAGAGCATGTCGTTATAGGCGGTGACGATGGCGAGGTTGGCGCCCGCGCCCTCGCGCAGCATGGTCTTGTCGTCGACGCCGCAGGCGGCGAAGCCGTGCGCCTGGTTGGCGCAGCCGAGCTTGGCGCGGCTCGGGCCGCGCTCGGCGGCCGCGGCGATCCGTTCCAGATAGCGCTGGCGGGTGTCGTAGGACCGCCTGGCGATGCGCTCCGTGACCTCACCGAGACGTGCGTTCACGCTGGATGGAATGGCGTCGGCCATGCGGCTCTCCCTCAGGTCAACGGCCGGAGCGACCCGGCCGGTCGTGGTGGACGGCGCCCCGGCGGCGCCGCTGGAAAAGGTGGGGCTTTAAGGAGCCCAGAAGATGTCGAGCGGGCGAGGTGCCCGCAGCACGGCGCGGATCGGCATGTCGGTCGCCGGGCCCTCGCCCTGCGCCTTCACGAGAACCGCGCGCTTGCCCTCGCCCTCGATATGCAGCGCCAGCGCGTCGGCCGCCAGCAGCACGGGGAGGGTGAGGGTGATGCGCGGTTCGCCGGCGGCGGGCGCGTGCATCGGGATCAGGCCGAGGCTGCCCGCGGGGTCGATCGCCTCGTCGAGATGGTCGCCGCCGGGGAAGAAGGAGGCGGTGTGGCCGTCGTCGCCCATGCCGAGCACGGCCGCGGCCAGCGGCCAGGACAGGTCCTCCAGCGCCTCGTTGACGGCGAACAGGCCCGCTTCGGGCGTCGGTGCGTCATTGGCGAGGGGAACGAACTTCGCGCCGGCGGCGCGGTTCCTGAGCAGATGATGGCGCACCAGCGCGGCATTGGAGCGGTCCGAGGTCTCGCGCACCCAGCGCTCGTCGACCAGCGTGATGGCGATCTTGCTCCAGGGCAGGTCGCGGGTGGACAGCTCCTCGAAGAAATCGGTCGGCGTGCGCCCGCCCGACACGGCGAGGCTCGCCATGCCGTCGCGGGCGACCCGCGCGGCCAGTGCCGCTCCGATATAATCCGACAGGGCTTTCGCCAACGCTGCCCGCTCCGTGAATTCGTGCATGCTCGGCCCGCTCACGCGTCGTCTCCCTGATCTGCCGGCTCGATGGCCGGCTTTTGTTCGGCTACCAGCCTTGCGGCCTCATCCTGAGGTGCCCGGCCGACGGCCGGGCCTCGAAGGATGCTCGTTCGGGTGCCCTTAAGCGAGCATCCTTCGAGGCTCGCTGCGCTCGCACCTCAGGATGAGGGTGCATTATTCACGCGCCGTCCTCCAGCCACGTCCGGCCGTCGCGCTCGATGAGGGCGATGGCGGCGGACGGGCCCCAGGTGCCGGCGGTGTAGGGGCGCGGCGGCTCCTTGGCGCTGCGCCAGGCCTCCAGGATCGGATCGACCCAGCGCCAGGCCGCCTCGACCTCGTCGCGGCGCATGAACAGGGTCTGGTTGCCGCGCACCACGTCGAGGATCAGCCGCTCATAGGCGTCGGGATTGCGCACCTTGAACGCCTTGGCGAAGCTCATGTCGAGCGGCACATGTGTGAGGCGGATGCCGCCCGGGCCGGGGTCCTTGATCATCAGCCACAGCTTCACGCCCTCGTCCGGCTGCAGGCGGATGACGAGGCGGTTGGGATCGATCGGGCCGGCCGTGTCGTCGAACACCGAATGCGGCACGGGGCGGAAATTGACCACGATCTCCGAGACGCGCGAGGCGAGCCGCTTGCCGGTGCGCAGGTAGAACGGCACGCCGGCCCAGCGCCAGTTCTCCACCTCCGCCTTCACCGCGACGAAGGTCTCGGTCTGGCTGCGCGAGGAGCCGAGCTCCTCCAGATAGCCGGGCACCGCGCCGCCCGCCGAGGCGCCGGCGCGGTACTGCCCGCGCACGGTGACGGTCGCCATGTTGTGGTCGTCGATGGGCTTGAGCGCGCGCAGCACTTTAAGCTTCTCGTCGCGCACCGCGTCGGCGTCGAGCGAGGAAGGCGGCTCCATGGCGACGAGGCAGAGGAGCTGGAGCATGTGGTTCTGCACCATGTCGCGCATGGCGCCGGCGGTGTCGTAATAGCCGGCGCGCTCCTCGACACCGAGCGCCTCGGCGACGGTGATCTGCACATGGTCAATATGGGCGTTGTTCCACAAAGGCTCGAACAGGGCGTTGGCGAAGCGCAACGCCATCAGGTTCTGCACCGTCTCCTTACCCAGGTAATGGTCGATGCGGTAGACGCGGTCCTCGGGGAAGATACGCCCGACCTGCTGGTTGAGCGCGATGGCGGATTTCAGGTCCTTGCCGATCGGCTTCTCGATGACGACGCGGCCGTTCTCGGCGAGGCCGTATTTGCCGAGCTTCTCGCAGATCGGCCCGAAAAGCGCCGGCGCGGTGGCGAGGTAATAGACCGGGACGTGGTCGGCCTGCGCCGCGACGCGGCTTGCAAGCTCCGACCAGCCGGGCTCGGCGCCGGCATCGGCGGCGACATAGGAGAGGCGGCCGAGGAAGCGGTCGACCTCCGGCCCCTGCAACTCGGCGGCGGGGATGTGGTCGTTCAGCGCTTGCCGGGCGAAGGCGCGGAACTCGTCGTCGCTCAGCGGACGGCGCGACACGCCGATGATCGTCGCCTCGTCCGGGATCTGGCCGTCGAGGTCGCGATGGAACAGGGCGGGGATAAGCTTGCGGCGGGAGAGGTCGCCGGTCGCGCCGAAGACGGTCAGCGTGAAGGGAGCTACCGGAATCACGCGGCTGGTCATGGAGCAGTGTCTCCTCGTCTCGTGGTTCGCCTCGTAGCTCGCCTCATGGCGGCATCCGCGCCATCATATCCGTCCGCATCGCGGCCGGATTGCGGACGCGAACGCAGGCCTCGCGTCCAAGTCCTAGCAAAAACGATTCCGCACCGCGACAGCGCCGGGCACGGCCGCCGGAACTGTCGCGGCACTGTGCGACGGGGCGATGATGGGTGCCGGCTACCTCCGACATGGCTGCCTCTTTACATGTTGCACCGCAGCATTATGGCGTAAATGCGGACGATATGGGGACGAAATCGGGCGGGGTCGGTTGTGCAAAGTATTCCCGTCGCTGCACTTGCACAGCGGCCTCGACTGGCGCAGGTTGCACGTCGGCGGGTCGCCGAGCGGCGCCGAGGCCGGGATGCTTGATTAAAAAGGCTTCCTGATCAACGGTTTACTTAATAAGATATGCGCCCACACATTATTAGATATAAATTATTCCAAGTTTGGTATGCCAAATACATTATAATGTAAATACGTAATACCAGCTTACGTTGCGTTGCAGCAACGTAGTTTCGAAATTGCGCTTGGCTTTGATGCCGTCTTGGTACAAGTTATTCCACAGAATATCCGGCGAGAGACATAACAAGGTCGCCGGCTATCAGGCTGTGCCGGTCGCGACGAGAGGCACAGCCCAATCAGAAAGCCGACCAAAAGAGTCGGTCGTTCGCCACACCCCTTTGGGAAGGAAACGCCAAATGAAACACTTCCATGCTCTCGGCCTTGGCGCGATGACGGCGCTCGGCATGACGGCAATGTCCATGCTGCCGGCCGCCGCGGCCTGGCAGCCGACCAAGCCGGTCGAGTTCATCGTGCCGGCCGGTACCGGCGGCGGTGCCGACCAGATGGCCCGTACCCTTCAGGGCATCATCGCCAAGCATGAGCTCATGCCGACCCAGCTCGTCGTCATCAACAAGTCGGGCGGCGCCGGCGGCGAGGGCTTCCTCGACGTGAAGAGCAACAAGGGCAATCCGCACAAGATTGTCATCACGCTCTCCAACCTGTTCACCACCCCGCTTGCGACCGGCATTCCCTTCAACTGGAAGGACCTCACCCCCGTCGCCATGCTGGCGCTCGACGAGTTCGTGCTGTGGGTGAACGCCTCCGAGCCCTACAAGACCGCGCAGGACTACGTCGCGGCCATCAAGGCGGCGCCGGACAACACCTTCAAGATGGGCGGCACCGGCTCGAAGCAGGAAGACCAGATCATCACCGTCGCCTTCGAGAAGGCGGTCGGCAAGAAGATGACCTACATCCCGTACAAGGGCGGCGGCGAAGTCGCGGTGCAGCTCGTCGGCGGCCACATCAACTCCTCGGTGAACAACCCCATCGAGGCGGTGTCCCAGTGGCGCGGCGACAAGGTGCGCCCGCTCTGCGTGTTCGACTCCAAGACCCTGCCCTACACCGATAAGATCCAGGGTGACCTGTCCTGGTCGTCGGTCCCGACCTGCAAGTCGGCCGGCATCGACGTCGAGTATCTGATGCTGCGCGGCATCTTCATGCCCCCGGGCGTGAGCCAGGAGCAGGTCGACTACTTCGTCAACGTCTTCAAGAAGGTCCGCGAGACCCCCGAGTGGAAGCAGCTGATGAAGGATGGTGCCTTCAACCAGACCTTCATGGCCGGTGACGAGTTCAAGGCCTGGGTCGATCAGGCCGAGAAGACCCATAAGGGCCTGATGCAGGAAGCCGGCTTCATCGCCGGTAACTGACGCCGACTGACGGCGTAAGCCCGAGCACGGCCGGCCGGATGTCGTGATGGCACCGCCGGCCGCGCGATCCTCGCCGGATCGCGGCAAGAGTGGCCGCGGGGCGCATGAGCGTCCCCGCCCCACCGCCTCCGGGCGAGACACAACAAGAAACCTTTAGAGCGGGCTGGCGCCGAGTGTGCCGCCGGCGGGAGGACCCGCCGGCAGGTCTCTTGCGCGGGTTTGCCTTTGCGCGGATTTTCGGAGACATCGTCATGGAACAGGCTCATGGAGCGGGCGGCACGGGACCGAAGCAGCGCGCCGTCGAGATCGGCACCGCACTTCTAACCCTTCTGTTCGGCCTCATCGTCCTCTACGGCAGCTATCTCGTCGGCGTCGGCTGGGGCCCGGACGGCCCGCAGGCCGGCTTCTTCCCCTTCTATATCAGCCTCATCATCCTGGGTTGCAGCCTGATCAATCTCGTGCAGGGCATGCGCGAGGAGGACCGCACGCTGTTCGCCGAATGGGGGCAACTCGGCCAGGTGCTGAAGGTGCTGATCCCGTCCTGCATCTATGTCGCGCTGGTACCGTTCCTGGGCATCTACCTGCCGTCCGTGCTGCTCATCCTCGTCTTCATGATTTGGCTGGGCAAATATGGCTGGCCGCTGGCTATGGCCGTGGCCTTCGGCGTGCCGGCCTTCTTCTACATCACGCTCGAGCGCTGGTTCCTGATCCCGCTCCCCAAGGGGCCGATCGAGGCGATGCTCGGACTTTGATCAGGCACGAACAAGAAGGCCCGCCAAGGGAAAGCGCCCCATGAACATGATCGCTGAGAATTTCACATACCTCTACCACGGGTTCGGAATCGCTTCCGATCCGTTCAACATCCTCCTGATGGTGATCGGCATCCTGCTGGGTGTCATCATCGGCGTGCTGCCGGGCCTCGGCGGCGCCAACGGCGTCGCCATCCTGCTGCCGCTCACCTTCTCCATGTCGCCGACCTCGGCGATCATCCTGCTGACCTGTATCTACTGGGGTGCGCTGTTCGGCGGCGCCATCACCTCGGTGCTGTTCAACATCCCCGGTGAGCCGTGGTCGGTGGCTACGACCTTCGACGGCCATCCAATGGCGCGGTCGGGCCGCGCGGGCGAGGCGCTCACGGCGGCGTTCACGTCGTCCTTCGTCGGCGCCTTCTTCGCGATCGTCATGATCACGCTGATCGCTCCGCTGGTCGCGCAGTTCGCGCTGCAGTTCGGTCCGGCCGAGAAGTTCGCGGTCTACTTCCTCGCCTTCGCCTCCTTCGTGGGCATGAGCAAGGAGCCGCCGGCCAAGACCATCGTTTCCATGATGATCGGCTTCGCGCTCGCCGCGGTCGGCCTCGACATGGTGACCGGCCAGCTTCGCCTGACCTTCGGCATCACCGAACTGCTCAACGGCTTCGACTTCCTCATCGCGGTCATCGGTCTCTTCGGCATCGGCGAGATCCTGCTCACGATGGAAGAAGGCCTGGAGTTCCGCGGCAAGGCGGCGAAGATCGACCCGCGCGTGGTGTGGAAGACCTGGAAGACGCTGCCGCGCTTCTGGATGACCTCGCTGCGCTCCTGCATCATCGGCTGCTGGATGGGCATCACGCCCGCCGGTGCGACGCCCGCCTCGTTCATGTCCTACGGCATCGCCAAGCGCATGTCGAAGAACGGCAAGAACTTCGGCAATGGCGAGATCGAGGGCGTCGTCGCCCCCGAGACCGCCGCGCACGCCGCCGGTACGGCCGCCATGCTGCCGATGCTGGCGCTGGGCGTCCCCGGTTCGCCGACCGCCGCGGTTCTGCTCGGCGGCCTGCTGATCTGGGGTCTCCAGCCCGGCCCGATGCTGTTCGTCGAGCAGGCCGAGTTCGTGTGGGGCCTCATCGCCTCCATGTATCTCGGCAACATCGTCGGCCTCATCCTCGTGCTGACCACGGTGCCGCTGTTCGCCTCGATCCTGCGCATCCCCTTCTCGATCATCGCTCCGGTGATCCTGGTGATCTGCGCCATCGGTGCCTACACGGTGAACAACAACGTGTTCGACGTGCTGATGATGATGGTGTTCGGCGTCCTCGGCTATCTGCTGAAGAAGACGAACTACCCGCTGGCGCCGCTGGTTCTGGCGATCGTCCTGGGCGACAGCGCCGAGGAAGCCTTCCGCCAGGCCCTGCTCTACTCGGGCGGCTCGCTGACGGTCTTCTGGTCGAACGGGCTGGTGTCCTCGATCATGGGTCTCGGCGTCGTCGCCGGCCTGTGGCCGCTCATCGCCATCCTCTTCAGCAAGCTGCGCGGCCATTCCGCCCAGCCGGCCTGAGGTCGACCGATCAATACCCGCCGCGCCATGGCGCGGCGGGTTTCGGCCGAAACGGCGTTGCCCAGCGTAACGCCGGTACGGCGCCCAGGCGAAGGGCGGGGCAAATCGCCCTTCCGCCGAATCCCTCGCCCCCGGAGAGGGAGATCGGGCAATCGCCGGTCGCGACTATCCCGCTGCCAGAGCCACGCAGAGAAGGTGGCCGGCCAAGCGGGGCGCGTGCCGGTGTTTCGGGGACGGGAGGCAACGCCAATGTTCAATGCCGATCTCAGGCTTCATTCCCGACAGAGCGGGCACGCGCCCGTGGCCGGGTTCGGGATGGAAGCGTCATGATGAGCGTGGAAAGCACCATTCGCCGGGTCAACGGCGGCGCCGCCAAGCTCTCCGTGGCGCCGCTCGAGGACACCTCGACCTTCAAGAACCGCGCCTATGCCGCGCTGAAGGAGGTCATCGTCTCGCTCAACATCTACGACCAGCCCAACGAGGTGCGCCTCGACGAGCGCCAGCTCGCCCAGAGCCTGGGCGTCAGCCGCACCCCGGTGCGCGAGGCGATGGCGCAGCTCGAACGCGAGGGCTTCGTCCACTCGGTGCCGCGCCGCGGCATCTATGTGGTGCGCAAGACCAAGCGCGAGGTGATCGAGATGATCCAGGTCTGGGCGGCGCTGGAAAGCCTCGCCGCCCGGCTGATCACGATGAATGCGAGCGACGAGGAGATCGGCCGGCTGCGGCAGATGTTCGCCTCCTTCGACGAGGGCGATGAAGCTCCCCACGCCAAGCTCGACGAATATTCCGAGATCAACATCCAGTTCCACCAGACCATCATCGCCATGGGCGGCAACGGCATCCTCGAGGGCCTTGCCGAGAACCTGTTCACCCATATGCGCATGATCCGCCGCAAGACGATCGGCGAGGAGGACCGGGCCGACCGCTCGATCCAGGACCACCTCGCCATCATCCAGGCGCTGGAGGCGCGCGACACCGGCGCCGCCGAGGTGCTGGTGCGCAACCATGCGCTCGGCCTCGCCGAGCATGTGGCCCGCTTCGCCGACTATCTGGAATAGGCCGGCGGCGCGGGCCCGGTGGTCCGCGCCGCGCGGCGCGACATCTTTCTCCAACCTCTCCCCCGGCGGGTTCCTCGACCCCGTCGGGCGCTTTTTGTCTGGGGCAGGCCTTTTTTGGGAAGGCATCGACCGAACCGCCGCTGTCGCAAATGCCTGATCATGTGTGGCGTCGTTGCACCGCCGCACGGCGGATATGTCGTGCACGAGATGGCGGGCGTTGCGCCGCGCCGGCGATTACGTTAGGCACGACGAAGGCCTAGACGCCGGGCCCCCTTTCATTTTTCGCCCGTCCGCCACGCCGCAGGGGAGCCCGCCGGCATGCTGCGCTCGTTGACCGATTTCATCGCCGAGATTGCCGGCGGCGGCCGAGCTTCTGCCTTTGCCGAGAACGATTACCGCCTCGCCGCGGCGGCGCTGCTGGTGCATGTCGTCACCATTGACGGGGTGATCGGCGCTGATGAGATGGCCAAGCTGCGCCGCCTGCTCGCCGACCGCTTCAATCTCAACGAGGGCGACGCCGAGAAGCTGCTGGAAGCCGCGATCGCCCGCGACGCCGAGGCCGTCGACCTCTACGCCTTCACCAGCGTGCTCAACCGCGCCATGGACGAGGAAGGGCGCAAGCGCGTGGTCGAGATGATGTTCGAGGTCGCCTATGCCGATGGCGGCCTGACCGAGTTCGAGGACAATCTGGTCTGGCGCGCGGCCGAGCTGCTCAACGTCTCCTCGCGCGACCGCGTGCAGATCCGCAAGCGCGTGCGCGACGATTTCGACGACTGATCGAGATTGCGGGGCGCGTCGCGCCGCGGCTTGAACGCCGGTCCGATCCGTGGCGTCATCCTTGCTTGCCGGAACAGGCTCGCTTGAGTCGCCCGTCCATTCCTCCGGCCCGTGCCTGACGCAAAATGGCTTCCGCTTCCCATCCGCTGCCCGTCCTGATCGTGCTGCACCAGGAGCGTTCCTCGCCCGGACGGGTGGGGAGGCTGCTCGTCGAGCGCGGCTACCGGCTCGACGTCCGGCGCCCCTGCCTCGGCGAGATCCTGCCGGCGACGCTCGCCGGGCACGCCGGGGCGGTGATCTTCGGCGGGCCGCAGAGCGCCAATGACTGCCACGACTATGTGCGCGCCGAGATCGACTGGATCCGCGTGCCGCTCGGCGAGGGCAAGCCCTATCTCGGCATCTGCCTCGGCGCCCAGATGCTGGCCCGCCACCTCGGCGCGCAGGTGGCGCCGCATCCGCAAGGGCTGGTGGAGATCGGCTACTACCCGATCCAGGCGACGGGCGCCGGCGCGGCGCTGCTCGCCGGCGCGCTGGAGGGCGAGGACGCGGCGGCGTGGCCCGATCATGTCTATCACTGGCACCGCGAGGGCTTCGAGCTGGCGGAGGGTGCCGAGCTGCTCGCCGAGGGACAGACCTTTCCCAACCAGGCCTTCCGCTATGGTCCGGCGGCCTATGGGCTGCAGTTTCACCCGGAGGTGACGCATCACATGATGTGCCGCTGGACGGTGCGCGGCAGCGCGCGGCTCGACCTGCCCGGCGCGCGGCCGCGCGGCGCGCATTTCCTCGACCGGCTGCAGCATGACGGGCGCATCCGCCTGTGGCTGGACGCCTTCCTCGACCATTGGCTGGCCGGCGGCACCGCGCCGGCGCGATAGAAGAATTGTGATCGCCGCGAAAAGAAAAAAGCCGCGCTGAGCGAATCAGCGCGGCTTTTTATTTGTCCGGGCGTCGGCCCGAATCAGATGTGCGTCACGCCACCTTCTTGGCGCGGCCGCGGCCCTTGGCCGGAGCGGGCGCCGCAGGCTTCTTGCGCTGCTGGCCGAGGCCCATCTTCTTGGCAAGGTTCGAGCGGGCCTCAGCATAGCTCGGAGCGACCATCGGATAGTCGTTCGGCAGGCCCCACTTCGCGCGGTATTCTTCCGGCGTCATGTTGTACTTGGTACGCAGATGACGCTTGAGCGACTTGAACTTCAGGCCGTCCTCAAGGCAGATGATATATTCCGGCGTAACAGACTTCTTGACCGGAACGGCGGGCTTCAGAACCTCCTCGACCACGGCCGGGGCCGGGGTGGAGAGACGAAGCAGCGCGCCATGCACCTTGGCGATGAGATCGGGAAGCTCGGTGGCGGGAACGGAATTATTGCCGACGAAGGCGGCAACGACATCAGCGGTGAGGCCGAGATAGTCGACCGATGAGCTATCCTGATCCGACATTTATTTCCTCCATTGAGAACGACACGGATTTAGCACCAAAATAGGAAACGTCAATAAGCAATCGTAAAGCAGTGCGTGTTGGGAAAAGTTAAAATCTCGACAGGTTGGCCGAATTTACCGTTCGATTGCTAATGCATTCGTGATCTTACCGATGCGATGCCTGCCCAATGGTCTCAAGGCGAAGATGCTTCCGGCCTTTCGGCGATGGTGCACATAATCCCTGCTGGCAACGACATCATTTCTGAATATTTCCGGCCTTCGAACAATTTGCCGGGGCGGAAGCCTATCGGGAATGCCGTGGCTTCTTAGAAATAGAGCGCGATGTACGCATACGAACTATGCGCCGGACGCAAGTTGATAGTACACAATTTCGATCGCTCATTGCCGGCCGCCAGCCACAATTTCTGTTTCGGCGATCACATTCTGCTTAGTCATAGATGTGGTCGAAGAAGGCGCGCTCCAGCGCCACCGCGCGCTTGAAGAAGGCGCCGGCGCGGGCCTGCCCGGCCTCGTCGCTCGCCGCGCCGATGCGGTCGAGCTCGCCACGCAGCCAGGTCACGAAGCTGCGGAAGCCGTCATTATTGTGCAGGGTGATCCATTCCGCGTGCACGAAGTCCGCCGGCAGCGCCGCGCCGGGCCGGTCGGCCCAGGAGAGGTACAGCCATTCGGCCACGATGAGCACGGCGAGGCAGCTCGCATAGTCGTTGGTCTGCGCGGCGTCCTGCATCAGCTGCTGGAAGCCGGCGGTGGGCGCGGTGATGACCGGATGCACGCGTTCGGCCGCCGGCACGCCGAGCGCGTCGAAGGCGCGCTGGAAATAGGTGTTCTCGTCCGAGGTGATCATCGCCGCGAATTGCGAGAAGCGGATGCGCGACTCGAATTGGTCGGCGGTGGCGATGGCCATGCCGAGCAAGGCGACGAAGCGGTCGACGAACTGGTAGTCCTGCGTCAGGTAACGGCGCATCACGCCGGGATCGACCGCACCGGCGAAGATCTCGTCGACGAAGCGGTGCCCGACCGCCGCGTTCCAGTCCCCGCTGTTCTCCGCGCGCAGTTCGTCGCTGAAGCTCATCCCTCGTCCCTCCATTGCCGGTTTCGCCGGGGTTCTAGGGCGAGGGAGGGGGCGCGTCGAGGGCGAAGACCGCTACATGCGCACGGTCTGCCCGCCGTCGACCACCAGCACATGGCCGTTGACGAAGGAGGCCTCGTCGGAAGCGAGGAACACCGCCGCCGGGCCGATCTCCTGCGGGCGGCCCCAGCGGCCGAGCGGCACACGCACATCGACGAAGGCGGAGAAATCGGCATCGGCCACCAGCCGCTCGTTCGTCTGGGTCGCGAACATGCCGGGCGCGATGGCGTTCGAGGTGACGCCGGCGCGGGCATAGTCGATAGCGAGCGCCCGCATCAGCCCGGTGAGGCCGGCCTTGGCGGCGGTGTAGACGGGATCGCGCGGCAGGGCGACATGGCCGGCGATGGAGGTGACGAAGATCAGCCGCCCGTGCCCCTGCGCCGCCATGAGCGCGGCCGCCTCGCGCGCCAGCATGGTGGGCGCCACGAGATTGGTGGCGATGAGCGTGGCAGCCTCCTCCGCGGAGAAGTCGCTCAGCGGCCGCCGGTCGCGCACGCCGACATTGTTGACGAGGATGTCGAGCCTTCCATGGTCGCGGACGATGGCGGCGAGCGCCTCCCGCGCGGCGTCGAGGTCGGCGACGTCGAAGGGGGCGGTCCCGGCCTGCCGCCCGGTGGCCGCGCGGATCGCCTCGGCTGCCTCTTCCAGCCGGCCGGCGTCGCGCCCGTTGACGATCACGCTCGCCCCCGCGCTCGCCAGCGCCTTCGCCATCTCGAGGCCGAGGCCGCGGCCGGCGCCGGTGACGAGGGCGACGCGGCCGTCGAGGCGGAAGGGGCGTGGGAGGGTCGGATCGGTCATGAACGGGCTCGCGAGGACGATGGAAACGCCGCCACTGTCGCGCCCCGAACTGCCGCGCGCCACCCGCTTTCGGAGCCGACCATCGGCATGCCAGACTAATCGCACGGCGCCTCGCAGGCTGGCATCCGATTCGCATGACGCCCCGGCGAGACGCGCGATGACAGGGGGAGGTCGGCCATGCCGCTTATTCGCAACAGCTACGGCAAGGGCCGCGTTCGCATCATGCGGGTCAAGCGCGACAGCGCGCGGCACGAGGTGCGCGAGCTCTCGGTGCAGGCGATGCTGAGCGGCGACTTCGACGCCGCCTATACCGAGGGCGACAATTCGAAGGTCGTCGCCACCGACTCGATCAAGAACATCGTCAACATCGTCGCCCGCGACCATGTCGGCGCCGAGAACGAGGAATTCGCCGGTCTTCTCGCCAAGTATTTCCTCGATCGCTACGACCATGTATCGGGCGTCGACATCGCCGCCACCGAGACGAAATGGACGCGCATCGCCGTCGACGGCGCGCCGCACGACCATGCCTTCGTGCTCGACGGCAACGGCAAGCCCTTCGTCGAATTATCGGCGACGCGCGAGGCCTCGCGCCTCGTCTCCGGCGTCACCGGCCTGACCTTCCTGAAGACCACGCAGTCGGGCTGGGAAAACTATGTGTTCGACGAGGCGACGACCTTGAAGCCGACCGCCGACCGGCTCTTCGCCACCGCGATGGACGCCTCCTGGCTCTGGTCTTCCGTGCCCGCCTCCTATCCCCGGGCCAATGCGGCGGTGCTGGCAGCGGCGCTGAAGGTGTTCGCCGGCACCTACAGCCCCGGCGTGCAGAACACCATGTATCTCATGGGCGAGGCGGTGCTCGCCGCCGTGCCGGAAGTGGCCGAGATCACCATGGCCTGCCCGAACAAGCATTATCTGCCCATCGACCTCTCGCCCTTCGGCCGCGGCTTCGACGGGCAGGTGTTCACCCCGACCGACGAGCCGCACGGCCAGATCGAGTGCACGGTCGGGCGCGGCTGAGGCAGAAGGCGTGGATCTCAACACGGTCACGGCGGTTCTGCGGCCCCGCGCGCGGGCCGAGCTCGGCGGGCTGGAGGTGGGCGATGCCTTCCTCGCCGGCGGCACCTGGCTTTTCTCGGAGCCGCAGCCGGCGGTGCGCCGCCTCGTCGACCTGACCGACCTCGACTGGGTGCCCTTGCTGGCGGGCGAGGAAGGGCTGACGATTTCCGCCACCTGCACCATCGCCCAGCTCTACGCCTTCGAGCCGCCTTCGGGCTGGAGCGCAGCGGCGCTGATCCCGCAATGCTGCCGCGCCTTCCTCGCCTCGTTCAAGATCTGGAACATGGCGAGCGTGGGCGGCAATATCTGCCTCGGCCTGCCGGCGGGGCCGATGATCTCGCTCTGCGCGGCGCTCGACGGCACCTGCCTCGTCTGGTCGCCGGATGGCGGGGAGAGGCGCGTCAAGGTGGCCGACTTCGTGCGCGGGCCGCAGCACAACGCGCTGGAACCGGGCGAAGTGCTGCGTGCCATCGAGCTGCCGGCGAAGGCGCTGGCGTGCCGCACCGCCTTCCGCCGCGCCTCGCTCACGCCGCATGGTCGCTCCGGCGTGCTGCTGATCGGCACGCTCGCGCGCGACGGCGCTTTCGCCCTGACCGTGACGGCCGCCACCCGCCGCCCGATGCGGCTCGACTTTGACGCGCTTCCGGACCGGGCGGCGCTGGCGGAGCGGCTCGCGCAGGCGATCCCCGACGCGCTCTATTACGACGACATCCACGGCCGGCCGGACTGGCGCCGCCACATGACCGGGCTGTTCGCGCAGGAGATATGCGCGGAGCTGGCGGAGGGGGCGGCGTGAACCTCACCGTCAACGGTCATGTGCAGCAGGCGGCGCCACTCCCCGGCCAGTCCCTGCGCACGCTGTTGCGCGATCTCGGCTGGTTCGGGGTGAAGAAGGGGTGCGACGTCGGCGATTGCGGCGCCTGCACCGTGCATCTCGACGGGCGGCCGGTGCATAGCTGCCTCGTTCCCGCCCATCGCGCCGAGGGGCGGGCCGTCACCACCATAGAGGGGCTGGCCGCGACCGCCGAGGGGCCGGGCCTGCACCCGATGCAGCAGGCGTTCCTCGACGCGCAGGGTTTCCAGTGCGGCTTCTGCACCGCCGGCATGGTGATGACCGCGGCCAGCCTCGACCAGGGCCAGAAGGCGGAGCTTCCCGTGGCGCTGAAGGGCAACCTCTGCCGCTGCACCGGCTACCGCGCAATCGCCGACGCCATCGCCGGTGTGCGGGATGCGGATGATGAAGGCGCGGCGGCCGGCGGCAATCTGCCGGCACCGGCCGGGCCGGCCATCCTCACCGGCACGGCGCGCTACACCATGGACGCGGCGCCGGAGGGCGAGCTGGCCGGTCTGCTGCACATGAAGCTGCTGCGCTCGCCGCACCCGCATGCGCGCATCCTGCGCATCGACACGTCCGCCGCGCTGGCGCTGCCCGGTGTCGTCGCCGTGCTCACCCAAGAGGACGCGCCGGCCCGGCATTTTTCGAGCGCGCGGCACCACCACGACACGGACGACGTCGACGATACGCGGGTGCTGGACGATATTGTCCGCCATGTCGGCCAGCGCGTCGCCGCGGTGGTGGCGACGAGCGAAGCGGCGGCGGAGGCGGGACGCGACGCGCTCGTCGTCGAGTATGAAGTCCTGCCGGCCGTGTTCGATGCGGAACAGGCGATGACGCCTGGCGCGCCGCTGGTGCATGGCGGGAAGGCTGCGGGCTCGCGCATCGCCGATATCGGCCGCAACATCGTCGCCGAGCTGCATGGCGAGATCGGCGACATCGAAGCCGGCTTCAAGGCGGCCGACGTGATCCACGAGGCGACCTATGTGAGCCAGCGCGTGCAGCACGCGCATCTGGAGACGCATGGCTGCATCGGCTGGCGCGCCGCCGACGGGCGGCTCATCCTCCGCACGTCATCGCAGACGCCGTTTCTGACCCGCGACGCGCTGTGCACGCTCTACGACCTGCCGCGCGAAAAAGTGCGTGTCTTCACCGAGCGGGTCGGCGGCGGCTTCGGCGGCAAGCAGGAGATGCTGGTCGAGGACATCGTGGCGCTGGCGGTGCTGAAGACCGGCCGGCCGGTGAAGCTGGAATATACGCGGACCGAGCAGTTCGCCGCCTCGACCAGCCGCCATCCGATGCGGGTGACGGTCAGGCTCGGCGCCACGCGCGAGGGGCGGCTCATCGCCATCTCCATGCGCATGCTTTCCAACACCGGCGCCTACGGCAATCACGCCGCCGGCGTGCTGTTCCACGGCGCCGGCGAGTCCATCGCGCTCTATCGCTGCCCGAACAAGCGGGTCGACGGCTATGCCGTCTACACCCACACCCTGCCGAGCGGCGCCTTTCGCGGCTACGGGCTGAGCCAGACCAATTTCGCCGTGGAATCGGCGATGGACGAGCTGGCGGGAAAGCTCGGGCTCGATCCCTTCACGCTGCGCCGGCTCAACGTGGTGACGTCGGGCGACGCCATGGTGTCGTGGTCGCAGACGCACCACGACGTCGAGATGGGCAGCTACGGCCTCGGCCAGTGCCTCGACGCGGTGGAGGAGGCGCTGGCGAGGCCGTCGCCCGAGCGATTATCCGACGACTGGCTCGTTGGCCGCGGCATGGCGGCGGCGATGATCGACACCATCCCCCCGCGCGGCCATGTCGCCCAGACGCGGCTGCGCCTCACCACCGAGGGCCGCTACGAGTTGCTGACCGGCACTGCCGAGTTCGGCAACGGCACCACGACGGTTCACGTGCAGATCGCCGCCACCGTGCTCGGCGCGTCCGCCGGGCAGATAGCGGTGCGCCAGTCCGACACCGAGCATGTCGCCCATGACACCGGCGCCTATGGCTCGACCGGCACGGTGGTCGCTGGCGAGGCGACCCGCAAGGCGGCCGAGGCGCTGGCTGCCGCGATCCGGCAGGCGGCAGCGGCGAAGCTCGGCGTGGCGGCCGATCACTGCCGCATCGAGGGCGGGGAAGTGATCGCCGGCGCGCACCGCCTAACGCTCACTGATTTGGCGCCGCTCGAAGCCGTAGGCGACGCCGCCGGCACGCCGCGCTCCGTCGCCTTCAACGTGCAGGCCTTCGAGGTCGCCGTGCATCGCCGCACCGGCGAGATCCGCATCCTGCGCTCCCTGCACGGCGCCGATGCCGGCACCGTCATCAACCCGATGCAGTGCCGCGGGCAGGTGGAGGGCGGCGTGGCGCAGGCGATCGGCGCGGCGCTCTACGAGAAGCTGGTGATCGACGAGGCGGGGGCGGTGGCCAATCCGAGCTTCCGGGGCTACCACATCCCCGCCTTCGCCGACGTGCCGCGCACCGAGGTGTTCTTCGCTGAAACCCATGATTCCATCGGCCCGCTGGGCGCCAAGTCGATGAGCGAGAGCCCCTATAATCCCGTCGCCGCGGCGCTCGCCAACGCCATCTTCGACGCCACCGGCGTGCGTCTGCGCGAGACGCCGTTCACTGCGGATGTGCTCTACGCGCTGCTGCCCGACCAGAAGGACGCGGCTGAATGATCACCGTGCTGCGCGGCCCGGCGGCGACGCTGGTGGACGACCCGTTCGACAAGCCCTCGCGCGCCTGCCTCGACTATCATTCGGACGCGCTGGTGATCGTCGAGGACGGCGTCATCCGCGCCTTCGGCCCCTATGCCGAGCTGCGCGACGCCGTGCCCGAGGGCGTCGAGCCGGTGCACTATCCCGACCATCTCATCGTGCCCGGCTTCATCGACGCCCATGTGCACTATCCGCAGCTGCAGATGATCGGCGCCTTCGGCGCGCAGCTCTTGGAATGGCTGGACACCTACACCTTCCCCGCCGAGCAGAGCTTCGCCGATGCCGGCCACGCAGCGCGCGTCGCCAAGCTGTTCCTGCGCGAATTGCTGCGCGCGGGCACCACCACGGCGATGGTCTATTGCACCGTGCATCCCCAATCCGTGGAGGCGTTCTTCGCCGAGTCCGAGCGGTTCAACACCCGGATGATCGCCGGCAAGGTGCTGATGGACCGCCACGCCCCGGCTGCGCTGCTCGACACCGCCCAGCGCGGCCATGACGAAAGCCTCGCTTTGATCGAGCGCTGGCACGGTCGCGGGCGGCAGCTCTACTGCGTCACCCCGCGCTTCGCCCCGACTTCGACGGAGGCTCAGCTGGAGGCCGCCGGCGCGCTGCTGAAGAGCCGCGACGGGCTCTTCCTCCAGACGCATCTGTGCGAGAATCCCGGTGAGATCGAGTGGGTGCGCGAGCTCTTCCCCGCCCGCGCCTCCTATCTCGACGTCTACGCCCATGCCGGCCTCGTCGGCCGCCGCTCCATGTTCGGCCATGGCGTGCATCTGCACGAGGACGACTTCTGCACCTGCCATCAGAGCGGCGCGGCGCTGGCGCATTGCCCGACCTCGAACCTGTTCCTCGGCAGCGGGCTGTTCCGCCTGTTCGAGGCGGTCGATCCGCGCCGGCCGGTCAAGGTCGGGCTCGGCACGGATGTCGGCGCCGGCACCAGCCTGTCGAAGTTGCAGACGCTGAACGAAGCCTACAAGGTCGCAGCCATGGCCGGGCACAAGCTCGACGCGGTGCAGGGGCTCTATCTCGCCACGCTCGGCGGCGCGCGGGCGCTCTGCCTCGACGACCGGCTCGGCCGGCTGGCGCCGGGCTGCGAGGCCGATATCTGCGTGCTCGACCCGAAGGCGACGCCGCTGATGGAATTCCGCGCCGGCTATTGCGACTCGGTCGAGGAACTGCTGTTCATGCTGATGACGCTGGGCGACGACCGGGCGGTGCGCGCCACCTGGGTCGCCGGCGCCTGCGTCTACGACCGCGCCCGTCCGGGCGACCCGTTCCTTCCCGCCGACGCCGCATGAGAAGTGAGATCGCCGTGTCCGACCGCATCAGCCTCGACGACCTCAACGCCCTCGACAAGGCGGGCTTCGTCATCGCGCTGCACGACATCTTCGAGCATTCGCCCTGGGTGGCGGACGCGGCCTATCGCGAGCGGCCCTTCGCCACCGTCGCGGCGCTGCATACGGCGCTGATGGGGGTGGTGCGCGCGCGCGGCGAGGCCGAGCAGGCGGCGTTCGTCTCCATCCATCCCGACCTCGCCGGCAGGGCGGCGCGGGCCGGCGCCATCGCCCCGGCCTCGGTCTCCGAGCAGGCGGGGCTCGGCCTCGACCAGCTTTCCGAGGAGGAATACACGCGCTACGAGGCGCTCAACACCGCCTATCGCGAACGCTTCGGCTTTCCCTTCGTGATCTGCGTGCGCCGGCAGACCCGCGACGCCGTCCTCGACGCCTTCGAGCGGCGGCTGACCAATGACCGCGCCACCGAACTCGCCAACGCCATCGACGAGATCGACCACATCACCCGGCTGCGCCTGGCCGAGCGCATCGACGGGCCGGGCCTGCCGGACATCGCCGGGCGGCTCACCACCCATGTGCTCGACACCCACAAGGGCGGGCCGGCGGCGGGCGTGCGCGTCGAACTGTTCGAGGTCGGCGCCTCCGGCCGGGCGCGGCTGACGGAGGCGATCACCAATCAGGACGGCCGCACCGACGCGCCTCTGCTCGCCGACGTGCCGCTGCGCATCGGCACTTATGAGCTCGTCTTCCACATCGGCGCCTATTTCGCCGAGAGCGGCGCGGCGCTGCCGCACAAACCCTTCCTCGGCGAGGTTCCGGTCCGCTTCGGCATCGCCGAGCCGGAAGGGCACTATCATGTGCCGCTGGTGGTCACGCCCTGGAGCTACTCGACCTATCGGGGAAGCTGAGGGGCCCCAAGCGTCACTTCTTCGGCTGCACCACCACCGTCGCCGACATGCCGGCGGCGAGCTCCACGCCGGGCGGCAGCTTGCCGATCCTGATGCGCACCGGGATGCGCTGGGCGAGGCGGATCCAGTCGAACTCGGCCGGCACGTCGGCCAGCAGTCCCCGGCTGTCGGTGGTGTTGGCGATGGCCCGGCTCATGCCCTCGACCACGCCATCCAGCACCACATTGCCGGCCATCAACTCGATTCGGGCGGGATCGCCGTCGCGGATCGCCGGCAGCTTCGTCTCCATGAAATAGGCGTAGACATAGAAGGAATCGCTGTCGACGAGCGCCAGCACGCTCTCGCCGGCGGTGGCGTAGTTGCCGACGAAGATATTGAGGTTGGTGACATAGCCGTCGACCGGCGTGCGCACCTGGCTGCGGGTCAGGTTGATCTGCGCGGTGGCGAGCGCGGCGCGGGCGGCGTCGAGCTCGGCCTGCGCCTCGCCGGCGGTGGTCGTCGCGCGCTCGGTCGACTGGATGGAGATCGCCTCGTTGTCCTGCTGGCCGAGGGTGACGTCGCGCCTGGCGGTGTCCTGCGCGTACTTCAGCGCCTGCACCTTCAGCTCGACCTGCGCCTGCGCCTGCTGCACGGCGACCTGGAAGCGCTCCTGGTCGATGACGAACAGCACGTCGCCCTTGCTGACCTTCTCGTTGTCGGCCACGTTCACCTTGCTGACGAGGCCGGAGACGTCCGGGGCGATCTCCACCACATTGGCCAGCACCCGCGCGTCGCGGGTCCAGGGCGAGAGCGTGTAGTAGATCCAGAGCTGCCAGCCGACCGCGACCGCCGCGGCCACGGCAAGCAGCGTCACGCCGACGCGCAGCAGGATTCCGGCCAGATTCATCCCATTCCTCCCGCGAAGGCCGGCAGGCTGAAGATCACCGCCCCGAGCACGATGACGTAGAGCGCCGCGTCGAACAGCGCCCGGTGCCAGACCAGCTTGTAGAAACCGCCGCGCTTCAGCCCCAAGCGCAGCAGCAGGAAGGGCGGCACCGCCAGCAGGCACCACACCATCAGCGGCGGCAGATAGAAGCCGAGCACTTCAGGTGTGTGAAAGGCGATCTGCGAGGAAAACAGCACGCTCACTCCTCGAAGGACCGGGTGAGGAAGGCACGGTCGATGTCGAAACGGTCGGAGATGAAACGCAGCGACGCGCCAGCCCGCAAGGTCAGCGCCGCGCCGGGCGTGCCGGGCTGCAGCGGCAGGGCGGCAAGGCCGGCGCGCGCCTCATGCACGATCGCCTCCGCCGCGTCGACCTCCCGCGCGATGTTCCGGCCGGCGCGCGGCAGATGCTCGATGGCGGCGGCGAAGCGGGTGAGGAAGGGCGTGATGATCGCGAGGACGTCGGGCGGCAGGTCGGGGTTGGCCCGCACCCGGTTGAGGCGGCCGAGCTCGAGGCTCATCGACGCCGCGCCGAGCGTGCCACGCAGGAAGTCCTCTTCGCGTTGCAGGTCGAGCGAGAGGCGCGGCAGCAGCGGGGCGAGCCTGTCGACGATGTCGCCGAGGATCTTGCGCTCGTGGCGCACGCCGCGCGCCGCCTCCGGCAGCAGGCGGCCCATCACCGCCCTCCAGATACGGTCGCGGTTGGCCTGCGAGGTGACCGGGAACAGCGCGAGATAGACGAGGCCGACGGCCATGGCGCCCACCATGGCGAGGTTCGCATTCAGGAAGGTGAGCTCGTCGGGCTGGAAGACGTTGCCGGTGCCGATCTCGTCGCCGATGAAGCCGGCGAGGATGATGCCCGCCCAGGCATATTGCGGCGTGCCGGCCATCAGCCCGCCGGGGATCAGCGCGACGACCAGGAACACCGCCAGCGCCTCATAGCCTTCGAGCCGCGGCAGCACGAAGATCATCGCCGCATAGGCGACGGCGACGGCTGCGATCGACGCCAGCAGCACCGGCACGGCGGACTTGCCGGGGCGGTCCTGGTTGACCGCGAAGAACAGGATCAGCGCGAAGCCCGTGGCAGCGGAGAGGCCCTGCGTCCATTCGGTGGCGGCCCAGAAAGCGCAGACGAGGATGACGCCGAGCGCCGAGCGCAGGCCGATCAGCATCGCTTCGCGGTGCGCGGTGGGCAGCGGCGTGACCGGCCGCGGCCGACCGGAGGAGCGGGCGCGCAGGCTCGCCTGCTCGCTCACCATCACCATGGAAAGCCCGTGCAGCAGGTCGCCGGCGCGGCGCAGGATCAGCAGGCCGTCGGCGAGCGGATCGAACGGCACGCGGCCGGCCATCGCCTCCAGCTCGGCCGTGGCGGCGCCGAGGCCGGCGCGTGCCTTCAGGAGCTCGGCCCGCACGCGGCGGGGATCGGCGAAGGCATTCGGGTCTCCGGCGATGCGCTCCAGCGTCGCCGTGGTCGCCTGCGCCGCCGGCCGCAGCCGGTCGAGGACGGGGCCGGCGCCCTCCATCTGGAAATCCTCGATGCGCACGAAGAGGCCGCGCGCCACGGCGAGCACGCGCAGGAACTCGCGGGTGACGCGGCGCAGCAGTACGTCGTCGGCGCGCAGTTCCGGCGCCTCGAACACGGCGTAGGAACGCAGCGCGTCGAACTTGGTGACGCCGTCGACCATGGCGCGCCGCAGCGTCGAGAAGGTCGCCATCGGCACATTGGGATGCAGCGCGGTGGCGCCGAAATGGCAGAGCTGGCCGAAGAGCTGGGCAAGCGATTCGCGCAGCACCACGCCGGCATAGCGCGGCAGGATGAGCACGCTCGCCGCCGTGCCGCAGACGATGCCGATGACGATCTCGCCGGTACGGTCGGCGGCGAGCGACCAGGCATGGGTCGGGTCGGCCGCGCCTTCGAGCGCGATCAGCATCGCCGTGTAGCCGGCGAGCATGAAGGCGTAGGCGGTGTAGTTGGTGAGCCGCGCGCCGAGATAGAAGCAGAGCCCGACCATGAGCGCCACGCTGCCGACGAAGGGGATGGGCGCCTGCGACCACAGGCCGAGGATGACGAGGCCCATTGCGGCGCCGGCGATGGTGCCGCAGACGCGGAAGGTGCTCTTGGCGATGGCGGCGCCGGCGGTGGGCTGGGCGAGCAGGTAGACCGTCAGGATCGACCACTGCGGGTCCTGCATCTCCAGATAATAGGCGATGGCGAGCGCCGTGACGCCGGCGAGCGTGGTGCGCAGCGCGAAGACGAAGTTGCGCCAGCTCAGATCGATCGGGAAGGACGACAACGGGCTGGGACGGACGACACCGGCCACGCTCATGAAGTCTCCGGGCTCCCGACGCCATGGATGGCCCGCATGTGCGAAGCGGTGCGGGCATGCGCATTATCGCCGCCCCGGCCGGGGCAGGCAATTGCTCATGCCGGTGAAGAGGCGCGCATCACTTGTGAGCGTAGGCGTTGATGGTCTCTTGATAGCGTATGGCGGCGTCGCCATTGAGCGCCGCCTGGTTCATCGCCCCGCCCGGCGGGCTGTACGGGCGTTGCCATGGGAAGGTCGGCGCTCGCCAGCCCTGGTATTGCGGCCGGCCCTCATAGTAGCGCTGTGCGGCCGCCGGCGTGGCGAGCGCGCCGAAGGCGAGAAGTGCGGCGAGCGCCGCGAGCGTTGTCCTCGTTCTCATGATGGCGTTTCCGCGGTTCGGGGTTGGGCCGGAACGCGGATTATCGCCGAGCGGGATTCCGGCCGGCATTCACATCCGCGGCAAGCCGGTCTTCCTCACCGTGACTTGAAATCTCAGGGCATGGTCAGCCGGCGCACGGCGTCGCGCCAGCCGGCGAGCTTCTTCTCGCGGGTCGAGGTGGGCATGGAGGGGACGAAGCGCCGCTCCAGCCGCCAGGAATCGGCGAAGCGCTTCGGCTCGGGCAGGATGCCGGCCTGGTGGCCGGCGAGATAGGCGGCGCCGAGCGCCGTGGTCTCGCGGATGACCGGCCGGTCGACCGGCGCCGCCAGGAGGTCGGCGAGGCGTTGCATGGCGAAGTTCGAGGCCGCCATGCCGCCGTCGACGCGCAGCACCGGGGCGGCGCGCGAGCCGCCCGACTGCGCCCAGTCGGCGCGCATGGCGTCGATCAGGTCGGCGGTCTGGTAGCAGACGCTCTCCAGCGCCGCGAGGGCGAACTCGGCCGGGCCGGAGCCGCGGGTGAGGCCGAACATGGCGCCGCGCACGTCCGGATCCCAGTGCGGCGCCCCGAGGCCGACGAAGGCCGGCACCAGATAGACCTGCTGCGCGGGATCGGCGGCTTCCGCCAGCGCTTCGCTCTCGGCCGAGCTCTTGATGATGCCGAGCCCGTCGCGCAGCCACTGCACCGCGGCGCCGGCGACGAAGATCGAGCCTTCCAGCGCGTAGGTGCGCTTGCCGCCGAGCTGATAGGCGATGGTGGTGAGCAGGCGGTTCTTCGAGACCACCGCCGTCGCGCCGGTGTTGAGCAAGGCGAAGCAGCCGGTGCCGTAGGTCGACTTGATCATGCCCGGCTGGAAGCAGGCCTGACCGACGGTGGCCGCCTGCTGGTCGCCGGCGATGCCGCCGATGGCGATCGGGCCGTCGAACAGCTCCGGCAGGGTGGTGCCGAAATCGGCGGCGCAGTCGCGCACCTCCGGCAGCAGCGAGCGCGGCACGCCCAGCAGCGCCAGCAGCTCCTCGTCCCATTCGCCGGTGTGGATGTTGAACAGCAGCGTGCGCGCGGCATTGGTGGCGTCGGTGGCGTGGACCTTGCCGCCGGTGAGCTTCCACAGGATCCACGAATCGACCGTGCCGAAGGCAAGCTCGCCGCGCTCGGCCCGCGCCCGCGCGCCGGGCACATGGTCGAGGATCCAGCCGATCTTGGTACCGGAGAAATAGGGGTCGAGGATCAGGCCGGTGCGCTCGCTGACCAGCGGCTCGTGCCCTTCGTCGCGCAGCCGGGCGCAGCGCTCGGCGGTGCGGCGGTCCTGCCAGACGATGGCGCGGTGGATGGCGGCGCCGCTCTTGCGGTCCCACACGACCGTGGTCTCGCGCTGGTTGGTGATGCCGATGGCGGCGATGTCGCCGGCCTTGGCATCGACCTGCGCCATCGCCGCGCGGCAGGTGGCGAGCGTGGTGCGCCATAAATCCTCCGCCTCGTGCTCGACCCAGCCGGAGGCGGGGAAATGCTGCGGGAATTCCTGCTGCGCCTGCGCGGCGACGGAGGTATCCGGGCGGAACAGGATGGCACGCGAGGAGGTGGTGCCCTGATCGATGGCGAGGAGGTACGTCATGACCCTACGCTGCCTGATGATGCGGGATGGCGATGCCGGGCTGGCGAGTGTTTCGCGCGGGATGGGTCATGCAGGTCCTCCGCCTGAGCTGGCGGAGTTTGAAGTTTCGTTTTCCCGCCTGCGCAGAAGCTACATGCCTCGCATGGTCGGATTCAACGGTTCAAATGAAAGTCCCGCGCTTTCACATCGGCACATTCCGCGCTCAGCGGGGCCGCAGCGCCGCCCGCCCGCGCGCCTTCAGCTCGTCGATCGAGCGCATGCCCATCAGCCCGAGAGTGAGGCTCACCTCTTCAGTGAGATGGGCGAGGATGCGGGCGACGCCGGCCTCGCCCGCCGCCGCCAGCCCGTAGACATAGGCGCGGCCGAGCAGCACGCCGGAGGCCCCGAGCGCCAGCGCCTTGACGATATCAGCCCCGCGGCGAATGCCGCCGTCGAACAGCACCTCGATGCCGCCCTCGGTCGCGTCCACGATCCCCGGCAGGGCGGCGATGGTGGAGGAGGTGCCGTCGAGCTGCCGCCCGCCATGGTTCGACACCACGATGGCGTCGGCGCCGGCGGCGCGGGCGGTCAGCGCGTCCTCGGGCGAGAGGATGCCCTTCAGCACCAGCCGGCCCGGCCAGCGGGCGCGCAGGGCGTCGACGTCCCTCCAGGAGAGCCGCGTGTCGATGCGGCGCGACAGGTGGCTCGCCTGCTCCAGCACGCCCTTGCCGAATTCCGGCCGATGGGCGACGGCGCCGACCTCCGGCATGCCGGCGCGCAGCATGTCGAAGCACCAGAGCGGGCGGGTCATCAGCCTTGCGCCGAGGCCGGGGGAGATGCGGGTGAGCGAGCGGAAGCCGTTGCGCACATCGCGCTCGCGCACTGAGGTGATGGTGGTGTCGACGGTGAGGAACAGCGTGTCGACGCCGGCTTCGCGCGCCTGCGCCAGCAATTCGTCGCCGATGGCGCGGTCGCTCATGACGTAGAGCTGGAAGGCGAGCGGCCCGGTGGTCGCCTGCCGCAGCTTCGCCAGCGAGGCAATGGAGAAGGTCGACAGGCACAGGGGGATGCCCGCCGCATGCGCCGCCTTCGCCGCGGCGATCTCGCCGCCGCCGGCATAGAGGCCGAGGAAGCCGACCGGGCCGAGCATGAAGGGCAGCGGATGGTCGGCGCCGAGGAAGCGCGTGGCGAGGTCGCGCGTCGAGACGTCGTTGAGCACGCGCTGCACCAGCGTCCAGCGGGCGAAGTCGGCGCGGTTGGCGTGAAGCGTCTCCTCGCCGAAGGAGCCGCCGTCGATATAGTCGAAGAAGATGCGCGGCAGCCGCCTTCGCGCGGCCTCGCGGGCGTCCTCGACATTGATGATGTTCATCGGCGGGTTCCGGGTCGGGATGGGCGGGGGCGACGATTGTAATTGTAGCGACATGCCCCGATCCAGACCGTCATCCCCGGGCTTGACCCGGGGATCCACGACTTGGGGCGTCCCGGCGCAATGCAAAGACGTGGATGGCCGGAACTCGGGCCTGCCCGAGTTCCGTTTCAAGCAGACCGAAGTCGGCAAATGCCGACTTCAGGTCAAGCCCGGCCATGACGGCCTCTTGCTTCAGGACCTTGGCCTCACGACCATCCTTCGAGGCTCGCGGAGCCTGTCCTCGGGCTTGCCGAAGGCAAGACCCGTGGGCTCGCACCTCAGGATGAGGTTGTTCAGAGAGGGAAGAGGAGAAGGCTCATCCCTCCGGCGTGCCGGCGACCGCGTGGTAGCGGCGGCTGAAATAGATCAGGCCCTCGCGCCCGCCGCCCTCGGCGAGGCCGACCACCTCGCAGAACAGCACGTCATGCGTGCCGACCTCGACCGTCTTCACGATGCGGCAGTCGAAGGCGACGACCGCGCCGACCAGGATCGGCGCGCCGGTGGCGGAGGTGTGCCACTGGCCGGCGGCAAAACGCTCTTCGGGCGGCGTGCGGCCGCCGAACAGGTTGGACAGCGCCTCGTGGCCGGCGGCGAGCGTGTTGACGCAGACGACGCCGTTGGCGTGCACCGCATGCGCGGCCGACGAGCTCTTGTTCAGGCAGACCAGCAGCGTCGGCGGGCTGTCGGTGACCGAGCACACCGCCGAGGCGGTGAAGCCGGCGCGCCCGCCCGGCCCGTCGGTGGTGACGATGGTCACCGCCGCGCCGAGGCGCGCCATCGCGTCGCGATACTGCTCGCGGCTGATGGCCGGCGCCTTGGCCGCACCGGAATTCGTCTCGTCGAGCGGCGCCGATCTGGCCATGCCCGTCTCCTCCTGCCGGCCTTCGCCGGCCTGTCACGCGGGGCGCGGCTCAGGCGCCCCGCCTCGCGTCAGAACTCGCGCAGATTGTCGCGCAGCAGCTGGTGCTTGTACTCGGTGCGCACAAGGCCGCGCTGCTGCAGCTCGGGCACCAGCCCGTCGCAGATCTCGGCGATGTAGCGGCGCGAGACGCGCAGCACCGGCGTGGTGATGAGGAAGCCGTCGCCGCCGACCTCCGCCATGGCCTCGCCCATCTTCTCGGCCACCTGCGCCGGCGTGCCGATCAGCTCCATGGAGGAGACGAGGCCGCCGCCGCCATCGGCCGCGAGCTGGCGCAGCGTCTTGCCGCTTCCCCATTGCTGGAACTTGTCGAGCGTGCCGGATTCGCCGTTGGTCACCAGCTTTTCCGGCAGCGGCTTGTCGAGGTCGTACTGGGCGAAGTCGATCTCGGTGATGGCGGAGATGGAGATCAGCACGTCGGTGGCGAAATTGTCCGACATGGTGACATTTTCATAGCGGGCGCGCGCTTCGGCCTCGGTCTCGCCGAGGCTCGGCGTGATGCAGAAGAACACCTTTATCTCGTCCGGGTTGCGGCCGATCTTCTCGGCGCGGGCGCGGATGTCGGCGCGGAACGCCTTCATGCCCTCGACGCCGTTCGCCACCGAGACGATGGCGTCGGCATGCTGGGCGGCGAAGTCGCGTCCGCGCGGCGAGGCGCCGGCCTGCAGGTAGACCGGGCGGCGCTGCGGCGAGGGCACGGTGTTGAGCGGCCCGCGCACCTTGTAGAACCGGCCGTCATGGTCGACGGTGTGGACCTTGGAGCCGTCGGCATAGATGCCGTTCTTGCGGTCGAGCACCACCGCGTCCGGCTCCCATGAATCGAACAGCTTGCCGACCACTTCCATGTACTCGTCGGCCATGGCGTAGCGGTCCTCGCGCGGAGGCAGCTGGTCCATACCGAAATTCTTCGCCATCAGGTCCTCGGCCGAGGTGACGACGTTCCAGCCGAAGCGGCCCTTGGTGAGGCTGTCGATGGTGGAGGAGAGCCGCGCCAGCATGAAGGGCGGGTAGGCCATGGTCGACATGGTGGCGACCACGCCGAGATTCTTGGTGGCCATGCCCATGGCGACGGCGAGCGGCGCCGGATCGGCCTTCGGCACCATCATGGCGTGCTTGAGCGACAGGTCGCGGGAGCCGCCATAGGTCTCCGGCACCATCAGCTTGTCCTCGATCATGATGAGGTCGAAGCAGGCGCGCTCCATCGCCTGGGCCATCTCGATGTAAAACTGGCCGTCCCACGGATTGCCGCCCTGCCCGAACGGCTCGCGCCACTCGTCGGGCGTGAAGTTCATGAACCAGGCGAGGTGGAAGCGCTTGTCGGCCATTGCAGTCAGTCCTTCACGAGCGCCGGGACGAGGGCGTCGTCCTGCGGCAGGGAATATCCGGAAACCAAAGTGAGGCGCATCCGCTCGCGCTCCGCCTCGAACAGCCGGGATTCGCGCACGCTGCGGCACTTGGCTTCGAAGTCGGAGACGATGGTGGCGCCGAAGCGCTCGGGCGCCTGCGGGTCGGTGCGGCGGCGATCCACGGCGACGACGCGGGTGCCGAGCAGGAAGGCCTCGGGCAGGTCATGCGTGACCATGACGATGGTCATGCGGTTCTCCTCCCAGAGCTCGCCGACCAGCTCGTGCATGGACTTGCGCGTGCCGGGGTCGAGCGCGCCGAAGGGCTCGTCGAGCAGCAGCACCTTGGGCTTCATGATCAGCGCCTGCGCCAGAGCGAGGCGCTGCTGCATGCCGCCCGAGAGCTGGGCGGGGTACTTCGTCGCGTGCTCGGCGAGGCCGACGCGGGCCAGCAGCGCCATGGCGCGCTCCTCCAGTGCCCGGCGGGCGGCGCCGAACAGCCGGCCGAGGATCGGCGAGGCCGCCCATTGCGGGCCCATCATCACGTTGCCCAGCACGGTCCTGTGCGGGAACACCGAGTAGCGCTGGAACACCACGCCGCGGTCGGCGGTCGGCTCGGCGGCGATGGGCTCGCCGTCGATCAGGATGCGGCCCCGGGTCGGAATTTCCTGGCTGAGCAGCATGCGCAGCAGCGTGGTCTTGCCGACGCCGGACGGGCCGATGATGACGAGGAACTCATGGTCGTCGAGCGCGAGGTTCACGCGCTCGAGCACGACGTGCTCGCCATATTCCTTCCAGATGTTGTCGAAGACGATCGTGGTCATTCAGGCCGCCTTGATCCGGTCCCAGGGATAGGCGGCGTCCGCGAGCCTGCGCAGGCCGTAATCCATCAGGAAGGCGAGCAGGGTGATCCAGGCGACATAGGGCAGGATCACGTCCATCGCGAGATAGCGCCGTACCAGGAAGATGCGGTAGCCGAGGCCGCCCTCGGCGGTGATCGCCTCGGCGGCGATGACGAACAGCCAGGCGGCGCCGAGCGAGAGCCGCACCGAGTCGATCAGGCGCGGCATCACCTGCGGCAGCACCACCCCGGTGATCATCTGCCAGGTCGAGCCGCCGAGCGTCTGCGCCTTGATGATCTGCTCGGTCGGGATCGCCGCCACGCGCAGCATCACGTCGCGGATGATGAAGGGGGCGATGCCGAAGACGATCAGCACGATCTTCGACACCTCGCCGAGGCCGAAGATGATGAACAGGATCGGCAGCACCGCGAGCGGCGGGATCAGCGAGAAGGCGGCGAAGAACGGCTCGAAGGTCGAGCGCAGATAGGGGATGAAGCCGACGACGATGCCGAGCACGAGCCCCATAAGCGCGGAGATGCCGAGGCCGAGGAACAGCCGCTGCAGGCTGAGCCAGGTGTCCCACCAGAGCAGGTACTGCTTGGTGGCGACGTCGATGGTCGTCGCCATGCGCACGATCGTCGCCCAGAAGGAGGCGAAGGCGGGCATCAGCTTGTCGGCCGGCTCGACCGCGAGGCGGGCGTTGGAGGCCAGCAGATAGGCCACCACCACGAGGATGAAGGGCAGGGCGGCGAGGATCAGCCGGACGCCCGGACGGGGCGCGTAGTTGATGATGCGGCGCATGGGCGGGCCTTCGGTCTGGCGGTCACGGTCCTGGACGACGGTCGTTCTGGTGAACAGCCTCATCCTGAGGTGCCCGGCCGGAGGCCGGGCCTCGAAGGATGCTCGTCCGGGTGCGCTTGACTCTCCATCCTTCGAGGCTCGCTGCGCGAGCACCTCAGGATGAGGTGGCTTCGGAGCCGAGACTCCCACCTCCGCGCCAACTGGCGCGGAGGTGGGGCTCGCACTAGAGCTTGCCGTCGGCGGCGGCCTTGGTGGCGGTGGCGTTGACCCGCATCTTGATGTTGGCCTTGTCGCCCAGCACCGTGCCGTCGGCGACCTCGATGCCGATGGTGTCGACGCTGGTGGCGCCCTGGCCGAACAGGCCCTGCTGGAAGCAGAAGGTGCGGATGCTGTTCCAGATCTTCGCGTTCTCCGGCGAGAGCAGGAAGTCCGCGGCTTCCTTCGGCGTGTAGAAGAAGTGGGTGGTGTCGAGCTGCGACTGCAGGCCGCCCGCATCCGTGCCCATGGCGCTGGTCATCACCGCGCGCATCTCCTCGCCCTTCGGGCCGCCGTCCTTGAGGATGGCGAGCGCCTCGTACCAGGCGCCGACCACGGCCTTGGCGAAGTCGGGGTTGTCCTTCAGCGTCTGGGTGTTGCCGATGAACACGTCCATGATCTCGCCGGGGATCTTCGACGAATCGAACAGGTTGGTGGCGCCCTTGACCTTGAGCATGTCCTCGGTCAGCGGCTTCCACGACACGGCGTGCTTCATCGCGTCCTGCGAGACGAAGGCGGCGGAGATCTCGGCATCGGAGATGTTCACCGTCTTGGCGGCGGTCGGGTCGTCGATGCCGGCCTGCTGCAAGGCGCGGTTCAGCAGATAGTGCGAGACGCTGTACTGGAGCAGATAGACGTCCTGGCCGGCGAGTTCCTTGACCGTCTTGGCGGTCTTGGACAGCACGATGTCGTTGCCGTTGGAATAGTCGGTGATGAGGAAGATCGAGGTGTCGACCCCGCCGGCCGCCGGCATGGTCAGGCCGTCCATCGAGGCGACGCCGACCGCGTCGATCTCGCCGGCGATGAACTGGTTGATCGAGCCGACATAGTCGTTGGCCTGGATGATCTCGACGTCGATGCCGTACTTGTCCGCCCACTTCTTCATGATCCCGGAGGACTTGAGATAGGCGAAGGGCATGAAGCCGATATAGACGGTGTAGGCGACCTTGAAGCTCTTCTTGGAGGCAGCCTGCGCCGCAGGCATTGCCGCAAAAGCGGCGGCGGCGAGGCTGGTGAGCACGACTGCGGCCCTGAGAACGCGCATCGGACGGAATAGGCGCTTCATGAGAGGTGGCTCCGGTCGCTGAATGGGCTGGACCGGGCTATTAAACGGTGACTTAATATAGTCTGCAAGCCCAACAAATGGGCATGCATAGCACATGAGCAAGGCACAAAGTTCCGTACAATTGCGGAGGAAACGCAATGGCTTCCCGACCCGCCCGCAAGCGCCTCCAGCCCGCCGAGCGGCGGGTGATGATCCTGGAAGAGGCACTGCGGCTGTTCGCGGAGCGCCACTTCTCCGTCGTCACGGTGCGCGACATCGCGCTGGTCTGCGACATCAATGTCGGGCTGCTCTACCACTACTTCGACAACAAGGACGATCTGGTGCGCTGCGCCCTCGGCCACGCCATCGAGCAACTCGTCGCCGGCTATGAGGAGCGCCGCGCCGCCCGTGGCGAGCCACTGGAGGAGATCATGGCCTGGCTCGACACCCATATGGAGCTGGCGCCGACGCTGGCGCTGATGGTCAAGCTGATGTCCGACTATGCGAGCTCTGGCCTGCGCGACGAGGAACTGGACGGGCTGATCGCCGGCTTCTATTCCCGCGAGCAGCAGCTGCTCGAAGGGGCGCTGACGCGGGGCGTGGCATCCGGCGCCTTTGCGCCGGTCGACATTCCTCGCACGGCCCGGCGTATCGGCCTCATCCTCGACGGCATCTTCTATTCCTCCGCCAGCCGCGGCGACGACCGCATGGCCGAGGATGTGCGCGACCTTGCCCATTTCGTGCGCACCACGCTCGGGGTCGAGGCGGAGACGGCCTGACAGCCGCCCTCTTCCCCCATCCCCGGGCTTGACCCGGGGACCCGGACTTTCCACCCGTGTACGCCAGCCCCTGGGTGGCCGGGTCAAGCCCGGCCATGAGGGCGAGTGGGTGGTTTTCGCCGTGCCAGACGGAATTGCGGGTCAGGCTTTCGCCCTGCTGCTTTTGTAATGGTTCCAGGCAGCTCACGGTCAGGTGATTAGATGATGGCCGTCATGAAGCTTAGCTTCATAACCCGGAGCGCAGAAGGCATAGCAGAGGGGGGCGGCCGGCATTGCCGGCTGCCATGTCGTCTTGCGTCCTCATCCCGATTGGAGAGGGCAAGAGATGAAATTCACACTCAACGGAACCGAGCGGACGGTCGAGGCAGACGGGCAGATGCCCCTGCTCTGGGCGATCCGCGACATTGTCGGTCTGACCGGCACCAAGTTCGGCTGCGGGGCCGCGCTCTGCGGCGCCTGCACGGTCCATGTGGACGGCGCGCCGGTGCGCTCGTGCCAGACCGCGCTGGCCGATGTCGAGGGCAAGAACGTCACCACCATCGAGGGCGTCGCCGCCACCGGCGAGGTCGGCGAGGCGGTGGTCGCGGCGTGGCGCAAGCTCGACGTCGTGCAGTGCGGCTACTGCCAGTCCGGCCAGATCATGTCGGCGGTCGGCCTGCTCAGCGACAACCGCAAGCCGAGCGACGCGGACATCGATGCGGCGATGGACGGCAATGTCTGCCGTTGCGCCACCTATCAGCGTATCCGCGCCGCCATCCACGAAGCCGCCGCCAACCTCGCGTGAGCGCCATGCACATCATCACCCCCGAGCAATACGGCAAGATGCTGGCGAGCTTCGGTGCCGCCACCACGCCGTCCCGCCGCGGCTTCCTGCAAGGGGTCGCCGCCGTCTCCGGTGCCCTCGTCATCGGCGTGCATCTCGCGCCGGGCAAGGCATTTGCCGCCGCCGCGACCGATGGGCCGATGCCGAACGCCTTCGTGCGCATCGCCCCCGACAGCACGGTCACCGTGCTGATCAAGCACCTCGACATGGGCCAGGGCGTCACCACCGGCCTGCCTACCATCGTCGCCGAGGAACTCGACGCCGACTGGAGCCAGATGCGCGCCGCCTTCGCGCCGGCTGACGCCAAGCTCTACAACAACCTCGCCTTCGGCCCGGTGCAGGGCACGGGCGGCTCGACCTCGGTCGCCAACAGCTGGGAACAGCTGCGCAAGGCAGGCGCCGCCGCCCGGCAGATGCTCGTCACGGCGGCCGCCGAGAAATGGGGCGTGCCGGCGGACAGCATCACCGTCGAGAAGGGCGTGCTGAAGAGCGGCAACCATACCGGTTCCTTCGGCGAGTTCGCCGAGGCCGCCGCCAAGCTCGACGTGCCGAAAGAGGTGAAGCTGAAGGACCCCAAGGACTTCAAGCTCATCGGCACGCGGCTGCCACGCCTCGATTCGGCCGACAAGACCGACGGCAAGGCGGTCTATGCGCTCGACATCCGCCGCCCCGGCATGCTGACCGCGGTGATCCGCCGGCCGGACCGCTTCGGCGCCACGGTGAAGAGCTTCGACGCGAGCGCGGCGAAGAAGGTGCCGGGCGTGGTCGACGTCGTCACCGTGCCCGCCGGCATCGTCGTGCTGGCGCAGAACACCTGGGCCGCCATCCAGGGCCGCGACGCGCTCGACAAGATCGAATGGGACGAGGCCTCGGCCGAGACGCGCGGCACCGCCGAGCTGCTCGACGAGTACAAGAAGCTCGCCGCGACGCCGGGCCGGGTCGCCGCCCAGCGCGGCGACGCCGCCAAGGGCATCGAAGGCGCGGCCAAGACCATCGAGACCGAGTTCGCCTTCCCCTATCTCGCGCACGCGCCGATGGAGCCCCTGAACTGCGTGATCGAGAAGACGGGCGAGGGCGTCACCATCTGGACCGGCTCGCAGTTCCAGACCATCGAGCAGGCGGTGACCGCCGGCATCATGGGGATCAAGCCGGAGCAGGTGAAGATCGAGACGGTGTGGGCCGGCGGCTCCTTCGGCCGGCGCGCCAACCCGCCCGCCGACTATGTCGCCGAGGCCGCCTCGATTCTCAAGGCGACGGACGGCAAGGCGCCGATCCACCTCGTCTGGACCCGCGAGGACGACATCAAGGGCGGCTATTATCGCCCGCTCTTCTACCACAAGGTCCGCGCGGGGCTCACCGCCGACGGCAAGATCGCCGGCTGGGAGCAGCACATCGTCGGCCAGTCCTTCATGGTGGGCACGCCCTTCGAGGCCTTCGCCATCAAGAACGGCGTCGACGGCACTTCGGTGGAGGGGGCCTCCGACACCAATTACGCCATCCCCGACTTCTTCGTGGACCTGCATTCGCCGCAGGTGAAGGTGCCGACGCTGTGGTGGCGCTCGGTCGGCCACACCCACACCGCCCATGTGGTGGAGGTGACGATCGACGAGCTCGCCCATGCGGCGGGGCGCGATCCGGTCGAGTTCCGGCTGGAGCTGCTGAAGGACGAGCCGCGTCACAGCGCGGTGCTGAAGTTCCTGGCCGAGAAGGCGAACTGGGGGCCCAAGGCCGGTTCCGGCAAGGGTCGCGGCATCGCTCTGCACGAGAGCTTCAACAGCGTGGTCGGCAGCGTCATCGATGTCTCGGTGGTGAACGGGCAGATCAAGGTCGACAAGGTGATCTGCGCGGTCGATTGCGGCATCGCCGTCAACCCGGACGTCATCGTCGCGCAGATCGAGGGCGGCGTCGGCTTCGGCCTCGGCGCGGCGCTGCATGACGAGATCACCATGGACAAGGGCGTGGTGGAGCAGGCGAACTTCGACAGCTACATCCCGCTGCGCATGTCGGAGATGCCGAAGGTCGAGGTCTATATCCTGCCCTCGGCCAATGCGCCGACCGGCGTCGGCGAGCCCGGCGTGCCGGGCGTCGCCCCGGCGCTGTCCAACGCCATCTTCGACGCCACCGGCCAGCGGCTGCGCTCGCTGCCGTTCCGGCTGGAGGACTTCAAGGCGTGAACCGCCCCACAGTGTGAACGACGAAAGGCCGGCGCGAGCCGGCCTTTCTTTTTGGCGGCCGCGACAAGCGGTGGCGTCAGCCGGCGTTTTGCGTTTTCATGCGCATTCGAGCGTCCACTAGTGGACATATTGCGCCGAGAATCTGTGTTAAGCCCATTAACATGCGTCAAACGGAAGAAACGGCCCGGCGGATTTGCGCGCTCGATCTGCGCGCCAGAGGTATCGCCGAAAAAGACATCCCCGCCATGGTCGACCGATACTGGCCGGTGCTCGCCAACGAGATAAGGCAGGGCATCGTGGTCGGCGAATGGCCGTTCCAGGCCACCGACATCGAGCAACTGACGCAGGAATATCAGGGCCTGCTCGACGGGCGCTGAAGGGCGCCGCTCGGGCGCCCTTCACTTAGCCGGCTTCAGAGACCGACGCAGAGATATTTGACGTCGACATATTCGTCGATGCCGTATTTCGAGCCCTCGCGCCCGACGCCGGATTCCTTCACCCCGCCGAAGGGCGCCACCTCGGTGGTGATCACCCCGGCATTGATGCCGACCTGTCCGTAGCGCAGCGCCTCGGCGACGCGGAAGCTGCGGGCGAGGTCGCGGGTGTAGAAATAGCAGGCGAGGCCGAACTCGGTGTCGTTGGCGAGGCGCACCGCCTCCGCCTCGGTCTCGAAGCGGAACACCGGCGCGACGGGGCCGAAGATTTCTTCGCGGGCGAAGTTCATCTCAGCCGTCGCATCCGCGATCACGGTCGGCTGGAAGAACTGGCCGCCGAGCGCATGGCGCCCGCCGCCGCTGACGACGCGGCCGCCCTTGGCGAGCGCGTCGGCGACGAAGCTCTCGGTCTTCTCCACCGCCTTGCCGTCGATCAGCGGGCCCTGCACCACGCCTTCCTCCAGCCCCGAGCCGACCTTCAGCTTGCCGGACGCCGCCGCCAGCCTCTCGACGAAGGCGTCGTAGATGCCGGCCTGGGCGTAGAAGCGGTTGGCGCAGACGCAGGTCTGGCCGGAGTTGCGGTACTTCGAGGCGATGGCGCCCTCCACCGCCTTGTCGAGGTCGGCGTCGTCGAAGACGAGGAAGGGCGCGTTGCCGCCCAGCTCCATCGACACGCGCTTCACCGTGTCGGCGGCCTGTTTCATCAGCACCTTGCCGACCGGGGTGGAGCCGGTGAAGGTGATCTTGCGCACGGTCGGGTTCGAGGTGAACTCGCCGCCGATGGCCGAGGCCGAGCCGGTGAGGATGTTGACGACACCCGCCGGATAGCCGGCCTGCTCGGCCAGCACGCCCCAGGCGAGGCCGGAATAGGGCGTCTGCGTCGCCGGCTTCACCACCGAGGTGCAGCCCGTCGCCAGCGCCGGGCCGATCTTGCGCGCCAGCATGGAGGAGGGGAAGTTCCACGGCGTGATGGCGGCGACCACGCCGACGGGCTGCTTGACGACGAGGATGCGCCGCTCGCCCCAGGGCGAGGGGATGACGTCGCCATAGACGCGCCGCGCCTCCTCCGAGAACCACAGCACATAGGCGGCGCTGGCGCCGACCTCGCCCATGGATTCGGCGAGCGGCTTGCCCTGCTCGACGGTGAGCAGCTCGGCGAGCGCGCGCTGGTTGTCCATGATCGCGGCATGCAGGCGGCGCAGCATCCTGGCGCGCTCGTCGGCGGTGGTGTGCGAGAAGCTCTGGAACGCGTTCTCGGCCGCCTCGATGGCGCGGCGGGCCTCCGCGGCGCCGGCGTTCGGCACGGTGCCGATGACCTCGCCGGTGGCCGGATTGGTCACCTCGATGGTGCCGCCGCCATCGGCGCCCACCCATTTACCGCCGATGAAGTTCGCCTCGCGCTTGAAATCCGACCAGCTCATTTAGGCCTGCCTCCGCAACGCACGGTGCGGGCCCTCATGGCCGGCGCCGGGTGAGGCTATGTACCGCCCGCGCCCCGAGGCGGGCAAGGCCGCATCAGCCGCGATAGGCGGCTTCCAGCGCGGCGATGTCGAGCTTCACCATGGTGAACATCGCTTCCATCGCCCGCCTGGCCTTGGCGGGATCAGGGTCCTGGATCATGGCCAGCAGCGCGCGCGGCGTGATCTGCCAGTGCAGGCCGTAGCGGTCGACGATCCAGCCGCATTGCAGCGGCGTGCCGCCGTCCGACAGGGCGTCCCACAGCCGGTCGATCTCCTCCTGGCTGTCGCAGGCCACCATGAGCGAGACCGCCTGGGTGAAGGGAAAGCCCGGCCCGCCATTGAGGCCCATATAGGGGGCGCCGTTGAGCGTGAACGCCGTCGCGATGACGTCGCCCGCCTTGCAGCCGGGCGTGTCGACGGGGGAGCGGGTGACGGATTCCATATGGGAGTTCGGCAGCAGCGAGACGTAGAAGCCGGCGGCTTCCTCGGCCTTGCCGTCGAACCACAGGCAGGTGCGGATGGGCTCCATCGCTCTCTCCTTCCCGGAATGTAACGGACGAGGTGCGGTCAGGCCGCCTTCGCCTCGTCGACGATCGGCGCGAAGCCGCCGAAGATCATGCGCTGGCCGTCGAAGGGCGGCGTGTCGCCCATCTCCTTCAGGCGCGGGTCGTCCATGAAGGCCTTCATGCCGGCATCGCGCGTCTCCTTCGAGGGCCACACGATCCAGGAGAACACCACGCTCTCCTCCGGCGTCGCCTTCACCGCCATGCGGAAGTCGGTGACCTTGCCGTCCGGTATGTCGTCGCCCCAGCATTCCATGACATGCTGGGCGCCATGGTCGATGAAGATCGGCGCGCATTTCGCGGCGAGGATGCGGTAGTCGTCCTTCTTCGCGGTCGGCACCGCGAGGACGAAGCCGTCGACGTAGCTCATGGTTTCCTCCTGCGTTTCTTGGATCGGGACGTGGATCAGTACGCTTCGGCCGTGCCGGCGTCGGCGGCCTGCATGTTCATCCAGACCGCCTCCCAGATGTGCCCGTCCGGGTCCTCGAAGCTGCGCGAATACATGAAGCCGAGATCCTGCACCGGGCCGGGATCGGCCTTGCCGCCGGCGGCGACGGCATTCGTCACCACGGCATCCACCGCCTCGCGCCCGTCCATGGAAAGCGCGATCAGCACCTGGCTCGAGGCGTGCGCGTCGGCGATGGGCTTGGGCGTGAACTGCGCGAACTTCGGATGGGTGAGCACCATGACGAAGATGGTCTCGGAGATCACCATGCAGGCGGCGGTGTCGTCGGAGAATTGCGGGTTCTTCGTCGCCCCGACGGCCTCGTAGAAGGCGATGGCGCGGTCGAGGTCGCGCACCGGCAGGTTGACGAAGATCATCCTGGGCGGGGCGGATTGGGGCTGCGTGGGCGTATCGGACATAGGGATCCCTCGCTGGCGTGTCTGCCGTTACGGCAGGCGTCGATGGGAATAAGGGCGGCGGTCGGTCGGGACAACCACGGCCGCCGATGAAAATATCTGATGCGAACATAACCGCCGTGCGAAGACGCGGATCCCCAAAAGCAAAAAGCCCCGGCTCGCGCCGGGGCTTCGTCGTTCAGGCCGTCCCGAAGGAGCGTCAGTTGTTGCGGTTGCCGAACAGCTGCAGCAGCATCAGGAACAGGTTGATGAAGTCGAGATAGAGGGTGAGCGCACCCATGATCGCCTTGCGGCCCGCGACCACGTCGTCGTCGCCGGCGAAGTACATCTCCTTGATGCGCTGGGTGTCGTAGGCGGTGAGGCCGGCGAACACCAGCACGCCCACCACCGAGATGACGAACTGCAGCATCGACGAGCCGAGGAAGATGTTCACCAGCGACGCGATGATGATGCCGATCAGGCCCATGATCAGGAACGAGCCCATGCCCGAGAGGCTGCGGGTCGTGGTGTAGCCGTAGAGGCTGAGGCCGCCGAAGGTTGCCGCGGTGATGAAGAACACGCGGACGATGCTCTCATGCGCATAGACCAGGAAGATGCTGGCGAGCGACACGCCGACGAGGCCGGCATAGAGCCAGAAGATGCCCTGGGCGGCGCCGACGCTGAGCCGGTCGACCCGGAAGCTGAGGAAGAACACCGCGGCGAGCGGGGCGAGCATCACCACCCAGCGCAGCGGGCTGAAGAACATGGCGACGCCGAACTGCGTGAGATAGACGCCGGGCGCGATGGCGGCCTGGGTCGGCACGTCGGAGACGGCGAGCATGTAGATGCCGAGCGCCGCCGCGCCGGTGATGGCGAGGCCGAGCGTCATGTAGTTGTAGACGCGCAGCATGTAGGAGCGCAGGCCCAGGTCGATCTCGGCCTGCGTCCGCGCCGCCGTCGCCCCGAAGCGCGGCACGGAGACGTTGCGGTTAAAGTCGGACATGGTCGGATCCTCTCCCGATAACCCCTTGTTCCGCCGCGCCCGACGGAGTGCCGGACGGCCGAACGGAAAATCATGTGGAATATGAGGGGCGCTCCGCCCTGCCGCAAGTGAAGTTTGCGACAGGATTGACCCAGCGGCAGAGCCGGCGTGCGATCCAGCTTATTGAAGCGAGAGCACTTCTTTCCGTTCGGATGGTTCCATCCGAACGGAAAGGGCTCAGAGATGCCGCAGGATGCGCGCCGGCTTCTGCCCGAGCGCCCGCCAGGTGCCGATCAGCCCGAAGCCGATGGTGAGCACCAGAGCCACCGCGACCGCCCCGAGCGCCGCCGCGCTCGACCAGCCGAAGGCGAGCTCCATCACCATCACCACGACGACATAGGCGGCCGCCGTGCCGGCGCCGACGGCGACGGCGGCGGTCACGAGGCCGAGCGCGGCATATTCCAGCGCATAGGCACCGACGAGGCGCAGGCGCGTGGCGCCGAGCGTCTTCAGGATCACCGCGTCGTAGACGCGGTGGTGCTGGCCCGCCGCCAGCGCCCCGGCGAGCACCAGCACGCTGGCGAGCAGGGCGACGAGGCTCGCCGCCCTTATGGCGATGAGCAGGTTGGAGACGATCTCGCCGATGGTTTCCAGCGCCTCCTTCACCCGCACCGCGGTGACGGCGGGAAAATCGGTCGCCACGGCGCGGGCGATGGCGCGCTCGGCCGCCGGGTCGCCGCCGTCCGGCACGGCAAGCGTGGCGAGCGAGGTGTGCGGCGCGCCGGCGAAGCTGTTGGGCGAGAACACCATGACGAAGTTGATGGCGAGCCGCTCCCACTCCACGTCGCGCAGATTGGCGATGGTCGCGGTGATGGAGCGGCCGAGCACGTTGACCGTGACCTTGTCGCCGATCTTCAGCCCGAAGGCGTCGGCGATCTCGCGCTCGAAGGAGACCAGCGGCGGGCCGGAATAATCCGGCGGCCACCATTCGCCGGCGGCGAGCACGGAGCCTTCCGGCAGGTCCTGCGAATAGGTGATGCCGCGGTCGGAGGAGAGCACCCAGGCGAATTCCGGCGGCGGGGTGATGTCCTCCGCCGCGCGGTCGCCCAGCGTGATGATGCGCCCGCGCAGCATGGGCACGACCTCGACCTCGCCCTGCGGCGCCTTCTGCTTGAGATAGGCGGCGAAGCGGTCGGTCTCGCCGCTCTGTATGTCCAGGAAGAAGAAGCTCGGCGCCTCGTGCGGCAGCCGGGAGGTGAGCTCGCGGGTCAGGCTGCGGTCGATGAGCGCCAGCGTGACCAGCAGCGTCAGGCCGAGGCCGAGCGAGAGCACGATGGTCGGGGTCAGCGCCGCCGGCCGGTGGATGTTGGCCAGCGCCAGGCGCAGCGTGGTGGAGCGCGGGCGCGGCAGCCGGCGGGCCAGCGCCATGATGCCGAGGCCGACGAGGCGCAGCACGATCAGCACGCTGGCGGCGGCGGCGAGATAGTAGATCGCCACCCGCCGCTCCTCGGAGGCGGCGATCGCCAGCCCGGCGAGGGCGAGGACGGCCAGCGCCGTCAGCAGGAGATAGACGAGGCGCGGCCGGCGGCGGCCGGTCTCGACCTGGTCGCGGAACAGGCCGGAGACCGGCACGTCGTGCGACATGCCGAGCGGCCACATGGCGAAGGCGAGCGCGATCAGCACGCCATAGGCGAAGGCCAGCGCCAGCGCCATCGGCTGGATCGTGGGCTCGATCGGGATCGGCAGCAGATAGCCGAAGGCCGCGTTGGCGGCGAAGGGCAGGGCCGAGCCGACGACGAGGCCGATGACGATGCCGACCAAGGCGATCAGCCCGACCTCGGCGAGGTAGATGGCGAACACCGTGCCGCTGGGCGCGCCCAGGCTCTTCAGCGTGGCGATGACGCTGCGCTTGGCGTCGAGATGGCTCTTGACCGCATTGGCGACGCCGACGCCGCCGACCAAGAGCGCGGTGAGGCCGACGAGGGTCAGGTATTCGGTGAAGCGCCGGACATTGGTTTCCAGCCGCGGCGCGGCCGCCTCGCGGGTGCGGACCTCGAAGCCGGCCTCCGGCGCGCCATGCCGCACCTGTTCGACGAAGGCGGCGAGGCCCGCCGGATCGGTCATCCTCACCCGGTACTGCCAGCGCACCAGGCTGCCGGGCTGGAGAAGGTTGGTGGCGCGCAGCGCGTCGAGCGAGATCATCAGCCGCGGGCCGAAGCCGATGCCGGTGGAGAGCGCGTCGGGCTCGCGCAGGATGGTGCCGGCGAGCGTGAGCTGGGCGTCGCCGACCTGGAAGCGGTCGCCGGGCTTGAGGCCGAGCCGCTCGGCGAGCGCGGGATCAGCGACGGCGCCGAAGGTCCCGTCGCGCGGGCGCAGCGCTTCAGCGAGCGGCTGCGCCGGCTCGAGCTCCAGCGTGCCGACCATCGGATAGGCGCCGTCCACCGCCTTCACCTCGGCGAGCGTCGCTTCCAGCCTGTCGCCCTCGCCGGCCCGCGCCATGGCGCGGGTAGTGGCGACGGTGGAGACCTGGCCGCCGGCAGCGATCAGCCGGTATTCCTCCGGGCTCGCCTCGCGCTGGACCAAAGCGAAGGCGGCATCGCCGCCGAGCAGCGCGGCGCCTTCGCGGCCCAGCCCGTCGGTCAGCGCCCGCGAGAAGGCGCCGACGCCGGCGATCGCCGCAACGCCCAAGGCCAGGCAGGCGAGGAAGACGGCGAAGCCGCGCAGGCCCCCGCGCAATTCGCGCAGGGCGAAGCGCAGCGCCAGCGAGGAGCGGGCCGGCAGGCCGGGCGCCGCCGGAGGATTGTCCTCGCCGGCGGAGGACGAGAGTTGCGCCAGGCTCATGCGGGCGTCCCCGCGAGCGCCGCGGCGCCCTCGGTCTCGATGGCGCCCGAGCGCAGCCGCACGGTGCGGTCGCAGCGCTTCGCCAGCGTCGGGTCATGGGTGACGATGACCAGCGTCGCCCCGCGCCGCGCCTGCGCCTCGAACAGGAGGTCCATGATCTGCCGGCCGGTCGCCTCGTCGAGATTGCCGGTCGGCTCGTCGGCGACGAGGATGCGCGGCTCCGGCGCCAGGGCACGGGCCACCGCCACGCGCTGCTGCTCGCCGCCGGAAAGCTGGGCCGGGTAATGGTCGAGGCGGGCGCCGAGCCCCACCGCGGTCAGCTCGGCCGCGGCACGGGCGAAGGCGTCGGTGCGGCCGGCCAGCTCCAGCGGCACGGCGACGTTCTCGATCGCGGTCATGGTCGGGATGAGGTGGAAGGCCTGGAACACGATGCCGACATGCCGGCCGCGGAAGCGGGCGAGCGCGTCCTCGTCGAGCCCGGTCAGCCCCTGCCCGGCCACGGTCACCGTGCCGGAATCGGCGCGCTCCAGCCCGGCCAGCACCATCAGCAGGCTCGACTTGCCCGAGCCCGACGGGCCGATCAGGCCGACGGCCTCGCCCTGGCCTATGGTGAGCGACACGCCCTTGAGTATATGAACGCGGGCCGCGCCGGCACCGAGGGAGAGCTCCACCTTGTCGAGGCGGATGGCGGGCGCAATCTCGGAGTTGGACGGCATGTCTTCCTTTTCGCTTCTCGGCCTGCGGCGGCACTTTGCGGCACAATATGCTGCGCTGCGGCGTTTCCGGAAGGGTACGGCCCGCTCACGATTGCTCCACCTCGCCGCCGCTCTCGCAGGATTGACCATGCTGGCGCTGCCCGCGCATGCGGCGCCGCTACGCCTCGTGGCGCTGGGCGACAGCCTCACCGCCGGCTACGGCCTGCCCGCCAGCCAGGCCTTCCCCGCCCGGCTGGAGGCGGCGCTGAAGGCCGGGGGACACGATGTCGTGATCGAGAATGCCGGCGTCTCCGGCGACACCACCAGTGCCGGCCTCGCCCGCCTCGACTGGTCGGTGCCGGACGGCACGAGCGGGGTGATCCTCGAACTCGGCGCCAACGACATGCTGCGCGGGCTCGACCCCGCCATCGCCGAGAAGTCGCTCGACGCCATCCTCGCCCGGCTCAAGCAGCGCGGCATCCCCGTGCTGCTGATCGGCATGCAGGCCGCGCCCAATCTCGGCGCCGCCTACAAGCAGAGCTTCGACGCCATCTATCCGCGGCTGGCCGAGAAATACGGCGTGAAGTTCTACCCCTTCCTCCTCGACGGCGTGGCCGGCCACCCCAACCTCAACCAGCCCGACGGCCTTCACCCCACCGCCGCCGGCGTCGATGTCATCGTGGCGCGCATCTTACCGGCGGTGGAAGGCTTTCTTGCCACGCTGCCGGGAAAAGCGAACTGACCTCGGGGATCATCTCCCCCGCGCTCTCGACGTCCCCACGTCTCTACGCTAATGACGAATGGCAAGGACTTGATTGCTGCCGGCGCTTATTGCGTGCCCTGAGGTAATATGAAGTATAGAAGCGAGATCGACGGTTTGCGGGCCGTCGCCGTCGTTCCCGTCATCTTGTTTCACGCCGGCTTCAAGGTCTTCAGCGGCGGCTATGTCGGCGTCGACATTTTCTTCGTCATCAGCGGCTATCTGATCACCGTCATATTGCTGACGGAGATCGAGCGCGGCGAATTCTCCATCGCCCGATTCTACGAACGACGAGCGCGACGTATTCTTCCCGCGCTGTTTCTCGTCATGGCGGCCTGCATCCCCTTTGCCTGGCTCTGGATGATTCCCGAGCAGTTGAGGGATTTCGGCCGCAGCGTGGTCTCCGTCGTCTTCTTCGTGTCCAACTTCCTGTTCTGGAGGGAGGAGGGCGGCTATTTCGCCGCGGCCGCCGAATTGAAGCCGCTGCTGCACACCTGGAGCCTGGCGGTGGAGGAGCAATATTACCTGTTCGCTCCGCTCACCCTCGCCGTGTTCTGGCGCTTCGGCCGCCGTCTCCTGTTCTGGTGCGTGGCTGCCACCGCCGTCCTCAGCCTCCTCGCCACCGAATGGGGCTGGCGCTATGCGCCGGCGGCGAATTTCTACCTGCCGCAGTTCCGCATCTGGGAACTGCTCGTCGGCTCGCTCTGCGGCTTCATCGCCACCAGCCGGGCGCCCAGGCCGAACAACCTGTTGAGCGCGCTCGGGCTCGGAATGATCCTGTTCGCGATCTTCCGCTTCGACCGCTACACGCCGTTCCCCAGCCTTCTGGCGCTCGTGCCGGTCGGCGGGGCGGCGCTGATCGTGCTCTACGGCCATCAGGGCACATGGGTCGCGCGCCTGCTGTCGGTGCCGCTCTTCGTCGGCATCGGGCTGATCAGCTACAGCGCCTATCTCTGGCACCAGCCGCTCTTCGCCTTCGCCCGTATCCGCAGCATGGGCGAGCCGTCGGACATGCTGCTGCTCGCCCTCGCGGCGCTGTCGCTGGTGCTGGCCTATTTCAGCTGGCGCTTCGTCGAGCAGCCGTTCCGCCGCCGTCCCATCCCGCTGCTGCCGGGCCGGCGCACCGTGTTCGCGGCGTGTTCGGCGGCCGGCGTCGTCTTCGCCGTGATGGGCGTCTATGCGAGCGCGAGCGGCGGCATTCCCAGCCGCCTCGCCAATCCCGAGCTCAGCAGCCGCGAGGCTCGGCTGCTGGCGTCGGTGCGCACCCATACGCTCGCCGTCAAGTGCCGGCGGCCGGGCGATCTGGCGACGCGCGCCGACCTCTGCCCCATCTACATGCCGAAGGACCCGAAGCTGCGCATCCTGGTGGTCGGCGACAGCCATTCCTACGCCATCCTTCCGGCCTTCGCCGAGATCGGCAAGGAGAACGCCGTCTACCATTTCGGCGTCGGCAGCTGCCCGCCGATCAACCACACCTCCATCCAGCGTGGCGTGTTCGACATCGGTGTCTGCGAGGACGTCACCCGGCGGCAGATGCAGGCGGTGCGGGACGGGCATTACGACGTCGTCGTGATGGTCGCCCGCTGGTCGCTCTATCCCGGCTGGGACGACGCCGGGACTGCCCGCTCCTTCGCGCTGTCGCCGGAAGGCGACCCCTATTTCCCCTCGCTCGCCGCCTCGCGCGAGACCTTCGCCTCGCATGTGCCGGCCACGGTGAAGGACTATCTCGACCTCGGCGTCGCGGTGGTCGTGATCCAGCAGATGCCCGAACAGCAGGTGCTGCCGCAGAAGATCCTGCAGCAGGCCGCCCTGCTCGGGATCGGCAGCGGACTTTCCGACGAGCAGTTCGAGGCGGCGATCTTCGAGACCTCGACGCCCATTGGGGTGGCCGAGAAGCGTCTGGCCTTCGCCAAGGGCGTGCTGGAGAAGCTGAAGGGCGACAGGGTCTGGGTGCTGTCCCTGGAGGAGGCCTTCAAGCGCGACGGGCGCTATATCTGGGGCGACCGCAACGGCAGCTATTACATGGACCGCGACCATATCTCCGCCTATGGCGCCAGCTTCCTGGCGCCGGCGATGACGGCGGCCTTCGCCGACATCGAGGACAGCCTGCGCAGCCAGCAGGCGGCGGGGATGGCGCCGAAATCGCGGTTGTAGAGGCCACCGCGTTCGGCTTCCGGCATCTTGTCCGGCAGCAGGCTCGGGCCTACCATCCGTGCCTACCCGTCCCTGACATTCCCGAAAATCATCCCATGCAATACCGCCCGCTCGGCCGCACCGGCCTCGAGGTCAGCGCCATCTGTCTCGGCACCATGACGTTCGGCCAGCAGAACAGCGAGGCCGAGGGCCACGCCCAGCTCGACTACGCGCTGGACCGCGGCATCAACTTCCTCGACACCGCCGAGCTCTATTCGATCCCGCCGAAGCCCGAGACCCAGGGCTCGACCGAGCGCGTCATCGGTACGTGGTTCCGCGCCCGCGGCAACCGCGACAAGGTGATCCTCGCCAGCAAGGCCTGCGGCCTGTCGGAGATGACCTGGTTCCGCGACGACGGTTCGCCGGCGCGCCCGACCCGCGCCCAGCTGCGCGAGGCGATCGACAAGAGCCTGAAGCGGCTGCAGACCGACTATATCGACCTCTACCAGCTGCACTGGCCGGGCAGGCCGGTATCGGGCTTCGGCTCCAACCCGACGCGCTGGAAGTCCGCGCCCGGCGAGGAGACGCCGATCGCCGAGACGCTCGACGCCTTCGGCGAGCTGATCAGGGAGGGCAAGGTGCGCCATTTCGGCCTCTCCAACGAGAGCGCCTGGGGCACGATGAGCTTCCTCGCCGAGGCCGAGCGCACCGGCGGCCCGCGCCCGGCCTCGATCCAGAACGCCTACAACCTGCTCAACCGCACCTATGAGACGGCGATGGCCGAGGTGAGCCTGCGCGAGGATTGCGGGCTGCTGGCCTATTCGCCGCTGGGGCAGGGCTATCTCACCGGCAAGTATCTCGGCGGCGCCCGGCCGGCGGGCGCGCGCACCACTTTGTTCGAGCGCGGCCAGCGTTACGAGAAGCCGGGTGTGGACGCGGCGGTCGCCGACTATGTCGGCATCGCCCGCGAGGCGGGTCTCGATCCGGCACAGCTGGCCATCGCCTTCTGCCTGTCGCGCGAGTTTGTCACCTCGGTGATCATCGGTGCCACCACCATGGAGCAGCTTGTCACCGATATCGCCACCATCGATGTCACCATCACGGCGGAGCTGGAAGAGAAGATCGACGCCGTGCACCAGCTGCGCGGCAATCCGAGCCCCTAGGCGGCGCGACCCGCCTATTCGCCTGGTTTTTCAGCCGGTTCGGCGTTGTGCCGCGTCATCAGCGGCACCTGCGCCATGGCGAAGATGAGCGTCAGCGGCAGATAGCCGAAGGTCTTGAAGGCGACCCAGGTGTCGGTCGAGACGCTGCGCCAGATCACCTCGTTCAGCACCGCCATGACGAGGAAGAACGTCCCCCAACGGATCGTGAGCTCGCGCCAGCCCTGCTCGGTGAGCACGAAGACGTCGCCCAGCACATAGGGCAGCAGCGGTTTGCGCAGCCACAGCCCGCCCAGCAAGGCGAGGCCGAACAAGGCGTTGACGATGGTCGGCTTCATCTTGATGAAGTGATCGTCCTGCAGGACGATGGTCAGCGTACCGAACACCAACACGACGGCGGCCGAGACCAGCGGCATGACCGCGATCCTGCGGGCGATGATCCACATCACCGCCAGCGCCACCAGCGTGGCGATCATGAAGGCGGCGGTAGCGACATAAATCCCGCCGCGCCCATTGGCGACGAAGAAGACGACCAGCGGGCCGAGCTCCAGGATGAACTTCATCGCCGGGTGCATGCGGCGCAGCGGCGTGTTCTCGGCAGTGTTTCCGGCGGGCGCGTCGGCCATGTTCAGTTCTCCAATCCGACGATGGCGCGGGCGAAGTCGCGGGCCGCGAAAGGCTGCAGGTCGTCGATGCCCTCGCCGATGCCGATCATGTGTACCGGCAGGCCGTATTTGGCGGCGATGGCCACCAATATGCCCCCGCGCGCCGTCCCGTCCAATTTGGTCATGACGAGGCCGGTGACGCCGGCCACGCGGCGGAACGCCTCGACCTGCTGCAAGGCGTTCTGCCCGACCGTGGCGTCAAGGGTGAGCACCACGGCATGCGGGGCGGAAGCGTCCTGCTTCTTGATGACCCGGACCACCTTTTCCAGCTCCGCCATCAGCTCGGCACGGTTCTGCAGCCGGCCGGCGGTGTCGATGATGAGAACGTCGGCACCGACTTCGCGCGCCTGCTGCAACCCGTCGAAGGCGACGCCCGCCGCATCCGCGCCCGGCGGCCGGGCGACGATGGCGGCACCGGTGCGGTCGGCCCAGACCTTCAGCTGCTCGATCGCGGCGGCGCGGAACGTGTCGCCGGCGGCGAGCACGACCTTCTTGCCCTGCGCCCGCAGCGTCGAGGCGAGCTTGCCGATGGTGGTGGTCTTGCCCGAGCCGTTGACGCCGACCATCAGCAGCACGAAGGGCTTCGCGCCGGTGTTGAAGGCCAGCGGGTGGGCGACGGGCGTCAGCACCGCCTCGATCTCGGCGGCGACGAGGTTGCGCACCTCCTCCGGGTCGATGCCCTTGTCGTAGCGGCCCTTGCCGACCGCCTCGGCGATGCGGGCGCTGGTCTCGACGCCGAGATCGGCGCGGATCAGCACGTCCTCCAGCTCCTCCAGCGTCGTCGCGTCGAGCTTGCGCTTGGTGAAGAGGTCGGTGATGCCGGTCGAGAGCCCGGACGCGGTGCGCGTCAGGCCCTGCGTCAGGCGTTTCCAGAAACCGGGGCGGGACGTGGTGTCGTTCGTGTCGGTCATATCGGTCATGCCGCGATCAGCCGCGCGCCGTCATGGCCGGCGATGCGCACAGTGGTGAGGGTGCCGGGCGCGAGCGGGCGCCCCAGCCGGACGGGAGTGAAGCCGGCGGTGCGGGCGATGCCGCCGCGCTCGGCCAGCACCTCGCGGCTCATCCCGACCTCGCCGGCGAGGTGGCGCAGCAGCGCCTCCGCGCCCTTCTCGCGCAGGCGGCGGGCACGGTCCTTTATCACCTCGCCGGCGACCTGCGGCATGCGCGCGGCCGGCGTGCCGGGGCGCGGCGAGAAGGGGAAGACGTGCAGATGCGTCAGCCCGCATGCGTCGACGAGGTCGAGCGAGGCGCGGAACTGCGCCTCGGTCTCGGTCGGGAAGCCGGCGATGAGGTCGGCGCCGAGCACCATGTCGGGCCGCAGGCGCCGCACTTCGGCGCAGAAGCGAATGGCGTCGCGGCGCAGGTGCCGGCGCTTCATGCGCTTGAGGATCAAATCGTTGCCGGCCTGCAGCGAGAGGTGCAGATGCGGCATCAGCCGTTCCTCCTCGGCGAAGGCGCGCAGGAGATCGCCATCGGCCTCGATGGAATCGATGGAGGAGAGCCGCAGTCGCCGCAGTTCCGGCACATGCTTCAGCAGCGCGCGCACCAGCGCGCCGAGACGCGGCGTGCCGGGTAGATCGGCGCCCCAGGAGGTGAGGTCGACGCCGGTCAGCACCACCTCGCCGAAGCCTTGTTCCACGAGCGCGCGCACCCGCTCCACCACTGCGCCCATCGGCACGGAACGCGAGTTTCCGCGGCCATAGGGGATGATGCAGAAGGTGCAGCGGTGGTCGCAGCCATTCTGCACCTGCACGAAGGCGCGGGTGTGCCCGTCTATGGTGTCGGCCGGCCCGTCGAGGAGATGCGGCGCGGTCTCGCGCACCGCCATGATGTCGCCGACGAGGATCTTCTCCTCATTGTCGATACCGAAGTCGAGTGCGCGGCGCGTCGCCGCCCAGCTTTCGGGCGACAGCTTCTCTTCATTGCCGAGCACGCCGTCGACTTCGGCCATGCGGGCGAAGCCGGCCGGCTCGGTCTGCGCGGCGCAGCCGGTGACGACGATGCGCCGTTCCGGGTCCTCGCGCTTCAGCCGGCGGATCGCCTGGCGCGCCTGCTTCACCGCCTCGCCGGTGACGGCGCAGGTGTTGACGATGACGGCGCGCTCCAGCCCGGCGGCGCCGGCCATCGCCCTGGCGGTGGCGGAATCGAGCGCGTTCAGCCGGCAGCCGAAGGTCACGACCTCGACGGTGGAGGCTTGCGACATCAGGCGGCGCCGACGCCGGTGGGCGCGTCCAGCATGGCGGCGGTGAGCCGGCCGTCGAACTCGAACACGGCCGGGCCGGTCATGAGGATGTGGTCGTCGCTCTCGCGCCAATCGATCACGAGGTCGCCGCCGGGCAGGGTGACGGTGACGCGCCGGCCGGTGAGGCCGATGCGGGCGGCCGACACGGCGGCGGCGCAGGCGGCCGAGCCGCAAGCCTTGGTCAGGCCGGCGCCGCGTTCCCACACCTTGAGCACGATGTGGTCGGGGGAGACGACCTGAGCCGCCGAGATGTTGGCCCGCTCGGGGAACACGGGATGGTGCTCCAGCTCCGGCCCGTAGCGGCCGAGATCGACCGCCTCGATATCGTGCACCCAGAAGATGGCGTGCGGGTTGCCGACATTGACCACGGAGGGCGCGCGCAGCACCGGCGCCTCCGCCGGGCCAGCCTGCAATTCGATGGCGCGGGTGTCGGCCACCGGGCCGGCGAGGGGGATGTCGTGCCAGCCGAAATGCGGCACGCCCATATCGGCGGTGATCCCTTCCGGCGCCACGGTGCAGTCCAGCAGGCCGGCGACGCTCTCGAACACGACATGGTTGTCGCCGGTGCGGCCGGCCTCGTAGAGCGCGATGCAGCGCGTGCCGTTGCCGCAGGCGCCGGCCTCCGAGCCGTCGGCATTGATGATGCGCACGAAGGCGCGCGTGCCTTCGCTCTTCGGCGGATAGAGCGCCATGATCTGGTCGAAGGGCAGCACGTCCTCGCGCGCCAGCGCGCGCGCCTCCGCCGGCGGCACGGGGAGCGGCGCGTCGCGCAGGTCGAGGACGACGATCTCGTTGCCGAGGCCGTTCATCTTGACGAAGGGACGGTTTTCCAACGCGGCCATGACGGTTGCGGCTTTAGACCTGTGGACCGAAGGGTTGCCGCCCTTATATGGCGAAGCGCCAAGGATTGGCCAGACTTGTCGGCCAGAATCAGCCTGTGTTCGATGGTGCCGTCGGCGGTGCGGGCGGCATTGGAGGATGCTAAGAGAGCGGCTGCGTTCGCGCTGTTTCCGGTGACCTGAGATGATCGACCTACCGCCCGCTCGCGTCCTTGTGCGACGGCTGACCGTGCTGCTCGCGCTCGCGATTCTGCTGGCGCCGGCGGGGCTTCATGCCCAGAGCGCCGTTCCCGCCGACCCGCCGGCCGCAGCCCAGCCCGCGCCGCAGGGCGCTCCGGAGACACCGCCGCAAGATACGCCCAGTCAGGCGCCGTCCGGCGACGACAACATGGTGGCGCCGCCGGTGGTCGACCCCAAAGGCGTCGAGACGCAGGCCATCTCCCCGATGACGGACCCGCTGAAGCGGCCGGACGGCTTCGGTGATCCGGCGGAGATGAAGCCGGTGCCGGTGCTGATGAAGAAGGCGCACGCGACCTGGGACGAGGCCTTCCCGACTATCGTCGCCACGTTGAAGGAGATCGACGCCGAGATGGCGCGGCTGAAGCTGAAGCCGGCCGGCGCTTCCTTCGTCATTTACACGACGACGGACGATCTCGGCTTCGACTTCGAGGCGGCGGTGCCCTTCGAAGGCGCGACCACCGAGAAGCCGCAGAGCGGCGTCGAGTTCTCCGCCTCGCCGGCCGGCAAGGCGCTGCGCTTCACCCATCGCGGCCCCTATGACGCGATGGACCCGACCTATGAGCAGATCGCCAACCTGCTCGACGCCAAGGACCTCGAGGCGGAGGACCTCTATGTCGAGGAATATCGCTCCGACCCGCGCACGACCTCGCCGGACGATCTGGTGATCGACATCTGGGTGCCGCTGAAGTGAAGGGCCGATCTGCGGGGCGTGCATTCGCCACGCCCGCCGCTCTGTGCTATGAGGCGCGCAAACACTGACTTTTCGATAAAGCGATGAACCTGATCGATACCACTGCGGCCGCTGCCGCCGGGGCGCGGCCCGCCGTCGAGGCGCGCCCGGATACGCGCCGCTCGCTCGCCGGGCTGGACCGCGCCGGCCTCGCCGAGGCGCTGGCCGAGATCGGCGTGAGCGAGCGCGAGCAGCGCATGCGCGTTGCCCAGCTCTGGCACTGGATTTATCTGCGCGGCGTCACCTCCTTCGACGAGATGACCAATGTCGGCAAGGGTCTGCGCGCGAAGCTCGAGGAAGCCTTCACGCTGGCGCGACCCGAGGTGGTGGTCGAGCAGGTATCGAATGACGGCACCCGCAAATGGCTGCTGCGCCTGCCGCCCGACATTGCCGGCGACAAGCCGCACGATGTCGAGATGGTCTACATCCCCGAGAGCGACCGCGGCACGCTGTGTGTCTCCTCGCAGGTCGGCTGCACGCTCAACTGCTCCTTCTGCCACACCGGCACGCAGCGCCTCGTCCGAAACCTGACGGCGGCCGAGATCGTGGCGCAGGTGATGGTCGCTCGCGACCGGCTCGGCGACTATCCCGGGCAGGAGCGCGCCGTCGGGCCGGGCCTGCCGACCGAGGGCGACCGGCTCGTCACCAACATCGTCTTCATGGGCATGGGCGAGCCGCTCTACGCGTACGACTCGGTGGCTAGGGCCATCGAGGTGCTGGCGGATGGCGAAGGCCTCGGCATCGGCAAGCGACGCATCACCGTCTCCACCTCCGGTGTGGTGCCGGAGATCGAGAAGCTCGGCCGCGAGGTCGGGCCGATGCTCGCCATTTCGCTGCACGCGGTGCGCGACGAGCTGCGCGACGTGCTGGTGCCGATCAACAAGAAGTACCCGCTGAAGGATCTGCTCGACGCCTGCCGCACCTATCCGGCGGCGTCGAACGCCAAGCGCATCACCTTCGAATATGTGATGCTGAAGGGCGTCAACGACAGCCCGGCCGACGCCAAGGCGCTGGTGCGGCTGCTCGCCGGCATCCCGGCGAAGATCAACCTGATCCCGTTCAACCCGTGGCCCGGCACCAAGTACGAGTGCTCGGACTGGGAGACCATCGAACGCTTCTCCGACATCGTGTTCCGCGCCGGCTATTCGAGCCCGGTGCGCACGCCGCGCGGGCGCGACATCCTCGCCGCCTGCGGGCAGCTGAAGAGCGAGACCGAGAAGCTCTCCGCCCGCGAGCGGCTCGCGCTGCGCGCCATGGCCGCGGCGGCGGAATAGGCGGTGGACATGGATTGGCTGCTGCGCCTCCTGCTGCGGCTGATCGTGGTGCCGCTCGGCATGGTCGCCGGCTTTGTCGCCACCATGCTGGTGGTGCTGATCGGCTATTGGCGGCTCGGCGACGTGCTCGCCGACATCTCGCCGGACCAGGCCGTCGCCACCTTCGACACGCTGGCGGTCGCGAGCTATCTGCTCATGATCGTTTCACTTTCCATGTGGGCGGTGGCGACGATCGGCATATTGTTCGCCGAGGCCTTTGCCATACGCAGCTGGATCTTCCATGTGGCGAACGGCGCCGTGTCGGCCTGGCTCGCCACCTCGGTCTTCGCGCCCTACGACCGGGCGCCTTCCGACTTCAACGGCGACCTCTACATCGTCGCGGCCGGTCTCGCCGGCGGACTGGCCTACTGGCTGGTCGCCGGCTGGAGCTCCGGCTTCTGGAAGCCCGTCGGGCGCGCGACATCGCTGCCGCCATCGGCGGCGACTACGCCCCCGCCGCCGGCCGCCACTGCCGGGTCACCGCCGCCGGCGGGTCCGCCCGCGCCCTGAGAATGGTGCGGCGCAGGCGCGGCTTGCACATATGTCGGCCATGCCTATAGTCCGCGCGCTTTTCGGCCTCGGCTTCTTTCCTGGAATGTGACATGGCGAACGACGTGAAGAAGGTGGTGCTCGCCTATTCGGGCGGTCTCGACACCTCGGTCATCCTCAAATGGCTGCAGACCACCTATGGCTGCGAGGTGGTGACCTTCACCGCCGATCTCGGCCAGGGCGAGGAGCTGGAGCCGGCGCGCCGCAAGGCCGAGCTGCTCGGGATAAAGCCGGAGAACATCTTCATCGAGGACGTGCGCGAGGAATTCGTCTCCGAATACGTCTTCCCGATGTTCCGGGCCAACGCGCTCTATGAGGGGCTGTACCTGCTCGGCACCTCCATCGCCCGTCCGCTGATCTCGAAGAAGCAGATCGAGATCGCTAGGCAGGTCGGGGCCGACGCGGTCGCCCATGGCGCCACCGGCAAGGGCAACGACCAGGTGCGCTTCGAGCTGAGCTATTACGCGCTGGAGCCGGAGATCAAGGTGATCGCCCCCTGGCGCGAATGGGAGCTGACCTCGCGCACGCGCCTTCTGGAATTCGCCGAGACTCACCAGATTCCGATCGCCAAGGACAAGCGCGGCGAGGCGCCGTTCTCCGTCGACGCCAACCTCCTGCACTCCTCCTCGGAGGGCAAGGTGCTGGAGGACCCGAACGAGGAGGCGCCGGAATATGTCTACCAGCGCACCATCTCGCCCGAGGCTGCGCCTGACAAGGCGACCTACATCACCGTCACCTTCGAGAAGGGCGACGCGGTCGCCATCGACGGCGTGCGGCTGTCTCCGGCGAGCCTGCTCACGAAGCTGAACGAGCTCGGCAAGGAGAACGGCATCGGCCGGCTCGACCTCGTCGAGAACCGCTTCGTCGGGATGAAATCGCGCGGCGTCTACGAGACCCCCGGCGGCACGATCCTGCTTCAGGCGCATCGCGGCATCGAGAGCATCACGCTCGACCGCGGCGCGGCGCATCTCAAGGACGAGATCATGCCGCGCTATGCGGAGCTGATCTATTACGGCTTCTGGTTCTCGCCCGAGCGCGAGATGCTGCAGGCGCTGATCGACAAGAGCCAGGAATTCGTCACCGGCTCGGTGCGGATCAAGCTCTACAAGGGCAATGTCGAGGTGGTCGGCCGCGAGAGCCCGTATTCGCTCTACAACCAGGACCTCGTGACCTTCGAGGAAGGCGCGGTCGCCTATGACCATCGCGACGCGGCGGGCTTCATCAAGCTGAACGCCCTGCGCTTGCGCACGCTGGCGAGCCGCCACCGGAAGATGGGCTGACAGCCGAGAAGGCGTGGATGGCCGGGTCAAGCCCGGCCATGACGTTCTTCCGAGCTACCTCACGATCAGCCGCAGCACCTCGTAGGATGCGAGATAGGCGTCGTGCGCGCTGGTGCTGAAGGGCAGCCCGGACTGTTCCAGCGACAGCGTCAGGGCGCAGGCCGTGCCATAGGCGGCCTTGTGGCCGTCGATGGGCGCGCTCAGATAGTCGTCCTCGCCGGAAATGTCGGTCCATGCCGATACACGCCGCTCCTGCATCAGGCGGCGGGTCTCCTCCTTCAGCCAGGAGGAGCGCCGCGCCAGCACGCTCTGCGGCGAGCCCAGCGTGACCACCGACAGCTTCGCGAGCTCCGCCTCGTAGGGCCAGTCGGCGAGCACGTCGATCAGGATGATCGTCCCGAAGCTGTGGCCGACGATGACGATCTCCGAATAGGCCGGCTCGCCGTCGGACGTGCGGGCCTCCGCCGCGGCGCTGAGGACGTCGGCGACCGCCTTGCGCACCCGCGCCCGGCGGCCGATGCCCTTTTCGTCCATGGCGTTGGTCAGGAGGAGGCGGACCGCCTGCGCATGGTCGACGATCACCATGATCGGCGTGATCGGCAGCAGCAGCGAGATCAGCGGCCAGATCCTCCAGCTCGCGACATAGGCGATGGGCACGGCGAGCCAGTCGGCGAGCCACGGGGCGAAGGACATGAGCTGCTTCGCCTGCGCGGTGAGGTCCGAGGCCGGGTCCAGCCATTGGCCCGCGAACGTCGCCAGCAGCGACAGATACCAGAGCACCAGTGCGCCGCCGCCGAGCAGCAGCCCGGCCGGTATCTGCCAGCTCGTGCTGGAGAAGGCGCCCCACATCGGGCTGACGAACCAGTAGCGCAGCAGGGCGAGGCCGCGGGTCATGCGCCGCAGCGGCTGCTGTTCGGCGTCCACCGGAAGCTGGTCGCCCCAATAGGCCTCGAAGATGTCGATCTCACCCGGCGCCGGCGGGTCGGTTTCGGTGCCGGTCCTGGCGGCCTTCAGCCTGACGCCGGCCGTGCCGGCGATCTTGATCTCGTCGCCGTCGCTCGCCGAGCGGCGCAGCGGGACGTCCTCGTTCAAGAGCAGGTTCTCGACCAGCGCGTCCCGCTGCTGGTTGCGCTCGCGCCGCTTGAGGCCGGGAACGAAGATGACGGCCCGGCGCCTCGCGCGACTGACGGTCGCCGGAACCGGCGCGGGCTGGACTACTGCGGGAACGTTCATGGGCGCACCGTCGCAGGATCATCTCCCGCAACGGTACCATCGCCTCGCTCCGCAGTCACGGGTTGGCGCCTACTCCAGGGGCACCTTGCGGTTGTCGCCAAGATCGGCGCGCTCGCCCTTGAGGCGCGCGGCGGCCATCTTCAGCGTGATCATGATCGAGCTGGCCGTGCCGTCCCAATATTCCGCGTCGCTTGGCAGGAAGCGCAGCACGCGGATGTTGGGATCGCCCTTGCCCTCCGGCCAGTAGGCGCGGGCGGCGTCGTTCCACAATTCGTCGACCTTGGCGCGGTCGTCGCTCACCTCGCATTCGCCCGACACCGACAGGAAGTCGTTCTTCGAGGCGTTGGCGAAGGTGAGCGCGCCCTGCGGGTCGCGCCGGAGCTCGTCGTCGGCATGGCCGCGCCGGTCGGTGAGGAACCATATGCAGCCCTCCTCGCGCGAGGGGAAGGCATGCATCGGCCGGCCGCGCAGGGTGAGCCCCTGCTTGGTCACCAGCATGCAGGTGCGGATGTCCTCCATCATCTCCCAGACATGGTCGATGGCCTCTTCGGTGGTCTTGTGGTCCATGGGGGCCTCCTTGGCGTGTGCCGTGATCTCAGGGGCAACACGGCCGGCGGAAGGCCGGTTCCCTGTTAAGCGCTCGCGAAGCACGGGCAAATCCGCTGTCCTGTCACGGTGGTGCGGTTATGCTGTACGCAGCACGCCCTAGGAGATTCCTATGCCCTGGTCGCTCACCGTCGGACATGTCTATGGCACCGCGGTCCGCATCCACGTCACCTTCCTACTGTTTCTGATCTGGATCTGGGCCGCCTATTACCAGCGGGGCGGCTCGGGGGCGGCCTGGGAGGGCGTCGCCTTCGTGGCGCTGCTGTTCCTCTGCGTGCTGCTGCACGAGTTCGGGCACATCTTCGCGGCGCGCCGCTACGGCGTGAACACGCCGGAGGTGACGCTGTGGCCCTTCGGCGGCATCGCCCGGCTGGAGCGCATTCCCGAGAAGCCGTCCGAGGAGCTGATCGTGGCGCTGGCCGGGCCGGCGGTGAACGTGGTCATCGCGCTCGTGCTGCTCATCTTCCTTGGCGGCCAGATCGGCATGGAGCACATAGAGAGCATCGAGAATCCCAACACCAGCCTGCTGGCGAAGCTTGCGGCGGCCAACATCTTCCTCGTGGTGTTCAACCTCATCCCCGCCTTCCCGATGGATGGCGGGCGGGTGCTGCGGGCCATCCTCGCCATGAATATGAGCCACGCCCAGGCGACGCAGACCGCCGCCTCGATCGGTCAGGCGCTGGCCATCGGCTTCGGCCTGCTCGGCATCTTCGGCAACCCGATGCTGATCATCATCGCCGTCTTCGTCTTCCTCGCCGCTTCCAGCGAGGCGGGGGCGGTGCAGATGAAGCAGGCGGCGCAGGGGCTGCTGGTCGAGGATGCGATGATCACCCAGTTCGAGACGCTGGGGCCGCAGGCGAGCGTCGGCGACGCCGCCGAGGCGCTGATCCGCACCACGCAGAAAGAGTTCCCCGTCGTCGACGGCGCGACGCATCTGCGCGGCGTGCTCACGCGCGACGCCATGATCCATGCCTTGCAGGCGAAGGGGCCAACCGCCTCGGTCATCGAGGCGATGGCGGAGGCGCCGACCGTGCCGGTGCGCTCGCCACTCGACCGCGCGCTCAAGCTCATCACCGAGAGCGGCGCGCCGGTGGTCGGCGTCGTCGATGCGGGCGGCAGGCTGGTCGGGCTGCTGTCGCCGGAGAATGTCGGCGAGATGATGATGCTGCGCGCCGCGCAGCCGGAAGGGCGCTTCGGCCCCTGGGCGAAGAAGCCGGCAGGGTGAGGGCTGCTCAGGGGTGAACGGCCTGGTGCGCCATCATCCCCGGCCTGATCCGGGGGATCCACACCTTGGTCGGCTTGCACCGGCCGGGCCGAGGACGTGGATGGCCGGACCAAGTCCGGGGATGACGGAACCTGAAGCCTCAGCCCACTCCGGTCACGCCGGTGAAGGCGGGCGGGTCGCTGGCGGGAAACGTCTCCTCCAGCGCCTCGTCGATCTCTTCCTCGGTCGGCGGCTCGCGCTTGTCGGCCGGAGGCGGCTCGTCGCCGGTTATGCCGCTATGCGCCGGCGGGTCGCTGGCGGGGAAGGTCTCCTCGACCGATTCGTCGACCTCGCGCTCGGTATACTCCTTCGGATCGCCGGGCTTGCCATTGGTCTCGATCATCGCGGTCGCTCCCTGCCTCTCGTTTGAAACTGGGTTGGTCGCGGGAAGGCTTCAAGGCCCGCGCCGCGCCGCGACCGGTATTTTCGCAATGGTGGAACTTTTCGTCCTGCCGCGCGTTTTCAGCCACCGTCGCGTCCTCGCGCGGGGCGCGGCGCTTGTCGCTCGTCCCGTCTTCGAGGAGGAAGGTTCATGACGCCCGATCAGGAACCCGTCCGGCTGCAATACTGGCCGCCGTCCCATGCCGTCGATGCGCCGGACCACTGGCCCGATTCCTATGAGTTCAACTCGGTGGAGGACGCCGTCGCCTTCGCCATGACCCAGTCGCCGGCGAACCGCGAGGTCGCCTGGCTGCGCACCCCGGACGGCGACATCCTCAAGCCGCCGCAGATCCGGCGCCTGTGGGAGCTGCGGCAGGATCACTGACCCGCCGACAGGCCGTGCGGCGCCGTCGTTGCCTTCGCAGGCTTTCTGAGTATAGTGCGCCGCAAAATTCACGCGGGTCCGGGTCCGTCTCGGGCCCGCTTTTTGGTGTTTCCATATGAAGCTGCGCAATATCGCCATCATCGCCCACGTCGACCACGGCAAGACCACGCTGGTCGACGAGCTGCTCAAGCAGTCCGGCTCCTACCGCGAGAACCAGCGGGTCGCCGAGCGCGTGATGGATTCGAACGACCTCGAAAAGGAGCGCGGCATCACCATCCTTGCCAAGGCCACCTCGGTGGTCTGGAAGGACACCCGCATCAACATCGTCGACACCCCCGGCCACGCCGATTTCGGCGGCGAAGTGGAGCGCATCCTCAACATGGTGGACGGCGCCATCGTGCTGGTCGACGCCGCCGAAGGCCCGATGCCGCAGACCAAGTTCGTGGTCGGCAAGGCGCTCAAGGTCGGCCTCAAGCCGATCGTCGCCATCAACAAGGTCGACCGCGCCGACGCCCGCGCGCAGGAAGTCATCAACGAGGTGTTCGACCTGTTCGCGGCGCTCGACGCCAATGACGAGCAGCTCGACTTCCCCATCCTCTACGGGTCGGGCCGCAATGGCTGGATGGCGCATTCGCCGGAAGGCCCGAGCGACGAGGGCATGGCGCCGCTGTTCGACCTCGTGCTCAAGCATGTGCCGGAGCCGACCGTCGAGGACGCCCCGTTCAAGATGATCGGCACGCTGCTCGAGGCCAATCCGTTCCTCGGCCGCATGCTCACGGGCCGCATCACCTCCGGCTCGATCAAGCCGAACCAGGCGGTGAAGGTGCTGGCGCAGGACGGCTCGCTGGTCGAGCAGGGCCGCATCTCCAAGATCCTCGCCTTCCGCGGCATCGAGCGCCAGCCGATCGAGGAGGGCGTCGCCGGCGACATCGTCGCCATTGCCGGCCTGTCCAAGGGCACGGTGGCCGACACCTTCTGCGACCTCTCGGTCGACACGCCGCTCAAGGCGCAGCCGATCGACCCGCCGACCGTGACCATGACCTTCATCGTCAACGATTCGCCGCTCGCCGGCACCGAGGGCGACAAGGTGACGAGCCGCGTCATCCGCGACCGCCTGCTGCGCGAGGCCGAGGGCAATGTCGCGCTGAAGATCGAGGAATCGACCGAGAAGGACAGCTTCTACGTCTCCGGTCGCGGCGAACTCCAGCTCGCGGTGCTGATCGAGACCATGCGCCGCGAGGGCTTCGAGATCGCCGTGTCGCGCCCGCGCGTGGTGTTCACCAAGAACGAGGCCGGCGAGACGCTGGAGCCGATCGAGGAAGTGCTGATCGACGTCGACGAGGAGTTCTCCGGTGTCGTCGTGCAGAAGATGTCCGAGCGGCGCGCCGAGATGGTGGAGATGAAGCCCTCCGGCGGCAACCGCGTGCGCCTCGTCTTCTACGCCCCGACCCGTGGGCTCATCGGCTACCAGTCGGAACTGCTGACCGACACCCGCGGTACCGCCATCATGAACCGGCTGTTCCACGAATACGCGCCCTACAAGGGCGAGATCGCCGGCCGCACCAATGGCGTTCTGATCGCCAACGAGGCGGGCGAGGCGGTGGCCTATGCGCTGTGGAACCTTGAGGATCGCGGCCCGATGATGATCGAGCCCGGCTGGAAGGTCTATCAGGGCATGCTGATCGGCATCCACACCCGCGACAACGACCTCGAGGTGAACGTCCTCAAGGGCAAGAAGCTCACCAACATCCGCACGACGTCGAAGGACGAGGCGGTGCGCCTAACCCCGCCGATCCGCATGACGCTGGAGCGCGCGCTGGCCTGGATCCAGGACGACGAGCTGGTCGAGGTGACGCCGAAGTCGATTCGTCTGCGCAAGCGTCTGCTCGATCCGAACGACCGCAAGCGCGAGGAACGGCGCAAGGAAGCCGAGGGCGTGTGAGCCGAAGCCGAGGGCGCCCGCAACTGCGGGCGTTCTGGCCTTCGACGCCTGTCCGCTCGGTTCCCCGGCGTGGCGTCCGCGCAACGCCCTGGTGGATCGAACGTGCTTTTGACGATGAAAGCCCTTGATCGAAGGGAGCGCATTTGCTCCCATTAGATCGATGAGCACGCTTCTTATCGAGACGCGCCGGGCTCGCCCGGCCGATGCCGCCGACATCGCCGAGATCCATGACTCGGCGTGGCGCACGGCCTATCGCGGTCTCATCCCCGGTGCCGAGCTGGAAAAGATGATCCAGCGGCGCGGTCCCGCCTGGTGGGAGACGGCGCTGCGGCGGGGCTCCCGGGTGGTGGTGCTCACCTTCGGCGACGCGATTGCCGGCTACGCCAATGTCGGGCGCAACCGCGCCCGCGGCCTTCCCTATGAGGGCGAGATCTACGAGCTCTATCTGCGGCCGGAATATCAGGGGCTCGGCTTCGGCCGCCGCCTGTTCACCGATGCACGCAAGGAGCTCGTCACGGCCGGCTTCGAGGGGCTGGCGGTATGGGCGCTGGCCGCCAACGAGCCAGCGCTGGGCTTCTACCGCGCCATGGGCGGCACCGGCGTCGCCCGCTCGACCGAGACCTTCGGCGAGCGCACGCTGGAGAAACTGGCCTTCGGCTGGAACGGGTGAGCCCTAGGCGGCCCGCTGTCTTCTTCGCTCTCCCACAATAAAACCTCATCCTGAGGTGCCGCCGCAGGCGGCCTCGAAGGATGGTCGCGCGGGCGCGCTCGCTGGCCGGCTTCCATGAAGCCGTCATTCCGGTCGAGCGGAGCGAGAGCCGGGATCGCGTGCCGATTGCGCCTTTAGGGGAGAGCGATCCTGGATATTGCCTGCGGCAATTCCGGGATGACGGCTAACGGGTAGGTCGATGACGGCGAGGAGGCGTCCCGCCTCACTCCCCGATCAGCGCCTGCAGCCGCGCGGCGATTTCGGCGGCGTCGCCGTTCAGCTTGAAAGCCTTCGTCCTTCCGGTGGCGCCGGAGACGAGGTCCACCCGCGAGGGGGCGATGCCGGCGGCCTTGGCGAGGAGCTTGCCCAGCGCGGCGTTTGCTTTGCCGTCCTCCGCCGCGACGGAGACGCGCGCCTTCAGCGCCGTCCGCCCGTCGCCGAGCTCCACAAACCCGTCTATGGCGTCGCGCCCGCCGCGCGGCGTCGCCCGCACGGTCACCACGAGCCCGTCGGGCGCGAGCGTCCAGGGAAGCGGTGCGCTCACGCGCCCGCCACGACCTCGAAGACGAGGTTGCGGATGAAGTAGAGCAGGATGATCAGGATGACCGGCGAGATGTCGATGCCGCCAAGATTGGGCAGGATGCGGCGGATCGGCGCCAGCACCGGCTCGGTCACCCGCCAGAGGAACTCGCCGACATTGCGGACGAACGGGTTGTGCGGGTTGACGACATTGAACGCCACCAGCCACGACAGGATGGCCGAGGCGATGAGAATCCAGACGTAGAGCGTGATGATCGTGTCGAACAGCCAGAGAAGCGAGTACATCGCGAGCCTCGGAACGGGGGCGTCGGCGCGCAACGGAAGGGTGCGCCGCCAAGATGCTTAAAGGCGCTGCCGCATTGCGGCAACCCTCATTCACATGCTCCTTGCGCGAGGGCACGAACTCGCCTTGACAGCGGGCGGGCCGCGACCGTACAAGGCGCGGCCTGACAGCCTGGGGCCGTAGCTCAGTTGGGAGAGCGCTGCAATCGCACTGCAGAGGTCAGGGGTTCAAATCCCCTCGGCTCCACCAGGCCCTCACCGAAAATTCAGAAGTTTTCCCCTCCGGCGCTGCCCGCCGAGCGGCCTGGATTTTCGCGCATGCCGGCAATTTGGCGGCACCCCGCTGGGGATCGACCTTAACCTTTTCTTAAGCCACGCTCGCAAGTTTGCCTCTGTCACACTCGTAACGACAGGAGCTTCGAGCCCGATGATCGCAAGAACTGCCCTCGCTTTCGGCCTGCTGGCCTTCGCCGCTGCCGACGCCATGGCCGCCCAGGTGGCCGAGATGGGCCAGTTCAAGGACTGGAGCGCCTATACCTACAAGGTGGACGGGAAGTCGGAGTGCTATGCCATCAGCTGGCCGAGCGCGAAGTGGCCGGCAAACCTCAACCATGGCGACGTCTCCTTCTTCGTCACGGCGACCGAGCGCAGCCCGTCGCGCACCGAGGTCAGCTTCCAGACCGGCTATGAGTTCGCCCAGGGCTCCAAGGTCATCGCCAGCATCGGCGAGGACACTTTCACCATGTTCACCGACGGCAAGGGCGCCTGGCTGCGCCGGACCGAGCGCGAGCCGGCCTTCCTGGAGGCGCTGCGCAGCGGCTCGGAAATGGCGATCAGCGCCACCTCGGCGCGCGGCAACGACACCAGCTACGTGTTCTCGCTGGACGGGGTCACCGCGGCGACGCGGCGCATCCTCTCGCGCTGCCCCTGACGCCGGCGGCGCTCACTGCGTCGCGCCGAGCGTGTCCGCCATCTCGGCGCCGCGTGCGCCCATCGGCAGCGGCGGCCCCGTGGTAGTGTCGAGCGCCGTCTGGTGCTCGATCTCGGCGTTCAGCTCGGCGCCGAGCAGGACCACTGTCACCGAGAGCCAGATCCACACCATGAAGCCGACGACGGCGCCGAGCGAGCCGTAGGTCTGCTCATAGGAGGCGAAGCGGCTCACATACCAGGAGAAGCCGACGGACGTCGCCAGCCAGAGCACGGCGGCGACCGCGCTGCCCATGCTGACCCAGCGCCATTGCGGGCGCTGGCGGCAGGGGCCGAAGCGGTAGACGACGGTGATGACGAAGGCCACTACCACGGCGAGGGCCGGCCAGCGCAGCAGCGAGATCAGCCACTCCGTGCCGCTCGGCAGATAGAGCACCTTCAGCACCAGCGGCAGCGCCACCACGGCCGCGAGCGCCACCACCGCGAAGAGGATGGCGGCGAGGGTGAAGCCGAGGGTGGTGAGGGTGAGTCTGACGAAGGAGCGCCGCTCCTCCTCCTCATAGGCGATGTTGAGCGCCTCGATCACCGCCTTGGTGCCGGCATTGGCGCTCCATAGCGCCAGGGCGAGGCTGAAGAAGGATCGCAGGCCGAGGCTGGACGGGCCGTTCGCCAGCAGGCGCGCGATCTGGTCGCGCATCACCTCGACGGCGCCCGCCGGCAGGAACCAGGAGGCCGCCTCCAGCTGGCTCTGGATGCTCGCCGGATCGAGGAACAGGCCATAGAGCGAGATGAACGCCGCCAGCGCCGGGAAGATGGCGAGCAGCGTGTAGAAGGTGACGCCGGCCGACAGGCTCAGCACGCGGTCGGCGAAGAATTCGTTGAAGGTGCGGATGAGGATGTCGCGCCAGCCGCGATAGGGGATCTGCGTCGGCGCTTCGGCGACGCGGCCGCGCCCCGGATCAAGCGCGGTGATGCCGCCGAGGCGGTGGTCCACGGGGTCATGCGCGCCATCACCAGCGACACCGGCCTCCGAATCCTGGCGGAGGGCGGGGCGGAAGGCGGAGCTGGCATACGCCCCGATTGCCGCGCCGCAGAGGGCCGCGCTCCATATGGCCCGCTTGTCGCGCGTGTCCGCCGCGGCCATGGCCCGTCCCATAGGCTCAGTAGGCGGGCGGATCGCTGGCCGGGAAGGACTCGTCGATCGCCTGATCGACCTTGTCCCAGTCCTTCGGCGGATGCTCCATTTCCTCCGGCCCGGCATTGCGGGTCGAACCGGCGGCGACGAAATCCGACACGGCCTGTTCGCGCGACCTCTGGATGGCGAGCAGGGCGGTGGCGGTGGCGGCGAGGGTCATGAGGGGAAACAGACGCAGCGACATGGTGTGCCTCCTGAAAAGGTGACAGGAGAACGCGGCTGCCGAAGCGGTGTTCCGGCTCGGCAGGAGAGAGCTGCGATCGGCGCGCCCTGTGCGCTCAGGGCCGGGTGATGATCGGCGGGGTGTTGCAGGGGGCGGTGACGCAGCCGGGCGTGTTGGGGCGGGCGGCCGGCGGCAACACCATTCCCGGGCTCCAGGTGGTCGGAGGCGGGCCGGCGCGGCGCGGCGTCGGCGTGTAGGCGCCGGGATTCCTGAGCACGGGATTGCCGGTGTTGCCGCGCTGCCCAAGACCCAGCGGGGCCCTGTTCTGCGCGAAGGCCTCGCCCGCGCCCAGCGCGAGGACAAGGCAGCTTGCGCAGAGCGCGGCGCTGGCAGTGACGGCACGTGACGGCATTCGGGACTTCTCCGTTGCCCCCGATCCTATGATCAAGGGTATGAGCCCGGCCGGTCAACCCCGCCGGAGCTTTCCGCCGGTCGCCGGCGGGGCGTTCTGAAAACCTCAGTCGCCGTTGCCGCGGCCGACGCCGACATATTTGAAGCCTCGCTCGATCAGGTCTTCCGGCGGGTAGATGTTGCGCAGGTCGACCACGATCGGGCTCTTCAGCAGCGTCTTCAGCCGGTCGAGATCGAGGGCGCGGAAGGCGTCCCATTCGGTGACGATGACGAGGCAGTCCGCCGCGTCGGCGCAGTCATAGGGGCTCGACGCGTAGTCGATGCCGTCCGGCAGCACCTTCTTCGCCTCCTCCATGCCGGCCGGGTCGTAGGCGCGCACGCGCACGCCGCGGTCGAGCAGCGACTGCACGATGTGGATCGCCGGGCTGTCGCGCATGTCGTCGGTGTTCGGCTTGAAGGTGAGGCCGAGCACGCCGACGGTCGCGCCGCGCGCCGGGACCTCCAGCGCGTCGAGCACCCGCCTTCCCATGGCGGCCTTGCGGCTGTCGTTGACCGTGGTGACGGTCTCGATGAGGCGCAGCGGCGTGCCGGCCTCCTGCGCCGTACGCATCAGCGCCAGCGTGTCCTTGGGGAAGCAGGAGCCGCCATAGCCGGGGCCGGCGTGCAGGAACTTCGGCCCGATGCGCCGGTCGAGGCCGATGCCGCGCGCCACTTCCTGCACGTCGCCGCCGACCTTCTCGCACAGGTCGGCGATCTCGTTGATGAAGGTGATCTTCATCGCGAGGAAGGCGTTGCTGGCGTATTTGATCAGCTCGGCGGTGTTGCGCTCGGTGAACATGAGCGGCGCGGCGTTGAGCGAGAGCGGGCGGTAGAGCGCCGCCATCACGTGCTGGGCGCGCTCGTCGCCGGTGCCGATGACGATGCGATCCGGCCGCTTGAAGTCCTCGATCGCCGCGCCTTCGCGCAGGAATTCCGGGTTGGAGACGACGGCGATGTCGGCGTTCGGCGCCTCCTCGCGGATGATGTGCTCGAGGTCGGTACCGGTGCCGACCGGCACGGTCGACTTGGTGACGACGACGGTGAAGCCGTCCGCCGCGCGGGCGATCTCGCGCGCCGCCGCGTGGACATAGGAGAGGTCCGCATGGCCGTCGCCGCGCCGCGAGGGCGTGCCGACGGCGATGAACACCACTTCCGCCTCACGCACGGCATGCGTCAGGTCGGTGTCGAACTGCAGCCGGCCGGCGGCGGCGTTGCGGCGCACCAGGTCGTCGAGGCCCGGCTCGAAGATCGGCATCTCGCCGGCCTTGAGGCGCTCGATCTTGGCGGCGTCCTTGTCGATGCAGGTGACCTCGTGGCCGAAGTCGGAGAAGCAGGTGCCGGAGACCAGGCCGACATAGCCCGTACCGATCATCGCAACGCGCATGGAGCACTCTCAATCCAGGCTCCCGGCTGCGATCGACACGACCGCGCTCGGGCTTCACCGCCCCTTTAGCCAATCGCGCGGCCCATTTCGAGAGGGAAGGCGCAAGGGAAGGCCACGCGGCCTCGGGCGCACGGACGCGCGAACTCGACCCATGGCAGGATTCTGTATCGGTTTCGCGACAGGCGGCGCGGCTGGCGGGCGGCCCTGCGCGGCGGCGCGCGCAGCTCACACGGCGAATTGATGACGCGACGTCAAGTCATATCAGTTAATCCTAAGTAAAATTGATATCAGATAGGCAATAGTTCCACATTAGACTAATTAAAAACAAGCAATTACAAAATGTTTAGTTGACATGATCGCCGCCGAAGGGGGATTACGCCGCAGCAAGACATTCCTTCGTCCGGTGTTTTTCGCTCATGCACTTCGGCTCCCGTTACCCTGTTCGCCGGCCTGTCGTCGCCTGGAGCGGCTTGATGCTGGCGCTGGCGCTGGTTCTTCTCGCCGCGCGGCCGGCGAGCGCCGACATCGCGCTGAAGGACGTCACCGGCCGCGAGGTGAAGATTGCCGCGCCGGCCAAGCGGCTGCTGATCGATGACGGGCGCTTCCTCATCGCGCTCTCGCTCATCCATCCCGACCCGGTGAGCGTGATCGCCGCCTGGCCGCGCGACATCAACCGCATCGGCAAGCGCACCTATGAGGCCTACAAGGCCAGGTTCCCCGCCATAGACGGCCTCGCCAAGGTGGCGAGCTCGGCTGGCGCGCTCTCGGTCGAGCAGGTGGTGGCGGCCAAGCCCGACCTCGCCGTGTTCTCGCTCGGCTCGCAGCCCTCCGACGAGGAGCGCGCCCGCATCGAGGCGGCCGGCATCCCGGTGGTGGTGATCGACTTCTTCACCCATCCGCTGACCAATCTGGAGCCGAGCCTCACGCTGCTCGGCAAGGCCACCGGACGCGAGGAGCAGGCCGCGGCCTTCCTCGCCTTCCGCCGCGCCCATCTCGACGTGGTGAAGGACAAGCTCGCCGGCCTGAAGGACAGCGAGCGTCCGCGCGTCTTCCTCGAACCCCACGCCGCCATGACCGCCGATTGCTGCAATTCTCCCGGCCGCGGCAATGTCGGCGACATCATCGAGGCGGTGGGCGGCACCAATATCGGCGCGGCGGTCATCCCGCGCGCCTTCGGCAAGCTGAACCTCGAATACGTCATCTCGCAGGACCCGCAGGTCTACATCGCCACCGGCGGCAGCCATATGGAGGGCACCGCCGGGCTGCTGATCGGGCCGGAATACAGCCCCGAGCGGGCGCGCGAGACGCTGGCGCGCGTCATCGCGCGGCCAGGCTTCGCCGGGCTGGCGGCGGTGCGCGACAAGCGCGTCCACGGCCTGTCGCACCAGATGCTGAATTCGCCGCTGGATCTCTTCACCGTCGAGATCCTGGCGAAGTGGATCCATCCCGAACGCTTTGCCGATCTCGACGTGGACAAGACCGTCGACGAAGTGAACTCCCGCTTCCTCGCCGTGCCGGTCGAGGGGCCGAACTGGATCGATCTCGACTGATGCGCGCCGGTCGCCGGGGCCGGTTCGCATTCCTCCCGCCGCTGTCATCAATGGAGACGACCATGCCGATCGAAGCGCCCGTTGCCCGGCCCCGCCCGAAGCTGCTGCGTTTAGCGCCCTTTGCCGCCACTCTTGCCGCCCTCGCCTGGGCGGCGCTCGCCGGCACCGCCGCTGCCGAGCCGCAATATGTGAAGTCCGTGAAGCCGGGCGCCGGGCTCTACGAGATCGTCTTCAGCCCCGTGATGAACCGGGTCTATGTCGCCGCCGCCGGCACCCGCGGGGCGAGCGAGACCTTCGTCTACGGGCTCGATCCGGCGACGCTGGAGACCAAGGAGACGATCGCGCTCGGTGACGATCCGGTCTTCGGCCTCGGCATCAACAACAAGACCAGGACGCTCTACGGCACCCAGACCCGCGACGGCTCGCTGGCCGTGATCGACCTGACCACCGGCAAGCCGGTGGCCAAGCTCGCCAAGGGCGAGAAGGCGCATGTGCGCGAGGTCGCGGTCGACGAGGCCAATGACCGCGCCTATGTGACGGTGCTCGGCATGCGCGACAAGCCGAGCGCGGTCTGGATCGTCGACGGCGCCAAGAAGGAGATCGTCGACAGCATCGACGACCTCGCGGGCGGCATCGCCGGCATTTCGCTCGATGCCAGGAACAACCGTCTCTTCCTCTCGGCGCTGCAGGCCAACGAGGTCGTCGTGGTCGACCTCGCCACCAAGAAGGTGACGAACCGCTTCCCGTCGGGCGGCGAGGGTTCCATCAACCTCGTCTATGACGCCTCTGGCGACCAGGTGTTCGTCGCCAATCAGGGCTCCGGCGAGGTCACGGCGCTCGATGCCAAGGACGGCTCGGTGATCAAGAAGATCCCGACCGGCGGCGGCGCGCTGAGCGTCGCCATCGATCCCGAGCGCAGCATCCTCTACGTCGCCAACCGCACCGCCGGCTTCGTCAGCCTGATCGACACCAAGACGCTGGAGCCGATCGCCAATGTGGTGACGGGCTCGATGCCGCAGACCGTCGCGGTCGATGCCGCCACCGGCAACGCCTATGTCACCAACAAGCTGAAGACCGCCGGCCGCCCGCGCCCGCCGGCGCCGCCCGCCGGGGCTGCTGCTCCCGGCGCGACGCCCGCCGCTCCGGCGCCCGCTGCCGCCGCTCCCGCCGCGACGCCCGCTGCGGCTCCGTCGGCACCGCCGGCTGGCGAGCGCGCCCGCCCGGTGCCGATGGTCGACCCCTACGGCGACAGCGTCACGCTGATCAAGCCGTGACCGCGTGACCCCGGAGCCGGTTTTCCCGATGACAGTGCCGAGCGGAGCGATGCGCATGCGTAATGCCGCGAATGAGGCGGCCGAGGCGGCGTTCGTGCCCGCCTTGCCCTTCGCGCTTGTGTCGAACCGCGAGACGCTGGTCGGCCGCGGCTGCCTGCGCCTCGTCGGGGAGGCCGGCAAGTCTTCCGGCGAATCCTCCGGCACGCGGACGCGGGCCTTCTTCGCGGAACAGGCGTCCGGTCCCCGCATCATCGTCGGCGCGCTGCCCTTCGCGGCGGGCGCGCCGGCGCATCTCTACCAGCCGGCGGAGATCGCCCGCAGCGCCGGGCGTTCGCGCCTCGCCGCGGCCTTTCCTCCGGCGCTGGTGCGCGCGGCCGTGCCGGCGCTGCAATGGCGCGTCGAGGCCGAGCCGCCGCTCGCCGCCTACCGTGTTGCGGTGGCCGAGGTGCTGGCGCGCATGGCGCGCGGCGAGGAGGGCCTGCGCAAGGTCGTCCTCTCGCGCAGCCTGCGCCTTCTCTCCGACCGGCCGATCGAGGCGAGCGCGCTACTGCGTGCGCTGGCGCAGGACGCGCACGTCACCGCCTTCTGCGTGCCGCTGGCTGGCGGACCGAGCGGCCGTGCACTGGTCGGTGCCACGCCCGAACTGCTGGTCGCCCGGCAGGGATTGGATGTCATCTCGCACCCGCTCGCCGGCTCCGCCCGGCGCCTGCCCGACGCGGGCGCTGACCGCGCGGCGGCGCAGACGCTGATGGCCTCGGACAAGGACCGCCGCGAACATGCGGAGGTCGTCACCGCCATTCTCGACCTGCTGACGCCGCACTGCGCTGCGCTCGCCCATCCCGGCGAGCCGCAACTCTCCGCCACCGCCACCATGTGGCACCTCGGCACCCGCATCGAGGGCCGGCTGCGCGACGAAGCCATGTCCGCGCTCGACCTCGCCGCCCTGCTGCACCCGACGCCGGCCGTCTGCGGCACGTCGCGCGAGGCCGCCGCCCGCACGATCGCGGAACTCGAAGGCTATGAGCGTGGCTTCTATGCCGGCGCGGCGGGCTGGGTGGACGAGGGAGGCGACGGCGCCTGGCATGTGGCGATACGCTGCGCCGAGATCGCCGGCAACGAGGCGCGGCTCTATGCCGGTGCCGGCATCGTGCCGGGTTCCGATCCGGTCGCGGAAGGCGAGGAGACCTCCGCCAAGTTCGCCGCGCTGCTCGGCGCCTTCGGTATCGACGAGGACGGCCGCGCGGCCGGGGAGCCACGGGCGTGAAGCCTCTGTCGCAGGTCTGGCCGGACGACTTCGCCGCCCGCTACCGCGCCAAGGGCTATTGGCGCGGCGAGACCTTCTCCTCCTTCCTGCGCGCCCGCGCGGCCGAGCTGCCGGACCATCTCGCCGTGGTCGGCGGTGAACACCGCTGGACCTTCGCCGAGCTCGAAGCCCGCGCGGAAAACATCGCCCGCGGCCTGCTGGTGCTGGGGTTGAACCCCGGCGACCGGGTGGTGGTGCAGCTTCCGAACATCGCCGAATTCCTCTCCGTGGTGTTCGGCCTGTTCCGCGCCCGGCTCATCCCGGTCTATGCGCTCCCCGCCCACCGCATCGTCGAAATCACCCATTTCGCCCACACCGCTGAGGCGCGCGGCTACCTCATTGCCGCCAGCCATGACGGCTTCGACTACCGCACGCTGGCGCAGGAGGTGCGCGAGCAGGTACCCGCGGTGGAGCATGTCGTGGTGGTCGGCGAAGGCGGGCCGTTCACCGCGCTCGACGCGCTGCCGGCGGGCAGGGAGATCGCGCTACCAGAGGATGCCGATCCGTCCGAGGTCGCTTTCCTGCAAATCTCGGGCGGCTCGACGGGGCTCTCCAAGCTCATCCCGCGCACGCATGACGACTATATCTACTCGTTCCGCGCCAGCGCCGAGATATGCAAGCTAACGCCCGAGAGCGTCTATCTCGCCGCGCTTCCCGTCGCTCATAATTTCCCGATGTCATCGCCCGGCGTGTTCGGCGCGCTCTATGCCGGCTCGCGCGTGGTGCTCTCGCCCTCGCCGAGCCCGGAGGTCGCCTTCCCGCTGATCGCGCGCGAGGGCGTGACCATCACCGGCCTTGTGCCGCCGCTCGCGCTGCTCTGGCTGCAGGCGGCGCCGAGCACCGCGCACGACCTCTCCTCGCTGCAGGTGCTGCAGGTCGGCGGCGCCAAGTTCCTCACCGAATCCGCCCGCCGGGTGAAGCCGGTGCTCGGCTGCACGCTCCAGCAGGTGTTCGGCATGGCCGAGGGGCTGGTGAACTACACCCGCCTGGACGACGACGAGGAGAGCATCGTCTCCACGCAGGGCCGGCCGATCAGCCCCGACGACGAGGTGCTGATCCTCGACGACGAGGGCAACCCCGTGCCCGAGGGCGAGGCCGGCAACCTGCTGACGCGCGGCCCCTACACGATCCGCGCCTATCACAATGATGACGGGGCGAATGCCCGCTCCTTCACGCCGGACGGCTTCTACCGCACCGGCGACGTGGTGAAGCGCACGCCCGACGGTTATCTCGTCGTTCAGGGGCGGGCGACCGACCACATCAACCGCGCCGGCGAGAAGATCTCGGCCGAGGAGATCGAGGATCATCTCCTCGCCCATCCCGGCGTGTTCGATGCGGCAGTGGTCTCGCTGCCGGACGAATTCCTCGGCGAGCGCTCTTGCGCCTTCGTGATCCCGCAGGGCGAGAAGCCCAAGGCGGCAGCGTTGAAGGCGTGGATGCGCACGCGCGGCCTTGCCGACTTCAAGGTGCCGGACCAGGTCGTCTTCGTCGACGCCTTCGAGACCACGGCGGTGGGCAAGGTGAGCCGCAAGGAGTTGCGCGCCAGCCTGCGCCGGCGCTTCCTCGAAGCCGCCGAGGCGGAGAAGTGAACATGACTGCCAAACTGGGCGGAAAACCCGGGCTGCCGACCGTCGCCCCCTACGATCTCCCCCGCGCGGACGAGCTGCCGAAGCCGCGCGCGCCGTGGAAGCTGGACCGCGACCGCGCCGCGCTGCTGATCCACGACATGCAGAACTATTTCCTGCGCATCTTCGACGCCGATGCCGCACCCATCGCGCCGGTCATCGCCAATATCGCGGCGCTGGCGAAAGCCGCGCGGGCGGCGGGCGTGCCGGTGTTCTACACCGCGCAGGAAGGCAATCAGGACCGCCGCGACCGCGGGCTTCAGGCCGACCTCTGGGGGCCGGGCATGAGCGCGGCGCCGGAGCATCAGCCCGTCGTCGCGCCTCTGGCGCCGGAGCCGGGCGACTTCGTGCTGGTCAAGCACCGCTACAGCGCCTTCCAGCGCTCCAATCTGGAGGCGCTGATGCGCGCGCGCGGCCGCGACCAGCTGATCATCTGCGGCGTCTATGCCCATATCGGCTGCACGCTCACCGCCGCCGACGCCTTCATGCGCGACATTGAGCCCTTCATGGCGGCGGACGCGCTGGCGGATTTCTCCCGCGCCAAGCACGACCTCGCGCTTTCCTATGCCGCCGATGTCTGCGCCGTGCCGCTGATGACGGCGGCCATATTGGAGGTGCTGTGATGGCCATCGAGCCCGGCGACATCAAGCGCATCGTCACGCCCGTGGCGCCGGTGACGCGCGAGAAGATGCGCGCGGACATCGCGAAGATGCTGCACGAGGACCCGGAAGAGATCGACGGCGAGGACAGCCTGATCGATCTCGGCCTCGATTCCATGCGAGCGATGAACCTCGTGCTGCTGTGGAGCGAGGGCGGGCTGGAGCTCGAATTCTCCGAATTCGCCGAGAACCCGACGCTGGACGGCTGGTGGGAGCTCGTGTCGCGCAAACAGGCCGCGCGGGCGGGCTGACGCATGGAGGTCCCGGGGGAGGCGCATCCGCTCACCGAGGCGCAGTCGGGCCTGTGGTACGCGCAGCGGCTCGACCCGGTGAACCCGCTGTTCAATACCGGGCAGTATATCGAGCTTGCCGGCCCGCTGGACCTCATCGCCTTCGAGGCGGCGCTGGCGCGGGCGGTTGAGGAAGCCGACGCGCTGGCGCTGCGCATGATCGACGATCCCGCAGGGCCGTTGCAGTTCATCGATCCGGCCAACCGGCCCGTTCTCGACATCATCGACGTTTCGGAAGCCCCCGATCCGCTGGCGGCGGCGCAGGCCGACATCGCCCGCGACATGGCGACCCCGATCGACCCGACGCGCGAGAAGCTCTCGGCCGAGCGGCTCTTCGTGCTGGGGCCGAAGCGCCATATCTGGCAGCAGCGTATCCATCACCTCGCCATCGATGGCTATGGGATGATCCTGCTCACCCAGCGCGTGGCCGAGCTTTACAACGCCCGCCTGCGCGGGACGGAGGCCGGCGCGCCGCCGCCAGGCTTCGCCGTGGTGCTGGCGGAGGACGCCGCCTATCGCACTTCGGAAAAGCGGGCGAAGGATGGCGATTACTGGCGCGAGCTGTTCGCGGATCGCCCCGAGGTGGCGAGCCTCGCGCCGGGCAATCCGGTGAGCGCGCCGGGCTTCCATCGCCGCGCGGTGGAGATCGACGCCGGCGCCTTCGCCCGGCTGAAGGCGATAGGTGAGCGCACCAGCATCCCCTGGCCGGACGTCGTCACCGGGCTTTCCGCCGCCTATGTCCAGCGCCACACCGGAACGCCCGAGGTGATCCTCGGCGTGCCCTTCATGGCGCGGCTCGGCAGCGCGGCGGCGCGGGTGCCGGCCATGCTGATGAACGTGCTGCCACTGCGCGTGGCCGCCCCTGATGGGCCGCTGGATGATTTTCTCGGTGCGGTGGCTAAGAGTCTTACTAGCGCCCGGCGGCACGGCCGCTACCGCTCCGAGCAGCTGCGTCGCGACCTCAAGCTGATCGGCGGCCAGCGCCGGCTGCACGGGCCGCTCATCAATTTGCTGCCGTTCGACGAGACGCCGCGCTTCCACGGGCTGGAGAGCCGGCTGGAGGTCCTGTCCACCGGCCCGGTGGAGGACATCACCTTCACCTTCCGCCTGCACGGCACGGACGGGTTGCGGCTGGAGGTCGACGCCAACCCGGACCTCTACGACATCGGCACGGTCGAGGCGCATGCCACGCGGCTGAAGCACTTCATCGAGGCGGCGAGCGCGGTGGAAACGCTCGACGAGGTGCCGACGGCGACGCCCGATGAGGCGGAGCGGCATCTCTTCGCGCTCAACGCCACCGACCATCCGGTGCCGGACACCACGCTCGCCGCGCTGATCGAAGGGACGCTGCGCGCGACGCCCGACGCGCCGGCGCTGCGCTTTGACGGCGCGACGATGGACTATGCGACGCTCGACGCCCGCAGCCGGGCGCTGGCCGAGCAGTTGCGCGCGGCGGGGGCGGGACCGGATCGGATCGTCGCCGTGGCGCTGCCGCGCTCTTTCGATCTGGTCATCGCGCTGATCGCGATCCTGCGCGCGGGCGCCGCCTATCTGCCGCTCGACCTCGCCCAGCCCGACGCGCGGATCGACCGCATACTCGCCTCGGCGAAGCCGATTCTGGTGCTGGCCCAGCAAGGGGACGCCCATCGCTTTGCCGGCAAAGTTGATGTGCTGACGCCGGAGAACTGGAGCGCCCGGCCGGCCGGCGCAGCGCTCCCTTCGCCCCGGCCCGGCGACGCAGCCTATGTCATCTACACCTCCGGCTCGACCGGCGAGCCGAAGGGCGTGGTGATCGAGCACCGGGCCATCGTCAACCGGCTCGTCTGGATGCGCGAGCACTACGGCTTCTCGCCCGCCGACCGCATCCTGCAGAAAACGCCCGCCACCTTCGACGTCTCGGTGTGGGAGTTCTTCCTGCCCTTCCTCTCCGGCGCCTGCCTCGTCGTCGCCCCGCCCGAGGCGCATCGCGACCCGGTGGCCTTGGCGAAGATCATCGCTGAGGAGAAAATCACCACCGCGCATTTCGTGCCCTCCATGCTCGCGGCCTTCCTCGCCGAGCCGAGCGTGCGCGGCCTGTCGCTCGCCCGAATCTTCTGTTCCGGCGAGGAACTGCCGGCGGACCTGCGCGACCGCTTCCACCGCACGGTGTCGTCCGAGCTGCACAATCTCTACGGGCCGACCGAAGCGGCGGTGGATGTGAGCTACTGGCCGGCCGGGCCGGACGATCCTTCGCTGCCCGTGCCCATCGGCTTTCCGGTGTGGAACACGCGGCTCTATGTGCTGGACGAGAAGGGCCGCCCGCAGCCGCCGAATGTGCCGGGTCATCTGTATCTCGGCGGCGTGCAGCTCGCGCGGGGTTATCTCGGCCGGCCGGACCTGACGCAGGAGCGCTTCCTCCCCGATCCGTTCCGGCCGGGGGAGCGCATCTACGCCACCGGCGACCTCGCCTTGTGGCGACCGGACGGGGCGGTGGTGTTCCTCGGCCGCTCGGACCATCAGGTGAAGATCCGCGGCCTGCGCATCGAGCTTGGCGAGATCGAGGCGGCGGTGATGGCCTCCGGCCTGGTAAAGCAGGCCGGCATCGTCGCCCGCGAGGATGGCGGATCGAAGCGCATCGTCGCCTATGTGGTGCCGGAGCAGGGCGCCCACCTAGCCGATCTGAAGGCCCATGTCGCCGCCCGCGTGCCCGATTACATGGTGCCGGCCGCCTTCGTCGCGCTCGATGTCCTGCCGGTGAATGCCAATGGCAAGCTCGACCGTGCTGCCCTGCCGGCGCCTGACTTCGCCGGCACCGGGTCGCGCCCGCCGGAGACGCCGACCGAGCAGCGCCTCGCCGAACTCTTCACCGCACAGCTCGGCCTGACGTCGCCGGTCTTCGCCGAGGACGATTTCTTCTCGCTCGGCGGCGATTCGCTCGCCGCCGTCGCGCTGCTGCTGCGCGTGCGCGAGGAATGGGGCCGCGATCCCGGCTTGGGGGCGCTGTTCGCTCAGCCGACGCTCAAAGGCTTCGCCCGGCTGATCGACGCCGAGGAGCCGGAGCGGGATGCCGGCCTCGGGCCGATCATCACGCTGGTCGAGGGCGATCCGACCCTTCCCCCGCTTTTCGCCATTCATCCGGCCGGCGGAATCTCCTGGTGCTATGGGCGGCTCGCCCGCGCGCTCTCGCCCCGCCGCACCGTCTATGGCGTGCAGGCGCCGGCGCTGTCGCCCGACGTGCCGACGCCTACGAGCCTGGAAGCCCTCGCCACCGACTATGTCGCGCGCATCCGCAACGTTCGGCCGCACGGCCCCTACCACCTCGTCGGGTGGTCGGTCGGCGGCATCATCGCCCAGGCCATGGCGGTGCGGCTGAAGGAGATCGGCGCCGAGGTCGGGGTGGTGGCGATGCTCGATTCCTACCCCGCCGATTGCTGGCGCGCCGAGCCGGAGCCGGACGAGGGCGCGGCGCTGAAGGCAATGATCGCCATTGCCGGGCATGATCCCGACCGCCTGCCGGCGCTCGCCTTGAACCGCAAGTCGGTGCTGGCTTTCCTGCGCGCCTCCGACAGCCCGCTCGGCCTGCTGCCCGATGCGGCGCTTGACGGCGTGGTGCGCGTCGTCTCCGGCAACAGCGCGCTGGTGCGCGGGCATTTCCATCGCTTCTATGACGGGCCGGTCACCTATTTCCGCGCCGCGCTCGATCATCAGGGGCGCGACCTGCTCCCCGAGCAGTGGCGGCCCTATGTTGCGGGCATCGAGGTGACCGACATCGCCTCGCTGCACGCCTTCCTCACCGGGCCGGAAGCCTCGCAATCCATCGCCCCGGTGCTGGCGCGGGCACTGGCGGAAGCTGAAAAGGAGAGCGCCTCATGCGCGACAGCGGTCTGAGCGGCAAGGTGGCGCTGGTGACGGGAGCCGCGGGCGGCATCGGCGCCGCGGTGGTGCGCCAGCTTCACCTCGAAGGGGTGACGGTGGTGGCGACCGACATCGACGAGGGCGCGGTGGCGCGGCTTGCCGGAGAGCTCGGCGGCAGGGTCCATGCGGTGCTGCTCGACGTGCGCTCGACCGAGGCGGTGGATACGCTGGTCGCGCGCGTGGAGCGGGACATCGGCCCGATCGACCTGCTGGCGAATGTCGCCGGCGTGCTGTCCTACGAGCCGGTCGTCAGCCTCTCCGACCATGAATGGGAGCGCGTGCTCGACATCAATGCGGCCGGCGTGTTCCGCGTCTCGCGGGCGGTGGCGCGGGCGATGCAGGAGCGGGCGCGGGGAGCCATCGTCACGGTGTCGTCGAATGCCGCCGGCATTCCGCGCCATGCCATGGCGGCCTATGCGGCCTCCAAGGCGGCAGCGACCATGTTCACCCGCTGCCTCGGGCTGGAACTGGCGCCGCACGGCATCCGCTGCAACATCGTCGCCCCCGGCTCGACGCTGACCCCGATGCAGACCGCCATGTGGGCGGACGCGGACGGCGCCGCGCGCGTGATCGCCGGCTCGCTTGAGACCTTCAAGACCGGCATCCCGCTCGCCAAGCTGGCGACGCCGGACGACGTAGCGGATGCCGTGGTGTTCCTGCTCTCCGACCGCGCGGGGCACATCACCATGGCCGACCTCTATGTCGACGGCGGCGCGACGATGCGGGGGTGATCTGCGCGTTTATCTTGAGAACGACCTCATCCTGAGGTGCGAGCGTAGCGAGCCTCGAAGGATGCTCGCTTAAGCGCCCCCGGACGAGCATCCTTCGAGGCCCGGCCGATGGCCGGGCACCTCAGGATGAGGTGGCTCAGTGGAGAACGGCAAAGCGAAGCTACACCGCCCTATCTACGATCACCTGCAAGGTTCCATGCGAGCAGCGCTCGACGCGCGCCTCGACCTTGTAGACCCGAGCCAGCGTCGCCGGCGTGATCGCCTCGTCGGGCGGGCCATCTGCGGCGATCGCGCCCTGCTCCAGGAGCACGATGCGCTGCGCGTAGCGGGCGGCCTGGGCGATGTCGTGCAGCACGATGACGACGATGATGCCGCGCTCGCGCGCCACCTCGGCGACGAGCTGCATGACGCGCAGCTGATGGTGGATGTCGAGCGCGCTGGTCGGCTCGTCCAGCAGCAGCACGGTCGGCTCGCGCACGATGGACTGGGCGAGGCTGGCAAGCTGGCGCTGGCCGCCGGACAGCTCATCCAGCCCGCGCAAGGCGAGGTCGGCGATGCCGAGCCGGTCCAGCGCGTGCAGCGCGCGCTCATGCGCCTCGGCGGTGGAGATGGCGTCGTCGCGCGCCGACATCAGCGCCGACAGCGTCGCCTCGAACACGGTGAGCGCCACGCGCTGCGGCAGCGCCTGCGGCATGTAGGTGACGTGCCGCGCATGGCCCGCGACCGAGAGCGAGGTCAGCTCGGTGTCGTCGAGGTGGATCGATCCCTTGGCCGGGACGAGGCCGGCGAGCGCGCGCAGCAGCGTGGTCTTGCCGGCGGCGTTGGGCCCGATCAGCGCCGTCACCGCGCCGCCGGCAATGGCGGGAAGCGAGAGATTCTCGATGATCTTCCGCCGGCCGTAGCCGACCGACAGCGCTTCGATGGAAAGCTTCGGCGTGCCCATCACAGCCGCTCGCGCCGGGAGAAGATGAGGGCGATGAAGAAGGGCACGCCGATCAGTGAGGTGACGATGCCCACGGGGAGCAGCGCGCCGGGCACGATGGTCTTCGAGGCGACCGAGGCGAGCGACATGATGACGGCGCCCGCCAGCATGCTGCCCGGCAGGAAGAAGCGGTGGTCCTCGCCGACCAGCAGCCGGGCGATGTGCGGCGCCACCAGCCCGATGAAGCCGATGGTGCCCACAAAAGCGACCGAGGTGGCGGCGAGCAGGCTGACCCGCAGCAGCGAGAAGAAGCGCAGCCGCGCCACCGAGATGCCGAAGCTGCGCGCGCGGTCCTCGCCGAGCCGCAGCGCCGTCATCCGCCAGGAGGCTTTGAGCGAGAACGGCACGACGATCAGCGTCACCAGCCCGAGCACGCCGAGCTTGGTCCAGCTGGAGCGGGCGAGGCTGCCCATGCTCCAGAAGACGAGCTGCTGCAGCGCCTCCTGGCTGGCGACATATTGCACCAGCGCCACCAGCGCGTTGAAGGTGAAGACCAGCGCGATGCCGAACAGCACCAGCGTCTCCACCCCCGTGCCGCGCAGCCGCGCCATGGCCTGAAGCAGCAGCACGGAGGCGAAGGCGAAGAGGAAGGCGAAGGCCGGCAGGTTCCACTCGGCGGGGATGAAGGGCAGGCTCATCCCGAGCACCAGCGCCAGTGCCGCGCCGAAGGCGGCGGCGGAGGAGACGCCGAGCGTGAACGGGCTCGCCAGCGGGTTGTTGAGGATGGTCTGCATCTCCGCCCCGGCCAGCGCCAGCGCGGCACCCACCAGCACCGCCATCAGCGCATAGGGCAGGCGCACCTCCCAGATGATCACGCGGGAGGGCGCGTCGAGCGAGGAGGGGGAGAGGATGCCGGAGACGACGTCGGCTACGGCCAAGTTGGACGGCCCGGTGGCGATGTCGAACAGCATCGCCACCAGCATCAGCGCGCCGAGCCCGGCGACGATGAGCACGCGCCAGCGCACCAGCCTGGCATAGGCCGAGAGTTGCTGCGTGTGGGGGGGAAGCTCGCTCACGGCAAGGGTTCTGCATGAGCCCGGAGGAGGGGTCAAGCTCCTGTAAGGAGAGGGAAATTCCTTAGAGTCGTTCCATTTTCGAACGCCGTGCTTGCGCTCGCGCGCGCATGGGCTAGTGCTTGACCTCCCGCCGCACGACCCGAGCCGATGAACCCCGTCACCCTGCCAGATGCCGAATGGTTCGACCTCGCGCCCGAGGACCGCGGCGCCGATCCGCACGCCCCTTGGCGCATCTTCCTCGCGCGGCCGCAGGGCGAGCCGCCGCCGGGCGGCTTTCCGGTCGTCACCATGCTCGATGCCAATGCGGGATTTTCCACCTTCGTCGAGGTGATGCGGCGCGGCGCGGTGCGGCCGCAGGCGACCGGCATCGCGCCTTCGGTGATCGTCGGCATCGGCTATCCCGAGGGCGAGGATCATCGCGCGCGGCGCACCTTCGACTACACCGCCGGGCCGGGCGCCGAAGGGGCAGGGCGCGACGAGCGGGCGACCGGCGGGCGCGACGCCTTCCTCGCCTTCATCGAGCACACGCTCAAGCCTCGCATCGCGCGGGAGGTGCCAGTCGATGCGGCGAACCAGACCCTGTTCGGCCATTCGCTGGCGGGCTGGTTCGTGCTCGACGCGATGGCGCGCGATCCCGGCAGCTTCCGCACCCATGTCGCGGTCAGCCCGTCCATCTGGTGGGACGAGGCGCGGCTCGTCGAGGGGCTGGAGCGGGCGGACGGCGCCGGGCGGCGGCTGGCGATCATGGTCGGGGAGTGGGAGCAGGCGCTCTCGCCCTGGCAGGCAGCGCGGCCGGAGGCGGCGGAGATGGCGGCCCGCCGCGCGCGGCGGGCGATGGTCGACCGGGCGCGTGGCTTCTCCGACCGGGTGCGGACGGCGTGGCCGGGCGCGCGGGTCCATTTCGAGGTCATGCCGGGCGAGGACCATGCCTCCATCCTGCCGGCGGCGATGGCGCGGGCGCTGCGCTTCGCGCTGGCGGATTAGGTTGCGCGCAGCGCGCATCCTTCGAGGCTCGCTCCGCTCGCACCTCAGGATGAGGTGGTCCCGGGAGATTCAACCAAGGTTCCTCATGCTGAGGCGCTCGGGCAGCGCCCGAGCCTCGAAGCACGCAGACGCCTCCATCTCGCGAAATCGCATGAGCGTGATTGAGACGTGATGTTCGGCCCCATTTGCGCGGGCCGAGCGACGGGCTAGTTGTAGCGCGACACTCACGATCCGGTGCCTGCATGACCCACACGTCCCCCGCCCCTCGCGCGACCTTGAGCCCCGCCGTGCGCTCGCGCCAGATCACCGCCGCGCTCATCGTCGCCATCGGTGCCGCCGGCGCGCTGGCGGGCGCGTGGTATTTCCAGCTGGTGGTCGGCCTTGCGCCGTGCCCGCTCTGCCTGGAGCAGCGCGTTCCCTATTATGTCGGCGTGCCGATCGCGCTCATCGCCATCGTCTGCGTGGTGGGCGGCAAGGCCGGGCTGGCGCGCGTGGCGCTCGGGCTCGCCGGGGCGCTGATGGCGCTTTCCGCCTTCCTCGCGGTCTACCACGCCGGCGTCGAATGGGGCTTCTGGGCCGGGCCGGCCACCTGCTCGGGCACCGGGCCGGTGGTGGGCGGCGGCAATCTGCTCGAAGGATTGCAACAAGCCCGCGTGGTGCGCTGCGACGAGGCGCCGTGGCGGCTCTTCGGCCTGTCGCTCGCCGGCTACAACGCCTTCATCGGCAGCGCGTTGACGGTGGTGGCGATGTGGGGCGCCGCCGCTCGGGATTGAGCGACACCTTCACCTCTCCCCGACGGGGAGAGGTCGCCGCGTAGCGGCGGGTGAGGGGTGACACGATCGCGGAGCCGCAAAAGGCCCCTCACCCCAACCCTCTCCCCCACGGGGAGAGGGAGGAAGCGCCTCACGGATCCAGCTCGGTGTCCCAGTAGAGATAGTCGACCCAGCTGTCGTGCAGGTAGTTCGGCGGGAAGTGACGGCCGTTCTGGTGCAGGTCGAACACGGTCGGCTGGAACGGGCGCTGACGCGGGATCATGTGTGCCTCCGCCGGCATCAGCCCGCCCTTGCGCAGATTGCAGGGCGAGCAGGCGGCGACGACGTTCTCCCAGGTGGTCTGGCCGCCGCGCGAGCGCGGGATGACGTGGTCGAAGGTCAGCTCTTCGCGCGCGTCGCAATACTGGCAGGTGAAGCGGTCGCGCAGGAAGACGTTGAAGCGGGTGAAGGCCGGCTGGCGGGCGGGGCGGATGAAGGTCTTCAGCGAGACGACGCTCGGCAGGCGCATCTGGAAGGTCGCGCTGGAGACCTGCCGCTCGTAATATTCGACGATGTTCACCCGGTCGAGGAACACCGCCTTGATCGCATCCTGCCAGGACCAGACCGACAAGGGGTAATAGCTCAGCGGCCTGAAATCGGCGTTGAGCACAAGGGCAGGCCAGGCACCCGGTGACAATGTCGCCGTCAACACTCGCTCCCTGCCGGAGCCATTTCCCAGCGGAAACGGCTCCCGTTGCAAAGCCGGAGCATGTTCTCGTCGCAGAAGCCGTCCGATTTCTGCGGAACATGCTCAGGGGCGTCGTGCCAGCGACTCGGCGCCGCGCGACGCACCGCGATACTCTATATTTAGCGTGTCAATCTTGTGAAGCGCCTGCATCCATTCGGAGGCTGCGCAAGACCGTCCCAGCCGGTCAGTCGAGCACTTCCTGCAGGAAATTGCCGGCCAGCGTCAGGCCGGTCCGGTCGATGCCGTGGCCGAGGCCGCGGGTCATGTGGGCGCGCACATTCATGCCCCGCGCCTGCAGGCTCTCCACCGCGCGCGGCAGGTAGTCCGGCGCCACCACGGCATCCGCGTCGCCATGGATCAGCAGGATCGGCGGGCGGCTGGTGATCTCGGCGTCGAAGGCGTCGATGCCGGCCGCGGGCGGCAGCACATGGATGCCGGAGAAGCCGACGATGCCGGCGGGCGCCACCTTGCGGCGCAGCCCGGTGTGCAGCGCCATCATCGTGCCCTGGCTGAAGCCGACCAGAGCGAGCCGTCCGCCCGGCAGGTCCAGCCGCGCGAGCTCGGCGTCGAGGAAGCCGTCGAGCGCGGCGTTGGCGCTCTGCACGCCGATCCAGCGCTCGCGGTCGTCGCGCTCGGTGTAGCCGAACCACTGCCGGCCGACGGGCGCGATGGCCAGCGGCTCGGGTGCGTGCGGGGAGGCGAAGGCGGCGTCGGGCAGCAGCGGCGCCCAGTACTCGCCGAGGTCGATCAGGTCGCGCCCGTCGGCGCCGTAGCCGTGCAGCAGCACGACGAGCGAGGTCGCCTTGTTGCCCGAGCGGGGGGCGAGGCGCGGGTCATCGAGCATGGTCAGGCCCGCATCAGTTGGTGTCGCGCAGGGCGGCGGCGCCGGCGGCGACCTTGGCGGGGGCGTTGTGGTTCAGGAGCTGGTCGACGCGCTCGCGCTCGTCCTCGAAGCCGGCGAGGATGCGCCCGTCGAGCGCCCGGCCGCGCGGCAGGCGGATGCGCATCGGGTCGACGAAGCGCCCGTTCACCAGCACCTCATAGTGCAGATGTGCGCCGGTGGAGAGGCCGGTCGAGCCGATATAGCCGATCAGCTGGCCCTGCCGCACGCGCATGCCTTCACGGATGCCCTTGGCGAAGCCGGACTGGTGCGAATAGGTGGTGACGTAGCCGTTGGCGTGCTGGATCTCGATGCGGCGGCCATAACCGGAGGTCCAGGCGGCCTTCTTGATGGTGCCGTTGCCGGCGGCGTAGATCGGCGTGCCCGTGCGGTCGGCCCAGTCGACGCCGGAATGCAGGCGCGAATAGCCGAGGATCGGGTGGCGGCGCATGCCGAAGCCCGAACGAAGCTGGCCGGCGGAGATCGGCTTGCGCACCAGGAACTTCTTCGCGCTCTTGCCGTCGTCGTCATAGAAGTCGATCAGCCCGTCGTCGGGCGTCTGGTAGCGGTAATAGCGCCGCTCCTCGCCGCCGACGGTCAGCCCGGCATAGAGGACGCCGCCGGCGCCGCCCGCCTCGTCGGGCTCGTAGAGCACCTCGAAGCTGTCGCCCGCGCGCACCCGGCGCTGGAAGTCGACGTCGAAGGAATAGACCCGGATCATGTTCTCGATCACGGGGCGCGGCACCTCGTGGCGCAGCGCGGTCTCCCAGATGCTGTCATAGAGCGTGATGCGCCCGTTGCCTTCGTCGTCGCCGTCCTCGGGCGTCACGTCGGCGACCTGCATGTCGGCGGGCTCCTGCACGGGCAGGAACTTGCCGATGTCGGACAGCGCCACCGTGCCCTGGTTGCCGCTGTCGCCGAACACCGCCACGCGCAGCGGCACCACGCCGCCGCCGGCATTGTCGAGCAGCACCTTCAGCCGCAGGCCGGGCGTGAGCGCGCCCTGCAATTCGCGCGAGGCGAAGGCGGTCGAGGCGGCGCGGGCGGAGACTTCGGCGACGCCGAGATCCATGAGGATGGAGGCGATGGTGTCGCCCGACTTGGCGACGACGGTGCGCTCGGACCAGTCATTGCCGCCGGAAGCGTCCTCGGCCGACTTGTCGATCGAGGAGACGTTCTCGGGCTGCTGCAGCGCGCCGTTCAGCGGGTCGGCGGCGCCGGCCGGCGCATAGGCCATCACGCCGCCGATGCCGGCGAAGGCCGGGGCGCGGGCGTCGGCGGTCGGCATGCTGAACTCGGCGGTCTCGCGCACCTTCATCAGCACGTCTTCCATCGGCAGCTCGGCCGCGAACTTGGTGCTCGGCGGCAGGCTGGCGAGGTCGCGCATGACGATGGTGAGCTCGCCGGTTGGCTCGGCCTGGGCGTCGGCATCCTCGTCGACGGAGGATTCGGCGATCAGCTTGGCCGGGTTGAAGCGCGGCACGTCGACCGAGGCGGAGGTGACCGACTGGGCAAGGTTGGTGGCGACCTTGGTGACGGCGCGCACGCGGATGACCTCGCGGTCGCCCTCCTTCGCCGTGGTGGAGAGGCGCAGCGTCTGCTTGGCGCTGAAGCTCTCGGAGAGGATCGACATGCGGTCGCCCTTGCGGGCGACGTTGGAGGGGCGCTCGCCGGCGGCCAGCGCGCCGCGCAGGGCCGAGCGCACCGTCTCCGGGGTCTGGGCGAAACGGTACTCGCCGTCGAGCGCGGCATAGACCGCGCCGCCCATCAGGGCCGCGCCGCAAATGCCGGTGAGCAGCGTGGCCATGAGCCAGCGGATCGAGATACGGCGCCGGTTGATGGGCTCCTCGGCATCGCCGTCGACGCCAAGCGGGGGCTCGTCGCCGAGGTCGAACGCCGCGACATGGGAGCGCCTCATGCCGGCAGGTCCGCGCCTTGTCTCCAAAAAGCGTTCCCCACGTTCCCCCACGTCCGGAAGCGGCCGACGTTCGGCCCCGGGCGCACTGTACGGCTTGGCGCCCGCCGGGGCGGACGCAACGACACAATGGTTCGGCAATACCCCCGGAAGGGCGAGGCCGCGACGATGCCGTCCCGGACTAATGCCGTCAACCCGCGCAAAAATCGAATCGCTCGATCCTCACGGGACCGCGATGTAAAGCCCGGTGTGACGGCAAAAGCATGGCGGCGCGGTTTTTTCCGCCGCCGCCGTGGAGGTCTATTGCACGCTGGCGGCCTGCTAGCGCACCGGCGCGCGGGGCGGCCGCGGCGCCGCCGCCAGCTGGGTCGCGGCCGAGGCCGAGGCGTCCGCCGGCACGAAGGAGCCGGTCTGAAGCGGCATCGTCGCGCCGGCCACCATCGGCCGGTGCAGGGCGGGAATCTGCGCTTCGGGGAGCGGCTCCTGCGCCACCGCGACCGTCGTGGCCGCCGGCTGCGCGTCGGTGGGAGCGATGCCCTGCCAGGCCGTGGCGGCCGAATCCGGGTGGGACAGGATCGGCTTGGTGACGGTTGGTTGGGCGGTCACCGCCTGGGCTACGATCGGCTGAGCTGCGCTTGGCTTGGCGTCGATCGCCGGACGCGGCGGCGGCAGCGGCACCATGGCAAGCGCGGGCCCCTCGGCGAGCGCGGCGGAAGCGGCAGGCGAGCCGGCAGGGGCTGGCGCGCCGGCGGCCGCGATCTGCGGCTCGGCCTCCATCGGCTGGCCCGGACGCGGCCCGCCATAACGCTTGAAGAAGGACCAAATCTCCTCGGGCG